>CAYLWH010000177.1:0-4979 GCA_964387245.1 uncultured Mycobacterium sp.
GTGGACGGCCGCCAGCTAACTGTCGTACTGACCGGTTCGGCACTCGGCAGCATGGATGTTGGGAGTATCCGTGCGTTGTGGGCGCCACCGATCTAGCACGGGGCCTAGTAATCATCCGTTCGACCAATTCTAGCTGCAGCTATGTCGGGGAAGCGTGAAACCTTTGCCTTCGATCTCTACCGCAAGCTAGCGCTGGTGGGCCGGGCGGGGCACACACGAAGGCTGAACTGGATCTCTGCGTAGACCCAAAGAACTAGTTCCATTGACCGATGCGCTGGCAACCATTTACCATCACGACAGTTTTTTGATCGACAGGTTGGCAGCAAGCGCTGGCCATGCGGCGGCTTCGAAGCGAAGATGTCACAGCTAAGACAGCCGCAGCGTTCTGCGGAGGCCAGATGGGGAGGGCTCATGCAACAGGACTCGGGCCACGAGATCGACATGGGTGCTCCCGCCGTTTCGAGTATTGCGCCGGCGTGGTCATCTGATGGTCACCTCGCCTCCGTCCCGGTTCGACATAGTCCTGAAAAATGCTCGGCGAGTATTGGAGGGGGGTCGGGAGATGGCTCGTCTTAGACAACCGACAGAGGAAGATCGTGAACGCAGCCACCTGGGTCTGGTTCCGTCAGCTGACGACATTCGGCGAATGCGACGAGACCTCGAAGGCGCGGCAACGCCAAACGGACTCAGTCGCCGATCAGCTCAGCCCACCGGGCAGCCGCCGCCAATTCCGAAGCTGGCACCGGGAGCCGTCAATCCCGACTATCCGTCTTCGCAGCACAAGTGGCCATCAGACTTGATGGACCGGACACCGCGAAATGGGCACAGCCATCTGGGTGTACTTGGGAGTCAGCTCCCCGATGTCAGGATCCTGATCGTCGACGACAGCAAGCTGCATCGGGAGAACTTAGCCGCGGTCTTTACCGTCAATGGAGCTGCGATACCTGCGGTTGCCGGAGATCTTCGATCGTTGAGCGCGTCATTGTGCGATGCGGTTCCAGACATCGTGCTCATCAACATGGGTAGCCGCGAGTATGTGACGCTGTTGCACTGGATGCGCGAGAAGTGCCCGCAGGTGAAGGTGATCGCACTGGGGATATCCGATGATGACGAAGCAACGATCGTTGCCTGCGCTGAAGCCGGGGTAGCCGGCTATCACCTACGCAATGAATCGCTCGACGACCTCGTCCAGATGATTTCGAAAGTGATCGACGGGGAGCTGAGCTATCCGTCGACGGTGTGCATGATCCTGATGAAGCGCCTGTCGACGCTTGCCGCACAACGGCAGTCGGCGCCTACGGAATCGGTTCTGACCGCACGCGAGGCCCAGGTCCTGCGGATGCTGGAAAGGGGAATGTCCAATCGCGAGATCGCCGACCGACTGTGTATCGCACTCCACACGGTGAAGAACCATGTTCATAGCGTGCTGGGCAAGCTCGGCGTCAGTACGCGCTGCGAGGCCGCGGCCGTCTTCCGGTCGTCCCGCCAATCCGACGAGACGTACATCAAGGGACTAGGTACAGAGCGAGTGTGAAACGGCTCCGATGGTCCGTATGCGTTGGGGCAGCCGAGGACGCCAGTAGATCGGTGCCATGCCGATTAGCGGGTACCGGCTTCGCACTGAGACGTCGACTGTGCACGCCATGCGCTGAGTACAGTTCGAACGGTTCAACCGCATCCCGCACGGGCCTGCTATTCATACGATGTCAGGGCCGCAGCCCCAAAACATGAACCGTTGCGCGGCAGTAATTCCAAGAAAACCGGCGTGAGCGGCCCAGGGTCCGGTTGGCTGCCGAGTACACCGAAAGAACGGCCTTGTGGCCGGCGCGGCAACCGCATGTTTATCGCCGCATACGACGAACACCGATGGACAGCCGGCCGAACGAATGCCGATCGTGGTTGGGGGTCTCAGCAACTCCATGCGATGCGGAGACGTTGTTGCTGACCGGCCGCACCGGTCGGTGACAACCGCGTATGTTGCCGCGCGCACTGTGAGTTCGCTGGTTGGTCGTTGTATCGGCAGACCATGGGTTACCCGAAGCAAGGCCCGGGCTGCCGACGGCGCCCGCGGAGTGGGCCATGACGTGCGGCGCTATTGACTCCGTGGAGTGTTGATCATCGACGATTGCACGCTCTTTCCGGGGAAATCTTGCTGCCATCCTCGCCGTGGACGGGATAGCGGTTACGGGCCTGGCGTGGGAGGTGCCCTCGCTGGTGGAGGCAGCTCAAGACGAGCGCACGAGTGTGGTTCTGCTCAGCATGGCCACATCCGGCCGCGACCTGTTATTGCGCGTTATTGCGCGCCGTGACCGACCTCTTCCCGGTGCGCGGGTGATCGCTTTCGGAATTCCGGAAGAGGATGAGGCAGACATGATTGCGTGCGCCGAGGTGGGTGTCGCCGGCTATCACATGCCCGGGCAATCACTCGATGATCTGATCGTATTGACACGCAAAGTCGCTGCCGGAGAGTACTTTCGCCGACCTTCGATGGCCGCGGCTTCGCTGCGCCGAATACCGAGCCGGTGCCCCGGCCGCAACACACGGGAACGGATCTGGATCTCACGGCGCAGGAGGCCCAGATCCTCGGCATGCTGGAACTAGGCCGATCGAACAGTGAGATGGCAGCCCGGATGGACATTGCGGTTCATCCGGTCAAGAACCACGTCCACAAGCTCCTGACAAAGCTCGGCGTGAGTACTCGTGTCGCAGCCGTCGCCGCTGGCCGAGCGCTCGGGTCGAATCGGAATCCATCGAGGAACTAGACCGCGGTCCAGCCTGAATTGGCTCCGATGGTCCATATACGCCGACGGGTCGGGGCACCGATAGTGGTGTGGTGATCTCTGAGTTAGCTGGATGGATTGCCAGGGCGACTCTGGCGAACAGGCTTGCACACGAGGCCCGTCCGGTCTCGGCCCACCGGCTTCAGGATCACCGCCGATGTGCGGCATCGGCGCCTGCCGGACAGGCGCACTCGGGAATCCGGCCTACTCGGATTCGCACTGGCACAAGAGAACTGAATAGTGGCTGGGCATCCACAACTGCCCGTTGACGGGGTCTGGTTTGACCGGGCCGCCCAGGTCGGTGGGATCCCGCCGACCTCCAACTCAGAAATGAAGGAGGATCTCCACCATGGAGGTTCGCAAAGCAGTAGCAGGGGCCGTGATGATCGGCGCTGTCAGCGTTGCGGGAATCGGCCTGGCCGGGACCGCCTCGGCTAAGGAGCGGCCGAGCAAGCCCGACAAGCCGTCGGTGTCGGTCACCAAGACCAGGACCACCACGACCAACAAGACCACCAACGTGACGAACAGCGGCCAGATCGGCAACGGCAACACCACCCAGTCCGCCGGCACCGGTGCCGGCTTGGTCAACAACACCCAGCTCGGGCTCGGCGCAATACCGATCCAGATCCAGGCACCGACCAACGCCAGCCTGGGCAGCGCGACCGGAGGGAGCGCGACAGCCAGGAAGGCGAAGGCCTCTGCGGACGCCAAGCTCTCCAACGGGCAGAAGGCAAAGCAGTCCGCCACGGCGGAGAACAACTACGCCGACAACTACACGTCGGTGAACACGTCGTCCGGCAACGGCAACGGTTCGTCCACCTGGATCGGCAACGACTGACCGCTACCCCTCGGGGGTGTGATCGGTAGTTGAACAAGGGGGATGCGCGGGGTCGCGTTCACGTTGAGCGGCCCCGCGCACCTCTGTTTCAATCTCAATCCAACACCAGTGAAAGGCAGTACCGTGTCCGTTATTCAAGGGGGAACACCCAAGGCGAAGAGCCTCTCAGTAGGAGTGGCCAGCGCCGCCATCGCCGTGGGACTGGCCATCAGCCCGGCCTCTCAGGCAGCATCGACAATCGACCTCCCGCAGCCGGGGGAGAACACCATCCAGGCCAGCTTCGGCCAGGGGATCTTCGATCCGCAGTACACGCTGTTGGAGAACCCCAACTTCTCCAACAACCGCACCGACGCCAACGAGGCTGCGGGACGCGGCAATGACATCAGCGGCCAGTGGTGGCTGCTGGGCCTGGGCGCGGGCAATGTGGTGCAGTTCGCCACCGGCGGCAACATCGTCGCCCCACAGTTGGCGCTGGGGACCGACAACATCTCCCACCAGACCGCCTACGGCAACTGGGCCGAGTACAACGGGAACCTGAGCGACACCGACAGCACCGGCGAGATCGGTCACGGTCTGCTGATGGACGGCAACGGAAACGTCCTCCAGGTCGCGTTCCTGCAGGGCAACATCATCGCCCCGCAGGTCTCGGTCTTCGGTGACAATGATGCCGACCTCTGGTCGCAGGGCAACGTCGCCAAGGTCAACGGGAACGGCAGCAGCACGTTCGGCGAGAACGGGTTCGCCTTCGTCACCGGCAACGGCAACATCATCCAGATCCAGATCCTGAGCAACAACATCATCGCCCCACAGTTCGCGCTGGTCGGTGACAACACCATCGTTGCTTACACCGACGGCAATGACGCCTACACCAACGGCAACGGCAACGTCCCCCTCCTCGATGACAACGGTGACCCCCTCCTCGATGACGAGGGCAAGCCCGTCTTGTCCCCCCGCGCCGTGACCAACGTCAACGGGAGCAACCCGTTGGCCGGCATCTTCGCCGTCACCGGTAACGGGAACGTCACCCAGATCTCGATCCTGTCCAACAACATCTGGGCACCGCAGTTCGCACTGTTCGGGACCAACCACAGTGAGCTGACTGCGATCTCCAACGACAGCGAGGAAAACGGCAACGACGCCGACACCACAGGCGAGACCACCCCCCAGGTGACCCACCCGGTTCTCGACTCGGTGCGCTCCGCGCTGAATGGGATCACCGGCAATACCAACCGACCCGTTCTGGACGCCATCGAGAAGGCGCTGCCAAAGAACCAGTTCGGCAACGGCAACACCCAGCAGACCGCCAACGGTTCGGGCGCGATCTACAACGATCAGATCGCGGGCCCGACGGTCAAGGTGAA
>CAYLWH010000178.1:0-4871 GCA_964387245.1 uncultured Mycobacterium sp.
TGAACGAGTCGCGCGCATTCGACCAGATCGACAATGCGCCCGAGGAGCGTCAGCGTGGCATCACGATCAACATCAGCCATGTTGAGTACCAGACCGAGAAGCGGCACTACGCACACGTCGATGCGCCCGGCCACGCTGACTACATCAAGAACATGATCACCGGTGCCGCCCAGATGGACGGCGCAATCCTCGTGGTCGCCGCCACCGACGGCCCGATGCCGCAGACCCGTGAGCATGTGCTGCTCGCCCGCCAGGTCGGCGTGCCCTACATTCTGGTCGCGCTGAACAAGGCCGACATGGTCGACGACGAAGAGCTCATCGAGCTCGTCGAACTGGAGGTCCGCGAACTGCTGGCCGCCCAGGAGTTCGACGAGGATGCCCCGGTCATCAAGGTGTCGGCGCTGAAGGCTCTCGAGGGCGACCCGGAGTGGGTCAAGTCCGTCGAAGAGCTGATGGACGCCGTCGACGAGTCGATCCCGGATCCGGTTCGCGAGACCGACAAGCCGTTCCTGATGCCCGTCGAGGATGTCTTCACCATCACCGGCCGTGGCACCGTTGTCACCGGTCGCGTCGAGCGTGGCAAGGTCAACGTGAACGAGGAAGTCGAGATCGTCGGCATCAGGCCGACCGTCACGAAGACCACCGTCACCGGTGTGGAGATGTTCCGCAAGCTGCTCGACCAGGGTCAGGCGGGCGACAACGTCGGCCTGCTGGTCCGTGGTGTCAAGCGTGAGGACGTCGAGCGTGGCCAGGTTGTGGTCAAGCCCGGCACCACCACGCCGCACACCGAGTTCGAAGGCAGCGTCTACATCCTGAGCAAGGACGAGGGCGGTCGGCATACGCCGTTCTTCAACAACTACCGTCCGCAGTTCTACTTCCGCACCACCGACGTGACCGGTGTGGTGACGTTGCCGGACGGCACCGAGATGGTGATGCCCGGTGACAACACCGACATCTCGGTCAAGCTGATCCAGCCCGTCGCCATGGACGAGGGCCTGCGGTTCGCGATCCGTGAGGGCGGCCGTACCGTCGGCGCCGGCCGGGTCACCAAGATCCACAAGTGATCTAGTTCCCTGCGCGAGCAGACGCAGAATCCCCCATTTCCTCTCGGAAATGGGGGATTCTGCGTCTGGTGGGCAGGACCGCGCGCCAACACAGCAGCATCATGACAGCAGCAATCATGATGCTATGATGCCGTATGCGTACTACGGTGACGCTCGACCCCGACGTGGTCGCCGCGTTGCAGCGCGCCGCCAGGGAGCGCGGCACGTCGTTCAAGGTCGCGCTCAACGACGCCGTGCGACGCGGACTCAGTGACGAGCGCGCCGAGCGCCCCTACCGGACGCCGAGCCGCGACCTGGGACTGCGCGCCGGAATCGACATCGACAAGGCGCTGGCGCTCGCGGCGGCCGACGAGGACGCAGAGATCCTGCACAAGCTCGCGCTCCGCAAATGAAACTGTTGGACTTGAACATTCTGATCTACGCGATCGACGAGTCGTCTGCGCGGCACGGCCCGGCGCGACGGTGGCTGGACGAGACGCTGTCGGGTTCGGGCACTGTCGCGTTCGCTTGGAACGTCTTGGTTGGATTCGTTCGGTTATCCACGCGGGCAGCGGTATTCGAGCGGCCGCTGACGGTCGACGAAGCGTTCGACGTCATAGGCGGATGGCTGCAGCAGCCGTGCGTGACCGTCGTACACCCCACCGACCGGCATGCGCACCTGCTACGTGAGCTGCTCAGTGGGCTCGGCGCCGCCGGCAACCTGACCAGCGACGTGCATCTCGCGGCGCTGGCCATCGAACACGGCGCCGAACTGTGCTCAACCGACACTGATTTCAGGCGATTCGCAGGTGTGCGCTGGCGCGATCCGCTGGGTTGATACTTGCACCGGCCCGTGTTCATCCGTCCTCCGAGGATTGTCGCCACTGAAGCCGGTGTCCTCGACGCACACTTATCTGATGGACGATCGCCGGCATCGGGACATTGATGCTGGCGTTGGTGTTCCAGCGCCTGGCGATACGAATGCACGGCCTGGATGCCGGAATCCACGTATACGCCAAGGCCGTTTCGGAATCTTCTTCGGCTTCCGGTCGGCAGCCGGCCAGTGTGGCAATGTCAACTTTCACCCCCGGTACTCCCCGTAATGCAGACTTGGTGGGCCGTGCGGCGAGGTGTCCGGTTGTGCCTGATCCTTTTCCGCGCGGCCTCCCGCCGAACCGGACTGGCCGTTTCCGAGCATCCGGCTCTCCAGTGATCTGCGCCGCGTTGGCGGTGATGCGCCCGTGGATGGCGCCGTGGCAGGGGGTGGCAGACGACGAGCGTCTTGCGCCGTTTCCTGGCCACGAGGGCCGCCCATTCGGGTTGGCCTGTCCCAGGTGTTCCGAGGCTGGAGCTTGCGGACTTGGTGAACTACCACCTTGTCCGGTTGTCGACACAGCTCGCACCGCCGTTTGAGGAGCCGCACGACCAGCTCCTTGCGGGGGTGCGGGAACTGGGCAGGGACGCGGTCGATGAGGACCGCAGTCTTGTTGCCTGCGAGGGGTATCCCGCGGAACCGTGCGACCAGCGGCTGCTTGCCTGTGCGTTCGACGCGGACTTCAAAGCACACCCATTTCCCGTGTGGTGTATCGATGGTGGCCCGATGCCGGGTCGCCATCTTCGACACAGTGGACTGGTGCTTGCGTTTCGTCAGGTGCTTAGCCTTGATTTTTCGCGCTGGTGGGGTTCGGCGGTGCTGAGCCCCGAAAGTTGCTGAACGGTAGTCGTTTTGGGCTTGAGGTGTGTAGAGGGTCAGGGTGGTGCGGCTGCTGTTCAGGGGAAGGCGGCGCGGAGGCGTTGCCAGGCGGTCGCGGTGGGGGTGGCCCAGCGCCAGGTGGCGTCGATACGCAGGCGTAGTTGGCGGGCGCCGCGGGTGATGCGGGCGGCGGTGTGGTGTGCAGGACCCGGTAGCCGAACGTGGTGATCTCGGCGCGGGCCAGCTGCGGGGTGTCGGTGAATCCGAGGAGTTTGGCCCAGGCGACCAGGTCTGCTGCGGTCAGGACGATTTCGAGCCGGGCGGCGTTGGAGTCGAAGTCGTGGCAGGGCAGGTTGGCCAGTCCGGTGGCTTTGGCTTCGCGGATGCGGTCCTCGACGCGGGCGTGTTGGCGGTGGCGCAGTTCCAGGCCGGCCAATTGCCCCGGGACGACCCCGGGTGCGGTGTCGGTGATGAACGCGGTGACCCGCATGCCGTCGTCGTCGGTGAAGCGCAACTGCGCCCCCGGGTGGGGGCGCTCCTTGCGCAGGACCAGCCGGGTCCCGGTGGGCCAGGTGGACAGGTTGACCAGGCCGGTGGCCTCGGCCACCCACGCCCCGTCCCGGATGTCACCTCTTGAGTCGATCGCCGGGTACCAGCTATCGGCGAGGTTGAGGGTGTCCACGGCGTCCCGGACCCGGGCATCGACGGGGAAGCCGAAGGAGAACCCGGCCCCTGATCGCGGCAGGCGGCGGCAAAGCGGTGGGTGGCCCCGGCCGAATCCGAGCGCACCACCACCGCGGGTGTGTTCGGATCGCGCGGGTCCGGACGCCCAGGACGGTGATGTGGTCGGCGGCGGTGTTGGACTCGGCGTTGCCGGCTCGCAACAGCCCGGCCAGGGCTTCCCCGCCGGCGATCTGCGGGCGGTCCGGAAACGCCGGCAACGGGTGGTGGCCGAAGGTCTTCTTCCAGGTCGGGGCTGCCTTGGCCTTGTTGTCGGAATGGTCGATGACCAAGGTGGCCTCGATGTCGATACAGAGGGCCTGACCAGCCGGGGGGCGCGGCTCCGGCAGCCCACGCCGCCGCCCGCGCCACAGCCCGGGCGCCACGAACCTTTGGTAGGTGCGCGGCGTCGATACGCGTATCGACCAGCCGCCACATGGTCGCCGTCGAGGCCTTCGCCCCGAACACATGCTCACGATCCCCACACAGCTGCCCGACCCCGTCGATACAGTCCGCCCCGTCGGCCACCGCCGCAGCCAGATCGGCGAACACCGCCCCCGGCGGCATACACCCATGGCCCCTTGTAGGTGTCGGCCAACACCGCCGTGACCTGCGCGGACAACCCGGTCAGATCGGCCAGCTCCCGCAACAGCCCCATCCCGGCGCGCGACACCACCCCGTGCCCGTCGGCCGATACTTTCACCCGCCGCGCCGCCACGATACTCACACTCGCGAAGTGCCTTCCGCTCGACATATGGAACCCTTGAGAAGTCCCATTATGTGTTGCAGGACAAGCACTTTCGCGTATCAACACCCAGCTATGCCGGCACTCCGCGAAAAATCCAGGCTAACAAGCGAATAGAAACAGGTCGATCCTGTCTGTACGCTGATCTTGATGATGACGTGCCCGATAGGGTCTCGCTAACAAGCGAATAGAAACGTCGTCTCACGATCACCTGGGAAACCTACGAGCAGGACCGCGGATCACTGGTGACCGACGCGATCATCGGGCGCTCGCCACGATCTACACGCTGTTCCTGGTGAGGGCGGCGGGCTGGGACCACCTTGCTGTTGTCGTGCATCCGGTATGTGCCCGCGGCGATCCTATCCGTCATCGCCCGGTGGGAGCGCAATCCGCGCGTCTTCTCGGCGGTGGAAGCGGTGTTGTTCGGCATCATCGTGCTGTGCTGTGCTGTGCTGTGCTGTGCGCGATCGCCGGTGTTTGCGGCCTGCCGTCCGGGACCGTCCAGATGTGATCAGGCCAGAGCCCGCAGGCCGATCTCGGCGCCGGCGCCGATGACATGACGGCGAACGCCGCCAGTAGATGCGGTCAGCCTGGTACGCACGTTGGCGACTGGGGTGACCGAATACAGCTGGTGGAACACGTTCCAGTTCGGCTGCTAGCCTGCTACCAA
>CAYLWH010000179.1:0-4673 GCA_964387245.1 uncultured Mycobacterium sp.
GATTGAGCGGCCATCCATCCGACAAGTATGCGCGCAACCCGCCGGCGGAATCCGCCTCTGGACACCACCGCAATGCCACCAGGTGTCGTCCCCGTCCGCTAACCTCCGGACGTGGAAGTGGGCGTGTACGAGTCGCTGCTCACCGAGCGGCTCAATCAGGAATTGACGCAGCACGGCGCCGACCTGCGCGCGGAGTTCGGAACCGTCGACGAGGCCGAGCAAGCGCTGGCGATCTCGCGGCATCTCGCACCGATCATCGAAAGGTCGCTGCGGTCGGTCGGAAGCGCCGAGAAGCGCGCGGATTTGGCCCGGCGGATTCTGCGGGTGTTACCGGACCAGAGTGCCGGCGACGAGAACCTCCACGAACGAGAGACAGGCAAGATCGCTCGTCTCGACGAGGTCGCGTCGGCATCCGCGCTGAGCACCGCGAGGCTGCGGCGGCCGGCGACACCGTTCTCGGACGCAGCCTTGATGACGAACGCCCGAAACGAACCGAATCTGGCGGCGGAACTGCGTGCCGAACTTGCTACCGCCGACCGCGTCGACCTGCTCTGTGCGTTCGTCAAGTGGCAAGGCGTTCGCTTGCTGGAAAGCCAGCTCAACGAACTCAAGCTGCGCGGCATACCGCTCCGCGTCATCACCTCTACGTACCTCGGTGCCACCGATGCCAGAGCACTCGACGCCCTCGTCAACGAGTTCGGTGCTGAAGTTCGGGTGAACTACGAAACTGACCGCACCCGCCTGCACGCCAAAGCGTGGCTGTTGCGACGCAATACCGGATTTCACACCGCATACGTGGGATCGAGCAACTTATCGCATGCCGCCCTGGTGGATGGGTTGGAATGGAACGTCCGGCTCTCGGCGATGTCCACACCACATCTGTTGGAGAAGTTCCGTGCGACCTTTGACTCCTATTGGGAGAACCGCGAATTCGAACTCTACGATCCGGCGGTAGACTGTGAGCGGCTGCGTGCGGCGCTGGAGACGGCCTCCGGTAGTCGGCCACGGGATCGGCTGACCGTCACGTTGTCGGGACTGGAAGTGCACCCGAAGCCGTTCCAGGCCGAGATACTCGAAGAACTCGACGCCGAACGCACCATCCACGACCGTCATCGCAACCTGATCGTCGCCGCTACCGGAACCGGCAAGACCGTCATCGCCGCCCTGGACTACCGCCGCTTGACACGAGATACCCACGGCCGTGATCTCAGCTTGCTGTTCGTCGCGCACCGCAAAGAGATCCTGCTGCAGTCGCGTCGCATGTATCAGGAGGTCCTCACCGATGCGACGTTCGGCGAATTGCTCGTCGATGGGCAACAGCCGGAGAAGTGGCGCCATGTGTTTGCCAGCGTCCAATCACTTTCACAGAGCAGGATCTCCGACATCGATCCACATCACTTCGATGTTGTGGTGGTGGACGAATTCCACCACGCCGAAGCCGCTTCCTACCGCAGACTGCTCGACCATCTGGAACCGATCGAACTGCTTGGGCTCACGGCGACACCTGAACGTGGGGACGGAGCCGATGTCCGCGAGTTCTTCGACGGGCGCATAGCGGCAGAACTGCGACTCTGGGAGGCGCTAGAGCAGAACCTACTGTGCCCATTCCACTACTTCGGCATCCATGACGGTACGGACTTGGCGGCCGTGCAGTGGAAACGCGGCGGATACGACCTGACCGCGCTGAGCAACGTCTACACCGCCGATGATGCCCGCACTCGCATTGTGCTCAAGGAACTGAACGACAAGGTCACCGACGTTGTGACTATGCGCGCCTTGGGATTCTGCGTCGGTGTCGAGCACGCTCGCTATATGGCCCAACGCTTCATCGACGCCGGCATCCCGGCGGCGGCGGTCTCTGCCGACACCTCGGCGACCGACCGCCGCGATGCCCTTACCGCTTTGCGCACCCGAGAGATCAACATCATCTTCGCAGTAGACCTGTTCAATGAAGGTCTCGACATTCCCGAGGTTGACACCGTCCTGTTCCTGCGGCCCACCGAAAGTGCGACTGTGTTTCTTCAGCAACTCGGCCGCGGGCTGCGCCTCACGCAGGGCAAGACTGTGCTGACCGCATTGGATTTCGTCGGCCACCAACGACGTGAGTTTCGGTTCGATCAGCGGTTCCGCGCGCTGTCCGGAGTCGGTGGCAACGCGTTGCGGCGCCAGGTGGAGGAAGGATTTCCGTTTCTGCCGTCGGGCAGTCAAATCGTGCTCGACAGCGTCGCGCAGAAACTGGTGTTGGAGAACATCAAACAGCAGGTTGCGCCGCGCTGGACGACGCTGGTATCGGAGGTGCGTGCCCATCCCGACGACCGGTTGGCGTCCTACCTCGATGCTTCGGGTCGTGAGCTTGCGGATGTGCTGAAGAACAATCGGTCGTGGACCACGCTATGTCGGGATGCCGGGAAGTTGAGCGGAAGTAAAGGGCAGCGCGAAGACGATCTGGTGAAGCGCGTCCGCGCGTTCGCCCACGTCGACGATCATCAGCGATGGGCCGCCTACCGTTCACTTCTCGCCGCCGAGGCCAATGGATACAGCCCGGCGGAGCGCCGCCTGGCGGAGATGCTGTTCTATTCACTTTTCCCGAACGGTGGTGGATTCGACCGTGCTGCCAGTGGCCTCCACGCTCTCCACGTTGAAGCGGTCGTGGACGAACTGCGCCAGGTCATCGACATCGCATTTGACGACGCACGGCGGTCCACGTACTCCTTGGGCGACGTTGCACCCGCGCTGTCGGACGTGCCACTCCAGTTGCACGCGAGTTACTCCCGTGAGGAGATTCTCGCGGCCCTCGGCTTCGCCTCCCAGCAGCGCACACCCAGCACCATGCGGGAGGGGGTGGCGTGGTGTCAGACCGTCAACGCCGATGCATTCCTCATCACGCTGAAGAAGTCCGACCGAGATTATTCACCGACCACGATGTACCGCGACTTCGCACTCAGCCCAGACTTGTTCCATTGGGAGTCGCAGTCGACGACGTCGTCAACATCCCCGACAGGACAGCGCTACATCCATCATCGCGAACGCGGTTCGCACATATTGCTTTTCGTCCGTGCGGCGAAGACCAACGCGCTGGGTACGTCGCCGTACGTGTTCTTGGGGCCGGCCGACTACGTCTCGCACGAGGGGGAAAGACCACTGGCGATCACGTGGCGCCTGCACCGGCCGATGCCCACGGAGGTGTTTCAGGCGTCGACGGTGGCGGTTGCTTGAACGGGCCGGGGTCGGGAAGCTGGCGAATGTTTCGTCGAGGGACGGAATGTTGAAGCCTCGCTGGGAGCGGCGTTCGGCGATGACGCCGTCGCCGGGGTCGTCGTCGGAGTGCCAGATCAGGTGCCAGTCGGTGCCGTCGGCCAGCCCATCCCAGATGCGCTGCATTATCGCGCGGCGGATGTCCAGGTCGTCGAACGGGAACCGCAGCTCAAGGCAGCAGCCGATGAACTTGTGGTAGCCGATCGGGACGGAGCTCCTGCTCAGTTCGATGAAGGTGTCTTCGTGCCCCGGTACGGCGGCCCACCAGCCCACCACACGCGTTGCAATTGGAGGTCCAACGCAACTTCGATGCGCGAAACGACGTCGGGCGCCTCAGCTTCCGAGGCTCCGATTTCGATGCCATCCGTGTTCAAGCGCGGTTCCTCTTTGGGTGGGTGGTTGATGCTACGTCGGCACCGTGTCCGCTTGCGATCGATTAAGCCCAGCGTGATGGGCGTGGTGGTCGTCGTGCACGGAGATCAACCCCCTGCGGTACCGCAGGGAACGCCGCGGTGGTGGCGGTCGCGGGCGATCATCTGCCCACTACTACCCACGGTTCATGTGACTGACTGTCCATCCTGTTGTGATGCGCCATCGGCAGGCCGCCCCGTGACCCCCACCCCTTACACCCCCCCCCCCCCCCCCCCCCGCACCACCGCTCCCTCAAGCCCAAGAAACAGCAACTCCGCCCGAACGACGTCCCGCCCAACCGCCTGGCGAACCGCATCGGCGTACGCACGCAACTGCACCCGGTACCGCTCGACTTTCGCGTCGAGATCCGCCTCGGTTCGCCAGCCGTCCGTCTTGTAGTCGACGATCACCAGTCCGCCGGCCTCTTCGTAAAGCAGGTCGATGTACCCCTCCAGAACGCGGTCGCCGTGGGGGACACCGACGTACACCTCACGCCAGCAGCGTCCGGTCGCGGCGCGGCGGACGGTGTCGGAGCGCAGCGCGCTCAGGCAGAGCGCTTCGATGTGTTTCTCCTTGCCCAGCACACCCTCCGCCGTGGCCTGCGCTGCGCACGCCGCGGAAATGCTCGCACCGGTGGACAGGTCAATGGCCTGCAGGACACCGTGCACGGCGCGACCGATCGCCGTGCCGTAGCGGCCCTTCTGCCACGGTGGTAGGTCGATGTCCCGTGCACCCTTGGCCAGGCCGGGGTCGCCGGCCGCGGCGCGGCGCGCGGCATCCTCGGCCTCACGGCGCGCCGCCTCCTCGGCCGCGAGTCGGGTCGCGGACACGACGACCGGTCGAGCAGCCGCCTCCAAAACACTCTCATGGACCGCACGCCACTCGGCCAAGGTAGGCAGAGTTGGTAACCCCAAGATCTCAGAGCGCTCAGCGTCATTACGCGCCAGCGCGAGTTCGCCTGACAGATCGAGCATTTCGACCGTCTCCGGGTTCCACCCGGCTTCGTA
>CAYLWH010000180.1:0-4566 GCA_964387245.1 uncultured Mycobacterium sp.
ATCGCCGACCGATTCGGCTACTCCACCGCCTCGGTGCATCAGATGGCCACCCTGCTGCGCACCGGCAAGCTCACGCCGTTCACCGAGGCCAACCCCCGCCCGAGGGGGCCGCGCAAGGCCACCGGCGAACTGCGGGAGAAGGTGCTGAGGCTGCGCGCGGGCGGACGCAGCATCGGCGAGATCGCCGCCACGCTCGGCGAGGCCGGCACTCCGGTCTCGGCGCAGACGGTGTGGCAGATCCTCGACGAGGCCGGGTTGCCCCGATTACCGCGCCGCGACGACACCACCAGCCGCGGCAGTCCCGCGAAGCTGGACCCCGTCAAGGCCGCCGCATTGGCGGATTGGCCCGCCGCGCAGCAGATCGGCTGCGAGCACGCCGGCCTGCTGCTGTTGTTGCCGGCGATGGCCAAACTGGGCCTGGCCGAGCTGGTGGCCGAGGCCGGCTACCCCGCCACCACCGCGATCTCGGCGTGGCAGTCGTTCGGCACCCTGCTTTTGGCAAGTGCGCCCGTGCGCCCCGCACCCACCACATCGACGCACTCACCGACGACACCGGCCTCGCGTTCGCCCTGGGCCTGACCGCGCAGCCCAAGGCCACCCACGCCGGCTCCTACTCCTACCGGGTGCCGCGTGAGACCAACCAGAAACTGCTCATCGGCCTGGTGAAGAAACTGCGCACGCTCGGAATGGCCAGCGGCACCGAAGGCTTCAACCTCGATTTCCACGCCATCCGCCACCACGGCGCCGACACCGTGCTGGAAAAACACTACGTCCCCCGCCGCTCGCAGCGCACCCGCGCCGTGCTCACCTTCTTCGCCCAGGACCACGCGTCCACCGAAATGGTCTACGCCAACGCCGAACTCACCAAGGCCGAGCAGGCCCGCGAGATCATCGCCTTCGCCGACTACTGGCACCACGCCACCGGCCAAGACCCCGGCCTGCTGGTGTTCGACTCCCAACTGACCACATACAAAGTCCTCGACGAACTGACCGGCCGCGGCATCCGCTGGCTCACCCTGCGCCAACGCGGCCGCACCGAACTCGCCCACCTCGCCGCGCTGCCGGCCAACCAATGGAAGACCGTAGCCGTCGCCCGCACCGGCCGCTGCCGCCGGCCCCAAATCCACAAAGACACAATCAAACTCAAAGACGTCAGCAACAACGTCCGGCAAATCGCAGTCCGCAACCTCGGCCGCGACGAACCCACCCTGCTCATCACCAACGACCACACCAACCCCGGCAAAGACCTCTTCGCCCGCTACGCCGAACGCATGGGCATCGAAAACGAACTCGACGCCTACATCAGCGGATTCCACCTCGACGCCCTCTCGAGCGGCGTCCCACTCAACGTCGACCTCGACACCACCCTCACCGTCGTCGCCGGCAACCTCTACCGCCTCTTCGCCCGCGACCTCACCCGCTACCACGCCGCCACCCCCGACACCATCTGGCGGCACTTCCTCGACGACACCGGCACCCTGCACATCACCGACAAGGGCGTAGCCTGCGCGCTCAAACTCCGCAGCCACCATCCCCAACTGATCCACGCCCGCTACGCCGACCAACAGACACCCATCCCCTGGTGGAACAACCGGACCCTACGATTCAGCTTCCCGCCACGCTGACACCGGGGCCCACCGGGCAGAAACCTCAATTCAATTTCCGCACCGGGAATCGAGGTTAGCGCACAACCGCGGGATGCGGGATTCGCGGTGGGCCCAACAGCTCCCGGTGCGATGGCGGGATCCTGCCGCCTTCGTCGGTGATTCCGTACCGTCCGGCCAGCTCCGCCGCGATGAGTGTCTGTCCGCAGAGTTCCGCCAAACCAGGGTCGCGGTACAGCGCGTCGATCAAATACCCGGTGAATGACGGGGTTTCGGCATGTGCGGCGAACTCGTCGAGCATCTCCGGCCGACCGGCGAAGGCCGCCGTGAGTTTCTCGGTGAGCAGAATGCCCATCCAAATGGACACCGTGTGCACGCCGGTGCCCCGGAAATCGACCGACATGTCGGCCGCCAGTTTGTCGATCCCCGCCTTCTGCGCGCCGTATGCCGGGCCGTGCATGTAACACACGGAACCGGGCGAGGAGGTGAACGCGATCAGTCCCCGGCCGGCGGCAACCATCGAGGGCGCCGCGTACCAGGATGCGACGTAGGCCGATCGAAGGCCCACGTCGAGCACGTCGACGAGTTCGAGCGGCTTCTCCCAGAACGGCTTCGGCCCGGTCAGCTCGTCGTGGATGGCAGCGGCGTTGTTGACCAGGAGGTCGAGTCGTCCACGTTCGGCACGCAGCCGGTCGAACACTTCGGCCACCGCACCATCGTCGCGGTGGTCGACCCGCACCGGGATGATGCCGTCACCGCGATCGGACACCGTTCTGCCGGTGGCATAGACCACCCAGCCGCTGGCTGCCAGTGCCGAGGCGATACCGCGCCCGGCGCCGCGACTTCCGCCGGTCACGACGGCGACCGGTTCAGTGTCAGCCACGACTGCAAGGCTACGTCGCCGGCATCCCCGGGTTACACCCACCCGGAGACCCCCGGTGTCCCCACCGACGCCCGGTCAGGTCCACGCGGTCAGGAGCCGCGCATGCCCACCGAATACCAGTGCGGGGCGATCTTCGGATTCTCCTCGTATTTGCCCAACCACCGCCCGGCGAGCTCGGGGAGTCCTTCGTGCGTGGGATCGTCGTGGGGCCCTGGGACCGCACCAGCCCGGTCAGCATCGACAGGATCTCCCGCCGGGGCACACCGGCATAGGTGGAGCGGTAATTCCCGTACTCGCGGGCAGCCTGGTGTGATTCGCGAAACGCCTTGAGGGATAATCCTTTCGGGATGAGCCGACCGAAATCGCCCCGTCCTCCGGCGGTACGTGCTCCTGGAATCCACCGGAAATGATGTCGAGAATCTCGCCCATGTGCTTGACGACACCGCCGATGGCCTTCACGCCGTACCCGAAGCCCCCTGCCACGGGCATCGTAGACCCGCAGTGCCGAGCTGCGGTGCTCGATCTCCTCGCAGAAATGCCAGATGAACATCGACGCAACCCGCTCGTCGCCCGGTTCGAACAGTTTGTCCTCGTGATCGAGCAAGACTTTGAAATAAGGGGTGAAGGTGGCCTCGACGATCGCGGGGTAGGCCAGCCGCCACGCCAATGGCTTGGTGGCGACGAGCCGGTCATACGAGGCGATGACCGCGTCGCTCGTCGCGCGCAGACCCGGCCAGCGCCGGGTCAGCGCCCGGATGTGGCTCAAATGTGCGGCCGAATGTTGCGCCTCCTGGCGCAGATAGGCCTGCGCCTCGTCGGCCACCTACGGGTCCCGCATCAGCGGAATGGCCTCACGGGTCGCGTCGACGATGAACCTCTCGAAGCCGGGAGCGAAGAACGACACGACTTTGCACTGCATGCTGACGCGGGACGATCCGGCTGCCAGTTGAACGGTATGTCGTCGGAGCCGAAGTCGAACCGGATGCGCCGAACTCGAAGATTCGTCACTGTGTACTCCTCGTAGACCGGCGCTCCGCGCATCGATCGGACCTGGCGGTAAGACAATACACATTATCGAATATGTATGGTGTTCGGACAAGGGCCCGGCGGCCCGATGCGACGCGCCCGACCAAGGCGGTCACGGGTACGGCCCGGTAGCATCGGCGAAGACAGAGCCGGTGTGGCTGCGTCGACAAAGGGCGGTTATGCGTACCAATATCGTTGGGCCCTATATCGATGGACCCAGTCGTGTCCGGAGAGGAGCTTGCCTTTTCGGAGTTGCCGGTCTGGCCGCATCGGCACTCCTGGTCCCGTTGGCGGGCAGTGCCGTCGTATCGGCGCAGCCCTGCCCGGACGTCGAGGTCGTATTCGCCCGTGGCACAACCGAACCCCCCGGAGTGGGTGGCACCGGTTTGGCATTTTCCGATTCGCTTCGGGCGCGGCTCGGGCAGCGGTCGGTGGACGTCTACGCCGTTGACTATCCGGCTTCGATCGACTTCCCCACCGCGGCTCAGGGCGTTATCGACGCAGGTTCGCATATCCGGGCAACCGCCGCCCATTGCCCGGACACGCAGATGGTGCTCGGCGGATATTCGCAGGGTGCGGCCGTAATCGGGTACGTCACCACCGATGCCATACCGGCCGGTTACACTCCCCCGCCCGGAATCACCGAACCGATGCCGCCCGAGGTGGCCGACAGTGTCGCCGCGGTGGTCCTGTTCGGCAAACCGTCGGGCCTCTTCCTGGATTTGATCGGCGCGCCACCGATCGCCATCGGTTCACGGTATGCATCGAAGACGATCGACGTGTGCAATGCCGGCGATCCCATCTGCGATCCCGATGGCGACGACAACGCGGCCCACGTCATGTACGGCAGCGACGGGTCGATCAATCGGGCCGCGGACTTCGCCGTGCAACGAATCAGCCGGCCGCCCGGCTGATTCCGCACGTCTGGGGTCTATGCGCCGCCGAACTCTGGGCGCAGGATCGGACGAAGCGCCGAAAGCGGAATGTGGACTTGCACGGTGCCCCCGTCCATCGACCACTGCGGCAGGGCAATCGTGTAGTCGATCGGTACGT
>CAYLWH010000181.1:0-4520 GCA_964387245.1 uncultured Mycobacterium sp.
GACCTGCCGCGGATTGCATGAGTGATCCAAATGAGGCGCACTTCGCTCGTCCCATCTTGTTGTAACTGGTGTTGGCCCCCCTCCCCGGTCCGCTGCCCTCCTCGCCGAGGTGCTCACATCGGCGAAGAATCTCGAGCCACTACATGTCGAGCAAGGCCCGGCTGCCGTAGGCATCGAAGTGGGTCACCTCGTCCACCGGCCGACGCGTCGTCGGCCCATAGCCCCCCCGTGGCCACCCGAGCGGCACGATGCAACACGGAGTCACGTCGTGCGGCAGCTTAAGGATCCTGCGCGCCGAACCCACACTCCACAGCGGCAATGTGATGAGAGACGCACCCAGCCCCATGGCACGTGCCGCAAGCAACAGGTTCTGAACGCTGGGGTAGATCGATCCGTAGTATCCCGACTCGGCGGCGTGCGGCATGCGCACGACGGGCACGCGCCCCTCGCGGGCGCCCATGCGCAGGCAGGCCACCACCAGGACCGGGATCTCGGTGAAGTGGTCGATTTGCCACTGAACCGCACGCGCGGTCTTGGCCATCGACGGGTCTCGCGCGGCGGCGCGCCGAATGACGATGGCGTGGTAAGGCTTCCACGCCTGGCGGTAGCGCCTGGCGAGTTTCGCCATGACGCGGCGATCCTTCACGACGATGAACTCCCAGTTCTGCCCGTTCGCGCCGGTCGGCGCCCGCAGCGCCAGCTCTATGCACTTCAACACCAGTTGGTCGTCGACCGGGTCGGGCAGCACGCGTCGCACCGCCCGCTGGGTCATCATCGCTTCGACCAGCGACATGTCGAGGCGGGCAAGCGCTTCCGATGTGGTTGGCACGACCCCGGACGCAGCAGGGGTGGCAGTGCCGGAGTCTGGCATGGCGGTCACATCCGTAAGGATATCGTCAAGGGGCACAGCCGATCCCGTCGGCTAGGTCATCAAGCATGCTCGGTGATCCACCCCGTGGTGAAGCGCTGAACTTCCGGGATGTGTTGGTCCAACAGGTTACTGATGAAGCTCTCGATCTTGCCACCGACCAGCGGGACCTTGAATTCCACATCTCCGCTGAAGCTCAGTTGCGAGCCGTCCCCCATCGGCATGAGCAACGCCTCGCCGCGGCCCGCTCCGGGCGCCCCCGCCGCCGCGATGCTGACCTCCCCGCGCACCTGTCGGGCGCCGACCGGCTGCCAAGTCTCGGTGCTCAACAGTTTCAGATCACCCGGATAGAACTTGGCGAGCAACCGGGGCAGTCCGTCGCGGCGCAGGTCCTGGATCGTCCGCACGGTTACCGTGCCGTCGGAATCCACGACCAACGACTCCAGTGTGGTGCTGGTACCGAACGCCACGAACCGCGCCAGCCAGTAGGCCTCGCTGCCGAAGGCGCGGTGGACTTCTTCGACGCTGGCAGGGGACGCGACCGACACGTCGAATGAACGCGGCATCGGAACTACGCCGTTTCGCTGTCGGACATGGCCTGGCTCTTTCCGAACAACCGGTTTGCCAGCGCGGAAGCGAACGCCCGCGTCTGCTCCAGCTGCTCGGGCCGGATGTTGGTCGGTGGAATGCGCAAGCCCAGGTATCGATCGCGGGACTGCCCAGACCCCAGGTAACTGGTCAGCGAAAGCATCGAGTGAAGCGGGCCCCCCGGATAAGTGAAGTGCACTCCGCCCACGCACTCGCCGCCGGCCTTCTCGCCGAGCTTGCGTACCGTCCTGAGGTTGTCCCGCCAGCTCGCCCGACAGACGACGAACACCGCAAAAGCCTTGCCCGCGAGTACCTGTCGAGCTTGATTCGACTTCAGGAACGAGCGCAGCGGCATGTTCGTGGTCCGCCACCAGGTCGGAGAACCGATGCAGATCAAGTCGTACCCGGCATCGAGCACCTCATCCGGTATCCGGATCTCCCCACTGGAGCGGCGAATCTGGGCAGGCAGCACGCTGAGCATGTCCGGCCACACGCGTTGCATCGGGAAACGGGTGAATCTATCGGCAAAGCGCGGATCGGTGAATTCGATCTCGGCCGTGAACACATCGCATCCCAGCTCCCGGAACGTCGCTCCCGCGGCCTGTAACACCTTGAGCGACTGTCCGGTGTAGCTGTAGCAAAGGAGCAAGACCCGCGGCCTGGCTCTGGCGATATCCACCAGTTCACACCTCCGAATTGTTCTGGCGACGATTCCCGGCCGACATCTGTTGCGACGAGTCGGGTTGTGCGCTGCCGCTGAAGCACTAGCCTCAACGCAATGACCGACAAGGCTGTAGTAGACCTTAGCGGAGCCGCGCAGACCATGCTGACGACCCTGCATCTCAAAGCGCTCGACGCCGAGTTCGATCGCCCGGTCTTGGGCGATCGGTTTGCGAAGGAAGCGGTGGGCCGCCTCGACTACGACTGGCGGGAGCTCGGCGTCACCGGCAGGTGGGCACCGCTGGTCACCGTGCGCACCGCTGAGTACGACATCTGGGCGCGCCAATTCCTGGCGGTCCACCAGGATGCGACGGTGGTGCACCTCGGTTGCGGTCTGGACAGCCGGGTGTTCCGGCTCGACCCCGGCCCGGGTGTGGAGTGGTATGACGTCGATTACCCGGCAGTCATCGCGTTGCGCGAGAAGATTTACCCGACGCGCCCGCACTACCACCTTGTCGCCACCTCCGCGACGGATTCGTCGTGGCTCGACGGCATTCCCGCGGATCGTCCCGTGCTGTTTCTGGCCGAGGGCATCAGCATGTATCTCACGGAGAACGAGGGCATCGCACTCCTGCGAAGCGTCGTCGACCGCTTCCCGTCCGGCGAACTGCAGATCGACTTCTTCAATTGGCTCGGAATCAGGTCGCAGAAGACGCAGACGTTGGTGAGGCGGTCCGGTTCGACGCTGCACTGGGCGGTCAACAACCCCGAGGACATCCTCAGCAGAGTTCCCGGAATCCGATTGCTGACCGCCGTTTCCTTCTTCGACGCAAGCACGTTCAGCCGGACATCGACCGGGTTCCGGGTGGCGGGGCGCCTGGTTCGCGTGGTCCGGCCCCTGCGCCGTGCGCTGCAATACCACCGCTACGCGTTCGGACCCGTCAACTGACGCTGGACGCAGCATGCTGGTCGGCGATGGAGCAGAGCACCGAACGTATCGCCTCGATCGACCGCTCCGGCGCCGGCGCATGCGAGTGGTATTCGATCATCAGTTGCCCGGCGAAGATCTTGCTGGAGTACATGTCGATGCCGGCGTTGACGGCAAAGTACAACTCGCCGTTGCACGCGGTCAGTTCCACACCTGGCGGCGTGCGCACGGTTGGGACCAGACCGTTATCGGTGAACATCACGACATCGGGCAACCCGGGAGGATTCCCGACATACTGCGGGCTGAAGTGAAGCAGAGACTGCTGGATCACGCCGTCGGCCAGGTCTGCGCGGAAGGTCTCGGCGATGTCGCGGGCGAGTCCCACAACATCGGTGTTGTGGTCGATCTCAGCGAGATAGGTGGCCACTCCCACCGGATTGGTGCACGCGGTTGCGGACACCGGGGGTGAGAGGAAATAGCGCAGATCTACCGGGTAGATATAGGGAACCGGGATGTTCGGGGTCTCGCGAAGTTGCCACTCCGCCAGCAGGACGGCCGCAGAGAGCAGGGCGTTCAAGCCGAGTCGATGTACCCGAGAAAACGCGATCAGGTCCTGTGTCTCGCGTTCGTTGAACCGGCACCACGCCATCGGGACACGCAGGGACGAAGCAGATTTGACGTCAGCGGCGGCTCGCCTGGATGGCGGCAGGTCATAGGCGAACATCGCGGGCATGAACCGCTCGAGTCCCGACCGCTTCTGTTTGTGCACTCCCCGTTCGGCTAGCACAACCTCCAACGGGTCCGGCGTGGGCTGGACGGTGACCCGACCGATGTTTCCGGTGCAGACCAGATCCGTGTACCAGGAGAACACCTCCTCGATGAGGCTGAACTCGTGGTGACCATCGGCGAGGCTGTGATGGACGTAGAGCGTCGGTTCCGCCTGTCCGTCCCGAATGGTCAACCGGAGCTGAACCAGCGATTCGCTCTGGTCGAGGTGGATAGGCGGGGGTTCGGCAGCCGGGTCATCGAGTTCTATCACCTCAACACCCGGGTGAAGAAAATCGTCGACGACGATCTCATGTCGCCCGTCCTCACCCCGCTCGAGATGGCCGGCCAGAGCCGGGTGCGCCTCGAGCAGCGCATCGAAAGCAACCGACATCGCGTCGATGTCGATCGGGCCTATCACATTCGCACCGATACCCACGAAACTGTGCGTCTCGGCGAACATTTCCTCGCTGCGCGCCAGCTTCCGAATGACCGACGATGGGAACATTTTCAGACTCCCCGGCGATTCATGAACACGACGATGAGATCATCCACGCATGCTGGCCTTTCTGTACCCGATCGCCATCGGTATCGCGCACGCAGCGACGATGCCCGCCGACCACAGCAAGATTGCGACCATCGGTGCCAACACCGGACCGTCGAGCGACAATCCGCGCATCGCCTCGATGACATAGCTCACCGGCTGATGTT
>CAYLWH010000182.1:0-4516 GCA_964387245.1 uncultured Mycobacterium sp.
AGTCGATGGCGATCGAGCCGTTGTTGGCGACCAGACATCCGGCTATCGCGCCGGGACTGACGGCGGTCAGCACGTACTCCGTGCCGTCGAGCGTCAGCTGACTTTTCTCGCGACATGGCGACGTCGAATTGCCGCGAAGAATTTCGAAGGTCCGCCCGATCCCGTTCTCGATCGCCTTGAACACATCGAAGGCACTCACCCAGAAGTCGGTGAGGTGCGTGACTTCCGCCGTGAGCGTCTGGGTAGCCGGATCCCACCTACCGGTGAACATGTCCCGTTCGGCGGGGTCGGTCATCGACACCGATTCGATGACGGGCCTGACCGTATCGGTCAGTTCGGCGACGATGTCCGGGCGGTTCGACAGATCGAACTCCAACTGAACCGGGGCAGAGGGCTGAGCCTTCCCGCCGTCCAGTTCCACGCTAACCGGCTTGGTGGCGACCACCAGCGCCTCGGCTTCCGCGCCAGCGACGTCACTGGCGCTGATCGTCAGCTCGAGGTCGCTGTCGGCGGGCGCGGTGGTGGCCTGCACTCGCACACCGTCGACGACCGCGCTGACCTGCGTACCCGACACCGGCGGCGACGTGCTCGACGGACTCGAGATAGTGGGCTCGGCGGATTTCGACCCATCCAGGAACCCACACGACGAGACCAACAGCGCAACAACCGATGCGACAGCCGCCGCTTGCCTACGAACCACACTGCCCCCTACCCTCCAGCGCATCCGCCACTGCGGCCGCCGATCGTACTGCGCTGTGTTGTTTCGATCATTCAACGATCCATGTCAACTAATTCTCCGGATTCACGGGTTGAAGGCGGTGCTGCCGTCGATCGGGTGTGTGCTGCTCACCAATTTGGCGTAGCAGTGGTCACGGTCGAAGTTGTGGGCACGGCACCAGGCCAGCGCCCCGCCGGCGTCGGGGAAGGTCACACCCGCGATGGTGACCCAAAAGTCGGGTGCTGAAAACGTCGACCAGTCCCCGGACCTCAGCAGCCGGACCTGCGGATATCTCAGGCGCAACTGCAGATGCTCGTGCAGTGTTTCGGTGTTGTTCCACCTTATGCCGTCGGCGACGAGTCCCGGCCGTTTGGAACTGAGTTGCGGAACCCACGTTCCGGTGAGCCGGGCCGTGATGAACGGCCGGTCAGCATTGGCCATCGCCTGGAGCGCATCGAAGCTGGCCGACTCGTTGTCACCAGACGTGGGGTCCGCCGGACCGACAGCGGTGCTGCCCGACTGACCGGCGTCAGAGCTCTGGGCACTTGACTGCGCCGACCCGGACTGGTCGCAGTCAACCACAAGTGTCTTGGCGTCCAGGTCGACATCACCGCGCTGTGAAGCACCGGCGGTGGGTGCTTCGCGGGTGGAAACCGGCAGCCGCCAGAACGTGCCGATGGGGAAGCGGAAGTCGTGCTCGATCGCCGGCTCCGATCCGTTGCCACCCGAGCTGGGACCGATGACGATCGGCTGGGCCGACAGATCGAACATTCCGGAGGCGATGTTGTGGCCGTCGGACATAACGCTGATGCGGGTGCTCGCTGAGGTGAGAACATCGCCGCCGGGGCAGCGGGCGACGACCTTCATCCGGATGATCAACGCTCCGGAGTCCGCCCGGATGGTGTCGGGCTTGAATTCTGGTGGGCGCTCGCACTTGGTTACCAGCCCGATGCCGCCCGAGCCGCCGGCGCGGCCATCGCTTTGCGGGGCGCCGGGTGTTGCGACTCCCACGAAGTAGGCCTTGGTCACCTTGCGCGTCGTCAGGTGCCCGTCCGCGGGGCCGACCTCGACGGTCCAGCCGCCGAAGCCCTTCTTGATGCCCTCGCCGGGAGGGCCCCAAACGGCGCTGTCGTCGCATCCGTAATGACCCACCCAGTCGGGGCGCTCTTGTTGGCTTGACCACGCACCACCGATGCGGGCCCGGCATTGGGTTCCGTCATCAAGCAGCAGCGCGAACGGGGCCGGGTCTTCGGTGAGCGATTTGCGTGGCGTGCCCAGACCCTGCGCGCCGACCAGGTACACCACGTTGGAGAACGGATCCGTCAAGCACAATACGTGCTCGGCGTCGCCGGCGGTCCAGCAGGCGTCCCCGGAGTCGGCGGTGCCGCCACAGCTACGCACGCCAGCCGTCTTGTCGTAGCGCGACGCTGAACCGAACGAACAGTCGATGCGGTCACCCGAGCGGTTGCTGTCCTGCACCCATCCGCTTTGGATGTTGCCCTGGGCGTCAACGGGTTCCAAGACAATGACATCGGGGCGGTTCACGCCGTGGTACACGACGCCGAGAGCGGCCACTGCCGCCACAATCGTGACCGCCGCCAACCTGCGTTTCTTCGAGGCGATTGGCGGCTGCTCCGGCGTGGTGAGCGGCTCCCCCGGAGCCGTCTTGAGCGCCGCTGTCGGCGGGGCATCGACGATCGTGCTGTCGGACGTTGACTCGTCGACAAAGAACCTCCATCCCGGCGGAGCCGGCGGCCACGACGGATCGGGAGCCCAGCCACGGTCCGGGGACCACCCCTGTCGCGGGACGGGCCAGTCGGGCGGTGGATTGAACCGCATGCATGCACTCCTTTCCGATTGGAGGTCGGGATGAGTTTCTTGCGGCGTCTTGAGAGGCGGGTGTTGCGCTCCCACGGTCCGTCAGCACCCCCGCGGTCGTAGGTTTTCTGGCAGTCGCTCTAGATCACTTGGGGCAGGGAGTCTTGCTTCCGGTCGCCGTCGCGCACCTGCTCAACCCGCCCGCCAGTGCGCGGCCGTGACGAGGACGGCACCGAGTCGAAACCAACGCCTGGATGACCGGGATTGATCGCGATCATGAGCCGGTTTGCCGCTAGCCTAGATTTTGCACGAAAATCGGTGCGACACGGGCGCTGAATTGGTGAAAGTGCCTGTCCTGCAATGGAATAATGAGACTTCTCAAGGGTTCCACGATTCCAGCGGGAAGGCACTTTCTAGGTGAAGAGTATCTCAGCACGGCCACGGGTGAAAGTGTCCGCCGACGGGCGCGGGGTGGTGTCGCATGCCGGGGTGGGGTTGTTGCGAGAACTCGCGGACCTGACCGGGCTGTCCTCGCAGGTCACCGCCGCTCTGGCCGACACCTACCGGGGGCCCTGGACCCATGCCCCCGGTGATGTGTTCGCCGATCTGGCCGCCGCAGTCGCCGACGGCGCGGACTGCATCGACGGTGTCGGCCAACTTCTGGGCGACCGCGAGCAGGCCTTCGGCCCGGTCGGCTCGACGACCACGTTGTGGCGGTGCGTCGATGAGCGCATCGACGCCACCCGGCTGCCCAAGATTCGGGCGGCCCGCGCGCATGCGCGGGAGCGGGCCTGGGCAGCCGGGGCCGCCCCCACCCACGAGGGCTGGCTGCACCTGGACGTGGATGCCACCATCACCATCGATCACTCCGACAACAAGGAGAACGCGGCCGCGACCTGGAAACACACCTTCGGAATGCACCCGCTGCTGGTGTTCTTGGACCGCCCCGACATCGCCTCCGGGGAAGGACTGGCCGGGCTGCTGCGCCCAGGTAACGCCGGGTCCAACACCACCGCTGATCACGTCACCGTTCTCGAGCAGGCGCTGCAGGCGATGCCCCCGGCCTACCGGCCCAACCCCGATGACCCTGAGGCACCGCAGATCTTGGTTCGCTCCGATTCTGCTGGGGCCACCTACGGGTTCGCCGCCGCCTGCCGCGACTCGAAGGTGGGGTTCTCCCTGGGCTGCGCGATCGATGCTCGCATCCGCGCCGCCGCCGAGGTGCTCACCACCAACAACGGGTGGTATCCGGCGATCACCACCGACGGGCAGATCCGCGACGGCGCCTGGGTCGCTGAGGCGACCGGGCTGGTCGATCTGTCGAAATGGCCGGCCGGGACCCGGCTGATCCTGCGTAAGGAACGCCCCCACCCGGGAGCGCAGTTGCGGTTCACCGACTCCGACGGGCACCGCATCACCGGGTTCATCACCGACACCGGCGCCGGGGTGGTGGCCGGCCAGCTGGCCGGCCTGGAACTACGGCATCGCCAACACGCCCGCGTGGAGGACCGCATCCGCCAGGCCAAGGCCACCGGACTGCGCAACCTCCCGTTCCACTCGTTTGACGCCAACGCCGCCTGGCTCGAAATCATCATGGCAGCAACAGATCTGGTCGCCTGGGCGAAACTGATCGGCTTCACCGATGATCCCGACCTGGCACGCTGCGAGATCGACACCTTCCGCTACCGGGTCCTGCACGTCGCCGCCCGCATCACCCGCAGCGCCCGCCAAACGCGACTCGCTATCGACGCCACCTGGCGCTGGGCACAGGCGATCGCCACCGCCTGGACCCGCATCCGCGCCGCGTTCACATAACCGACAAACCCCGACCCGACCAGACGAAAGACCTCAAGGCCCTGGAAGCCCGCCCACCGAGCGACACCGGGCGAACTGTCACACCCAACTGGCAGAATCAACGTCAGCAGCCGACCACAACCGGCGACTCACCCACAGGCACGACCGCACGAAAAATCGAGGCTA
>CAYLWH010000183.1:0-4478 GCA_964387245.1 uncultured Mycobacterium sp.
CGGTGACCTCTTCGACGTCCAACGCGCAGCAGCGCAGCCGCTCGGTGTCGAAGCGAAATGGTGACGTCGGATATTCAAACTGTCCGAATGCCTCACTCCCGGGGCTCGGGTGGCCATCCGACGAGGCGTCACCCGGGTCCGCAACCATCCACCGACGAGCAGTCACGTCATATCGCCTGGGGAGTCTGGGAGTCCCACCAGGCAAGCACTCGTGTCCCGAACGGGGTCAGCCACTTCGATGGCTCTGCCGCCAGCGCGTCGACCTCGAACCACACCCGCCCGGGATGCCGACCGGCCTGCAGCCATGTGCCGTCGGGCTGCCAGGCGGCACGGATGAGCTCGATCACGTCAGCCATGCGCGGGTCCGACTGCACGCGGTGAATCAGTGAGGCTTGGCGGAAGTATTCGGCTGCGTTGAGCACGTTGTAGGACCAGCGGAAGGGGTAGGCGAAGCGCCCTTACCGGGGCGGGCGTTGGCTGATTACGGCGGCGTAGTTGGTCCAGTCGCCGGCGGAGAGGCGTTGCCAGATGACGGCGACGTCGGTGTGGATGCCGAGGGTGCGGGCCAGAATGGCGGCGGGGATCTCGGTGGCGAGTTGAAATAGTGCGGTGCTGCGAGCAGCGCCGGGGCGGATGCCGAGTCGGTTCAACCGTTGAGTGAGCTGGCCGGTGCTGATGGGCCGGCCGGGCTGGCCGCCCGGAAAGAGCCAGATCGAAGGGGTCAACGCGCCAATAGTCGCATGGCCCTTACGATTTGACACCACCAATCGGGCCAATCCGGCGATGGGTTCGGGCAGCTGGATGGGTGAACTGCCCAGATGCAACCGGACCGGATCAGCGTCGAGTTCGATATCGACGATGGTCATCCGGCAGATCGCCGCCGGTGTCTGCGCGTAGAAGAGAACAAGTAGGCCGGCCAGCCGGTCATCAGGTTTGAAGGTGTCGTCGTGCAACACGCGGCGCGCGATGTCCCAGCGGTGCTGGTCATCAAGGGGTCGGGTGGGCCCCATCCAGCGGCGGGCGCCGACGCGGACACTGGTCAGCTTGTTCTTGTGGGCCCATCGGATGAAGTGCCCCGCCGGCTCACGGTTTGTTGCGGTGTCGTCGGTGAGCCAGCGATCCAGGTCGCTGTGCTGACAGCTGCCGAGGGTGAGTTGGTGTTCGGTGAGCCAGTCCAGGAAAGCGACGGCCGCGTAAGTGCGTTGGCGCACCGAGTTGAACTGTTGGATGGTGGCGGGGTGGCCGTTGTTGCGTTGCCGCAGTCGACGGATCAGATGCCAGACGGTGTAGCGGTGCAGCACCTTGCGCTGCTCGGGGTTGGTTTGCGCGGCCAGGATCTGGTCGATGAACCGCTCGATGCGGACCGTATGCTCATCGCGGCGTGGCAGGGCACCGACGCCGATGAGGACGTGGCGCAGGTGAGCCAGCGGCGGGCTGTGGGGCAGTTCGTCGAGCGCTTCGTGGGTCACTGCCCGGCGACCGGCAGCCAGATCGACCAGCACCGGCGCGACGGACTTCTTCTTCAGCCACCGCATGGCGGTGATGGGGTGTTCTGCGGTGGCGATGTTGTGCCGCAACGCCTGCAGTCCCGGATGCAGTGCTGCCGAGGGCGGGCCGAGGATCTCGTTGAGGCGCTGGTTGATCAGGCAGCGGACGCATTGGCCGGGATGCGGGTAGGAGGGGTCGCTGCAGGTTGGGCAGTCCTGCCAGACCGCGCGGGTGGTGCAGTCTTGGCAGTGCGGATCGGTCAGGGTGCCCGAGATGATGGCGGCGGTCCGTCCGCACGAACAGCATCGGGCGGTGTGGCGCTGGCAGGCAGAACACCACGGTCGGCCGGTGATTCGGGATGTGCCGCACGACTTTTCCTCACCGCAGATCGCGCAGGTGGCGGTCGGCAAGGGTGGGCAGGACCCGCAGATCGGCCCGTCCGGGGTCCGCAGGCTGACCGGACGACGGCGACCGCAGTTCAGGCAGACCTCGAGGTTGTCGGGGTCGGTGATCAAACAGTTCGGACACAGTGGTTGGCCGTGCTCGTCGCGAGTGGCCGGTTCGCGGCGGGCGCCGCAGCGTGCGCATTCCTCGACGCGGGTGTGGGCGATGCAGGTGCGGCAGACGCGTTGCCCGTCGAGCGGTTTGTCGATCCGCACGACGCGACCGCAGCGGGGGCATGCCGGCCGGACGATCCCGGCGACGCCTGCTGCGTGCAGAGCATCGATCAGCGGGACGACCGCGCGGACAGGGGCTAGATGCCCAGCGCCGGTGAGTAATTCGGGTTGATGCTCCAACGCCCACGCGATCCTGCGTTGATGCGCGGGCCGGGACGCAAGCTTGCCGACCGCGCTGGCGATGAGGTCGCGGTCGAGGGTCGGATCCAGCCGGGCCACCACATTGTGGATGACCGAGATCGGATTGCGGTCGTCACGGTCGGGGCATTGCGCGCAGCGAGGCTGCCCGGCCCGATCCCGCGTCGAGACATGCCGAACCTGGCCGCAGGCCGCGCAGGGCGCCGGACGCAGGCTGCAGGGCCCGCAGAACCAGTCCTGACCGCGGCGCTGCAGGGTCCGCATCGGCTTGCCGCACTCGGCGCAGACCGGCGGCGAAACTTCCACACCGGCCTTGCGCAGTGTGATGAGCAGGTCGCCGACCGCCCGAGGTGCCGGCGAGCGTCCATCGGTCAGCACGGCCGGGCGCTCGGCAAGAAACGCGGCCAGACGCCGCGATTTGGATCGCCCGCCCGCGACGCTGGTGACGACCGACCTGGCCTGCTCGAGAGCAAGACGATCATCGACCGCCACCACCAGGTCCGCGATGAACCCGACCGGATCCGAAACCGAACGCTCACCGGCGCTCACGGCCGTTCGGCGCCGCGGATGCGCGCCCGCTTGGGCCGCAGCTCCCCGAGGCCGGCTTCGGCGCCGACCGCCTTCTTCCCGCGGGTGACCGCCTGCGCCGAGACGGCCGGTTCGATCAAGTCGTCCATTGTGCAGTCCAGGATGTCCAGCAGCGCCATCAGGATCTTCAGGCTCAGCCGTTCGGGTCGCTCGACGACAAGCCGGTAGACCTGACTGGAGGACAAGGTGATGCCGCGTTTGCCCAGCGGCTCGATCAGATCGGTGGTGGCGAACATGCCGCGGTCGGCCATGATCTTGCGCAGGTGCCAGTGGTAGTCGAGCTTGGCGGGCATCATCAGTCCTTGTCTGCCGGAGGGGGCGGAGCAAGCGCGGGCGCGAGCGCCTTGTGCAGCATGGTGTTCATGAAGTCGGAGCTGACGTGGGTGTAGATGGCCGTGGAACTGTCGCATTCGTGCCCGACCTGAGATTGGATGAACCGCCGGTCAACACCGTCCTCGGTGAGGTGAGTGACAAAGGAGTGCCGGATTGAGTGGGGCACAAGGCTTTCCGGCAGCTTGAGCGCATCCCGGTAGGAGGCGAACCGAGCGTTGATCTCCGCGGCCTTGATCCGTCCGCCCCGCTCGGTCACCCACAGTGCCGGATGGTCGGGGCAGCCGAACTTCGGGCGCACGTTCTCGACGTAATCAGCGACCGCTTCCACCGCCCAATCCATCACCGACAGCACGTTGCGCCGTCGCGGCGGCTGTCCCCGTTTCGCCTTGCCGTAGCGCACGTTGAGCGTGCCGAACCTGCCGAACTGCGGCGCCACCGGATTGCGGCCGAAGTCCACCAGGTCAAGTTTGGCGGTCTCGGTCCGACGCAACCCCCACCCGTAGATCACCTTGAAGATCGTGGCATCACGGAAAGCGGCAAGGGCCCCTTTGCGTTTCGCCCGCAGCGCGCGCTCGACCTGATCGTCGGCGTAGTCCAGGAACCGCTGCATCTCCTCGCGCGTGAACGGCCTGGCCTCCGGCCGACCCTCATAGTCGTTCAAATGCGCGATCGTGTTCCACTCGTGGCAGATCGCCACCGGGTGGGTGCCGAACGCTTCCTCGCATGCCACCGCCCACCCGTAGCGGCCATCGATCAGGAACTCGCTGAACAACCGCAAACCGCACTGGTAGCCGCGGATCGTCGACGGCGCCAGGTGCTTCTCACTGGTCAGCCACAGCGACCACTCGTCGATATGCGTCGGGGCCCACTGCCACGGGTAGTCGTTGACGAACTCCATGAACCGACGAACCAGTTTCTCCCGAGCCGTGATCGTGTCCTCACGAAGCCCACGCGCAGCCTGCTGAGCACGCCAGCCACGAAACATGGCCTCCACCATCGCATCCTGCGGACGCAACGGGACCGCACCGGACACCAGCTCCAGATGCGCCGCTCCCGCCAGATCCGTCCGTCCCACCCTGCCTCCAACCCCGAATCCAGCGCCACCCTTCAAAGCAACGATCATGCATCCAACGGGCGGCCGATTCAAGAAGCGCACGTCAGCGGCGTGTCGCGCTGACCTCGTTAGAACATTGCAGTCGCCCGCTCACCAGGCGGCCTGCGGAAACGCTCCCGTCTGATGCATTCCCGAGCGTT
>CAYLWH010000184.1:0-4454 GCA_964387245.1 uncultured Mycobacterium sp.
CCGGGCGCAGAGGGTCCGCGACGAAGCTGGCGGCGGTCAGACCGGGCTTGCCGAGATACCCGCGGGCCAACTGGGCACCCGACAGGTACAGTTCGCCCACCACCCCGTGGGGCACCGGCCGCAACCTGGAATCCAATACGCGACAGAAGGTTCCGGAGTTCGGCGTGCCGATCGCGGGTGTGGGATTGTCCCTCACCGCTGCGACGACCGCCTCAACGGTCGCCTCCGTCGGGCCGTAGCAGTTGTAGACGGCTGTCCGCGGCAGCGAGCGCAGCTTGCCCCACAGCGCGGAATCGATCGCCTCACCGCCCAGGGCCAGTACCGCCAGACCGCGATCCGGCAACCCGGCCGCCCAGAGCTGGGTGAGCATCGACGGTGTGGTGTCGATCATGTCGACACCGTGCCGGGTCATGCCTTCAACCAGCCGATCCGCGTCGCGCATCTCCTCGGTGTCGAACAGGTGCAGCCGATGGCCGTCGAGCAGGCCGACCATGGGCTGCCAGGACGCGTCGAAGCTCAGCGACCAGGCGTGGGCGATGCACAACGGGCGCCCCACCCGCGCCGTGCGGTAAACGCGCTCACGATGATCGGCGAAGTAGGCGAGCAACGCGGCATTGCGGATGACGACACCTTTGGGGTCGCCGGTGGATCCGGAGGTGAAGATGATGTAGGCGCTGTGCTCGGGATGGCGACGAACCACCGGCGGCGCGGGCGGGTGTCGCGAAATGTTTTGTGCCACTAGGGGATCGTCGAGAATCAGCTTCGGGTGGCCCCCTCCGGCCAGCTCCGCGCAGCTGGTTTCGGTGACGACCAGCGCCGGATTCGCCTGGTGCAGAAGCGATTCGATGCGAGCCGCAGGCAACGCGATGTCCACGGGCAGGTAGGCCGCGCCGGCGGCGAGAACCGCCAGGATGGCGACCACCGCCCGGCCGGAGCGAGGAAGCACCAGAGCGACGACACTCTCCGGGCCGACGTGGCGCTGTGCCAACTCCCCTGCGATCCGGCTGGCGGCAGCGTGCAATTCGGCGTAGGTGAAGTGCTCGTCGGCACCGGTCAGGGCAACCGCATCCGGGGTGGCGTGCATCTGCCGCTCGAACGACTCCCACACCGTCGTGGCGTCCGCGGGGACCACTGACCGACTCGACGGCGCACAGAGTTCGTCTCGCTCGGCCGGTGTGAGAACGTCGAGCGCTTCGGGGCTGTCGTCGCCGGCATCGGGCAGTTGGCACAGGACGCCGAGCAGCCGTGAGCCGATGTCGGCGGCCTTAAGGTGGGGAAGCGCCTCACGGATCGCCTCCACCAGTACCAGCAGGGCGTCGTCCTGCAGATGCGAGACCACCGTCAACGGGTAGTGCGTCAGGCTCTCCATCTCGACGGGACAGAACCTGGTGCCGTCGGGCGCCTCGGCGGGACGGACCGCTTGCTCGATGGGCGCGTTCTCGAACACGAACAGGGTGTCGAAGAGTGTTCCGCGGCCGTGTCTACGCTGGATCTCCGACAAGCTCAGGTAACCGATGTCGCGCATCGCCGACGTCTCGCGCTGCAGCCGAGCGCACTGCTCGAGAACCGAACCGCCGCAGTCGAAACGGTGCACGACCGGCACGGTGTTGATGAACAACCCGACCATGCTCTCCACCTGGGCCAGCTGTTCGGGACGACCGGAGACGACGGTGCCGAAGGCGACGTCACGGCGGTCGGTCAGCCGGGCGAGCACGACCGCCCAGGCGAACATCACCACGGTTCCCAGCGTCAGCCCGCTGCGGGCGGCCCATCGGCGCAGCCGGACGGTGTCGGCCGGGCTCAACAGCAGCCGCGTCTTGTCGGGGCAGGCCTGCGGCGAGGCAGCTGCGCTATCCGCCAGCATCAGCGGGCCGGACACTGCACCCAGGTAGCGATCCCATGTCGCGAGCGCGGCGTCCTTGTCCTGCCGGGCGAGCCAAACGATGTAGTCGCGGTAGGGACGCGCGGCCGGCAGCGCGTCCACGGATCCGCCGTCCCCATAGACGGCCAGCATCTCGGTGAAGAAGACGGCCAGCGCCCAGCCGTCTATCAGGATGTGGTGCGCGGTGAAGATCATCCGGCGGCGGGACTCGCCGGGCACGGTGATCAGCACCACGCGCATCGCCGGCCCCCGACTCAAATCGAACGGGCGGCGTCGCTCCGATCGAGCGATCGACTCGAATTCCCCGGGCGGCGCAACGCGATCGGTCCAGGGCAGATCCGCGCCGACGGGCACGATCTGTACGGGCTTGGCAACGTCGCGATCCCAAAAGGCGGCCCGCAGGTTGGGATAGCGGTCGAGCATCGCCGACGCGCTGCGGCGCAACAAAGCGACGTCGAGCGGTCCCTGGATGTCTGCGACGAACTGCATGGTGTAGAGGTCGACGCCGCCGTCGGCGAGCCGGTACAGCGCGAACAGGCCTTCCTGCAGTGGGCTCAGGGCGAGCACGTCCTCGATTTGAGGCGCTGTCTTCGTCACGGAAGCTGTCACGCCCGCCCGTGCCAGGATGCGGTGAGTTCGGCCAGGGCTTCGGGCGTCAGGCCCGACGCACTCATCGGGGTGTATTCGTCTTCGCTCCCCACCGGGTCGACCTCTTCCCGGCCCGGCGCACCGGCACCGGCGACCGCGATGGCGAGGTCCGCGATCGTCGTGTGCTCGAACACCAGCTGCGGGGTGAGCGTGAGTCCGAGTTCGTTTGCGCGCGCCGACCACTGGATACAGACGATGCTGTCGCCGCCGAGCGCGAAGAAGTTGTCCCCGGGGTCGACACCGTCGATCTCCAGCAGTTCCTCCAACAGCGCGATGAGGGTCTGCTGAGCATGGGCAGAGTCCACCGCGTGCGCGGGTGCCGGGTCTTCGGGGCCGGTTCCGGGATCGGGATCGGGCGATGCGAGGAGCTTGTCGAGCACCGCGGCGGGCAACAGTTCCAGCCCGGACACCGGGCGCTCCGGTGTGGTGGCGAAGGCCGTGAACGCGGCGTCGAGCGCATCGGCGATCAGCGCGACGGTGGGGGCGTCGTACAGATCGGCGTTGGCGACGACCCAGACATCGAGTTCCCCCGCCGGGGTGACGTACAGACCGAGGTTCAGATCCAGGAACGACACGTTCAGGTCCATCTGAAGCGGAACCACGGTCGTTTCACCGGTCCCGGTGAGATCGCGGGGTATGAGCGCCCAGTCCTCGCCGCGGAAGTTGATCATCGTCTGGAACAGCGGGTTGCGGGATCGCTTGCGCGGCGGGTTGATTGCGTCGACCGCGCGCTCGATGGGCAGCTCCTGGTGCGCGAACGCGTCGAGCACCGTGTCGCGGCTGCGCACCACGACGGTGTGCAGAATCGGATCGTCGGACAGGTCGTTGCGCAGCACGACCATGTTGGCGAACAAGCCGATCAGATTCGTCGTCGCCGGATCCGCCCGTGCGGCGACCGGGGTGCCGATGGGGATGTCCGTGCCGCCGCCGAGCTTGTGCAGCACAACCGCGACCGCGGCTTGACAGACCATGAACTCCGAGGCGCCGGCCCGCTCGGCGAGCTGCACCAATGCCGAGCGGCGCGACGCCGGAACCGTAAAATTGACCACTTCGCCGCGCTGCCGCAGCACCGGGGGCCGTGCCCGGTCGGGGGCGACCCAAATCTCGTCCGGCAGTCCCACCAGCGCATTGCGCCAGTAGTCGAGTTGAGATCGTCCCCATTGTCCGCCGCCGTCGATCGCGTCTCGCTGCCACAGTGCGTAGTCGGCGTACTGCACGGGCAGGCTCGCCCAGGCGGGCGCCGTCCCGGCCTGGCGGGCGCGGTAGGCGGCGACGATGTCGTCGAAGAAGACACCCGTCGACGCATGGTCTGTGACGATGTGGTGCGCGAGCACGAACAGCACGTGGGTGTCTGGCGCCAGAGCCAGCAGGGTGGGCCGGACCAGCGGCCCCGACTCGGGGTCGAACACATGGCGACGCAGGCCGGCCAGCGCCTGGTCGAGGTCCTCGGGGGCGACATCGGCCAGCGCCACCTCGAGCCGCAGCTCGGGGTGCACGACCTGGAACGGCACACCCTGGTGTTCACCGAAGGTGGTGCGCAGCGGCTCGTGACGGGCCACCACGTCGTTGAGCGCCGAGGTGAGGACGACGGCGTCCAACGGTCCGTCGAAGCGAAGCGCGAACGACAGGTTGAAGGCGTCGCTCACGCCTTCCATCCGGTATTGGAACCACATCGCCTGCTGCGAGTACGAGAGCGGCAGCCGTTGCGGTCGTAGGGCTTCGGCCAGCTCGGGCCGAACCGGTCCACGGCGGTCTGGGGTCTCGCTCCGGGCCTCGTCGTCATCCATGTCGTCGAGGTCGATGTCGAACTCGGTGCGGAACCGCTCGACCAGCTCGGCGGCGAGCCCAGCCGGAGTCGACGTCTCGAATACGGCGCGGACGCTCAGCTCGACACCGAGCTGCGCGCGGATCTCGGCGACCAGCC
>CAYLWH010000185.1:0-4420 GCA_964387245.1 uncultured Mycobacterium sp.
CCTCCGGCGTGAACGTGTAGACGACGTTCTCGGTCAGGTTCTCGGTCATGGCGTGTCTCCGATGGTGAAGGTGACCTGGCGGCCATCGGGCAGGAACAGCTCGAAACGGATCATGCGATCGCCTCCTTCCTTTGCGACACAACAGAAATCGTGAGGACCATCAGGCCGGCGACGGCGAGGGCGGCGCCGGCAGCGGCGGGTGCGGTGTATCCGAAGCCCGCCGCGATCACCAGGCCGCCGATCCAAGCGCCCGCGGCGTTGGCGACGTTGAGCGCGGAGTGGTTCAGCGCCGCGGCCAGTGTCTGCGCATCGGCGGCGACGTCCATCAGGCGCGTCTGTAGGGCAGGTCCGATGGCGGCGCCCGCCGCTCCGATCGCGAACAACAGCGCCATTGCGGTGACTGGATTGTGGGCCGCCACAACGAACGTCGCGAGCGCCAGACCGAGAACCGTCATGGTCAGATACAGACCGCGGACCACCGACCAGTCGGCCAGTCGGCCACCGGCCATGTTGCCCACCACCATCCCGCCACCGAAAACCATGAGGGCCAACGGGACCCAGCCGCTGGACAGCCCGGCCACATCGGTCAGCGTGGTGGCGATGTAGGTGTACACCGCGAACATGCCACCGAAGCCGACCATGCCGACGGCCAGCGCGAACCAGACCTGTGGCCGGCGCAGCGCGCCGAGTTCGGTCAACGGACTCGTGACATGGGTGATACCAACCGGCGGCAGCCACAATCCGATCGCGGCAAGCGTGACCACGCCGATGACCACCACCAACGCAAATGCACTGCGCCAGCCGAGCACCTGACCCAGCCACGACGCCAGTGGCACCCCGATGACGGTGGCGACGGTCAGTCCGGTCAGCACATAGGCGACGGCTCTGGCCCGGCTCCCGGGTCCCAGGAGCTTGGCCGCCACCAGTGCGGCGATCCCGAAGTAGGCACCGTGCGGGAGGCCGGCAACGAACCGGGCGGCCACCAGAGATCCATACGTGGGCGCGAGGACGGCCGCGAGGTTGCCCAGCACGAACACCGCCATCAGTGACATCAGCAGCGCCTTGCGCGGCATCCGTGCGGTCAGGGCCGCTATCAGCGGGGCCCCGACCACCACGCCGAGCGCGTACGCCGAGATCACGTGCCCGGCGGTGGGCTCGCCGATATGCATGGCGTCGGCGATCTCGGGCAGCAGGCCCATCGCGACGAACTCGGTGGTGCCGATGCCGAAACCGCCGAGTGCCAGCGCGAAAATGGCCAGTTTGAGCGCCGCGGGATTCGGCGCAACCATGGCCTGCGGGGTGGCTGCGGTTGGATTACGTAATGAGGTGATGCTCACGGCGGTTCTGCCTGTCGGGTCTGGGGATTGTCGGCACCTGCGCCGTTGCAGAACACCCGATACTGGTTCGAGAGTAGCCAGACTTTCGCCGTTTCTCTCTCTGACTTTTATCTTTTTATGATTGAAGTGGCGTAATTACACCCCTTGCCGATCGGTTGATCGGCTTGTATCAATGAAAAGATGCCGGTCATCAGGGGCGGACCTAACAAAGCGCCGACTACCGCCGGAGAAGTGTTTTCGCTGATCCGTGACGGAATCGTGACCACCCGGACCGAGGTTCGGGCGGCCACCGGCCTGTCGCGCACCGCGGTCGGCGCGCGGGTTTCCGCGCTGACGGCTCGCGGTCTGGTGACCGAAGGCAAGGACGGCGCATCGACGGGCGGCCGGCCCCCCAACATGCTGCGTTTCAACTCCCGGGCGGGGGTGGTGCTCGCGGTGGCGATCGGGCGCAGCCGGACCCAGCTGGCGATCGCGGACCTCGCCGGCGAGATCGGCGCGCACACCGATGTCGACCTGGCCGGCGGGCTCGGCCCGGACGATCTGATGCCCGATCTGGCCAAACGTCTCGAAGTGCTGCTGACCGAGGCCGGACATCCGACGTCCGCTGTGCTGGGGATCGGGCTGAGCATGCCCGGCACCGTCGACCGCGCCCGCGGCTGCAGCCTCGACTCACCGGTGATGAGCGGCTGGGACGGCATCGAGCTGGCACCGTACTTCGCCGGGTGGACCGCCGCACCGGTGGTGGTCGACAACGACGCCAACGTGATGGCCGTCGCCCAGCGCCATGCCGAATACCGCGATGTGAACGATCTGTTGCTGCTGAAGCTGTCCACCGGCCTGGGCGCGGGCATCATCGCCGGTGGCGCACTGCAGCGCGGCGCGGTCGGCGCCGCCGGCGAGTTCGGACACAACAAAGTGGCTGCGGCCCATGGCCTTCCGTGCCGGTGTGGGGACACCGGATGCCTGGAGGCGATCGCCGGCGGGTGGGCCCTGGTGCGCGTCCTGCAGGAGCAGGGTCACACCGTGGGACACATCCGCGATCTCGTCGACCTTGCCAATCACGGTGAGCCCGAGGCGCGCCGGCTGATCCGGGAAAGTGGGCGGCACATCGGCGATGCGATCGCCCCCGCGGTGGACCTGCTCAATCCCGCCGTGCTGGTGGTCGGCGGTGACCTGGCCGGAGCGTACGACATTCTGGTCGCAGGGTTGCGGGAAACGTTGTACGGTAACGCAACCGCGCTCGCGACCCGGGTGCTGCAGGTGGTCCCGGCGGCCCACGGTGTGCGGTCGGCGCTGCAGGGTTCGGCGATGCTGGTGCTGGATCACATCCTGAGTGCCGCCGCGGTCGATGCGGCGCTGGCGGTCAGCGGCTGACGGCCTTGTCCGCGAGGTGCCGGCCGATCGGCAGCGCCGCCGTCGCCGCGGGCGATGGTGAGTTCAACACATGCAGCATGCGCGCCGTCTCGGCGATCACGAAGTCGTGGATCAACGTGCCGTCGCGGCGGACCGCCTGAGCGCGGATGCCCGCTTCGCAGGGCAGCAGGTCGGACTTCTGCAGTCCGGGTGCGTACTTGCGGCACTCCCGCAGATAGCTGCTCTTGGACAACGAATTGCGGATCTCGTGCAGACCCGTCCCGACGTTGTTCGCGGCCACCCGCCACAGACCCGGGAAGCGGGCCATCCGGGCGGTGTCACGGATGTCCACCGAGAACTTCCGGTACCGCTGACGCGCCAGTCCCAGCACGGCGCTGGGCCCCACGGTGATGTCGCCGGCGATCGTCGGGCTCAGGTGCACACCCAGGAAGGGCAGGTCCGGGTCGGGCACCGGATAGATCAGCCGCTCGACGAACCCAGCGCGGGCGGCGGGCAGCCGGTAGTACTCCCCGCGGAAGGGGACGATCTGCACGTCGATGTGCACGCCGGCCAGCTCGGCGAGTCGATCGGCCTGCAGTCCGCCGCAGACGATCAGCCGGTCGCACGTGACGGTGTCCCGCGGTGTCGACACCATCACCTGGTTCGCCGTCTCGGCGATGGCGACGACCTTCGCGCCGGTCCGTAGGCTGCCGCGCCCACCGGTCACCAGCTCGGCCAGGGTCCGGGTGATCTGCGGGTAATCCACGATCCCGGTCGCCGGGAGGTGAAGCGCGCCAAGGCCGGTCACGTTGGGCTCGAGTTCGCTCAGTTCGGCGCGACCGACCCGGCGGGCGTCGATGCCGTTGACCGCGGCCCGCTCCTGCAGAGCGGCCAGCCGGTCGAGTTCCACCGGGGTGGTGGCGACGATCAACTTGCCGCACTCGGCGAATCGGATGCCGTGCTGCCGGCAGAAATCCTTGGTGGCCCGTTCGCCCTCGCGGCAGAACCTCGCCTTGAAGCTGCCGGGCTCGTAGTAGATGCCGGAGTGGATCACCCCGCTGTTGTGCCCGGTCTGGTGCACACCCACCGCGTCCTCGGCCTCCCACACCACGATGGTCGCGGCCGGGTCGATGCTGAGCAGGTGGTGGGCGGTCGACAGACCGACGATCCCGGCGCCGATCACGCCGTAGCTGAAGTCACTGGCCATGCCGTCAACCATCACAGATGCCGGCGCCGAATCCCAACCGGCCCCCGCCCGAGCGCCCGGGAGTCGGACTTGATCAACTATCAGACATGGATCTGAACTGGTCGGACGCGGACCTCGTTTTCCGCGACGAAGTCCGCGCCTTCCTGGATGAGAAGCTGACCGCCGACCTGCGCCAGGCCGGGCGACTGATGACCAGCGTCTACGCCGACCACGAGGCGAGCATGGCCTGGCAGGCGATCCTGCACGAGCGGGGCTGGGCCGCGCCGGCCTGGCCCGTCGAGCACGGGGGCTGTGACTGGACCCTGGCCCAGCACTACATCTTCAGCCGGGAGTGCCAACTCGCGGATGCACCGCCGCTGTCCTCCATGGGCATCAAGATGGTGTCCCACGCCATCATGAAGTTCGGGACCACCGAGCAGAAGGACTTCTTTCTGCCGGCGATCCTCACCGGTGAGGTGTTCTTCTGTCAGGGCTACTCCGAGCCCGAGTCCGGTTCAGACCTGGCCTCCCTGCAGATGGCCGC
>CAYLWH010000186.1:0-4376 GCA_964387245.1 uncultured Mycobacterium sp.
GTTCCCCGCGGTGAGCGGCGGCGAGCAGACGCTGCGGGAACTCGTCCACGAGTTCAAGACGAAGGGCCCGGTGTACCGGCGGACGGTCCAGACGACGCTGCAGGCCTCCTACACCGGCCACTACCGGCGCGGACTGATCGCCCTGCTGGACGTGCTGGAGTTCAGGAGCAACAACACGGCGCACCGGCCCGTCATCGACGCGCTGGCGCTGATCCGCCGCCACGCGAGATCCGCGAACCTGACCTACTACCCGATGGGCGAGCACGTGCCCGCGCATCGGGGCACCGCCGGGGACTGGTCCGGCCTGGTCTTCAGGACCGACACGAAGGGCAGGAGGCGTACCGCGCGCATGGTGTACGAGGTCGTGACGTTCCAGGCGCTGCGCGAGCAGCTGCGCTGCAAGGAGATCTGGGTGGTCGGCGCCGACTCGTGGCGCAACCCCGACGAGGACCTGCCCGCCGATTTCGAGGCCCGCCGGATCGAGAACTACCGCGAGCTGCGCAAGCCGCTGAACCCCGCCGTCTTCGTGGAACAGTTGCGCCAGGAGATGGCGGCGGCGCTGCGGGAGCTCGACGACGCGGCCCCGGGGCTGGAATGGCTGGACATCGCCGACCGGGCCGCCGGCGCGATCAGGCTGACCCGGTTCGAGGCCGCGCCCGAGCCTCGGAACCTGCGGCGGGTCAAGGACGAGGTGCACCGCCGCTGGGGGGCCGTCCCGCTGATCGACATGCTCAAGGAGGCCGTGCTGCGCACCGGCTGCCTGGACGAGATCGGCTCCATCGCGGGCGGCGGCGCGCTCCCGGCAGGCGTGCTCGCCGAGCGGCTGATGCTGGCCGTCTACGCCTACGGCACCAACACCGGCATCCGGGCTGCCGCGGCCGGCGGCGGGCACGGGCACGGCGAGGACGAGATCCGCTACGTCCGCCGCCGCTACCTGACCCGCGACACGGCCCAGGCCGTCGCCGTCGCGATCGCCGACGCGACGTTCGCGGCCCGGCAGGAGGCGCTGTGGGGCGCGAGCACGACAGCGGTCGCCTCCGACTCCACCCACTTCCGGTCCTACGACCAGAACATCTTCACCGAGTGGCACTCCCGCTACGGCGGACGGGGCATCCTCATCTACTGGCACGTCGAACGGGGGTCAATGGTCGTGCACTCCCAGACCCTGCGGGCCTCGGCATCAGAGGTCCACGCCATGGTCGAAGGGGCGATCCGCCACGGCACCTCGATGAGCGTCGAGGGCAACTACGTGGACAGCCACGGCCAGTCCGAGATCGGGTTCGGCATCACCCGCCTGCTCGGGTACGACCTGCTGCCCCGGATCAAGCGGATCAACAAGGTCCGGCTCTACCGGCCCAGCGCCGGCGAGCCGGACGCCTACCCGGCCCTGACGCCGGCCATGACCCGCCCGATCCGCTGGGACCTGATCGAGCAGAACTACGACCAGATGATCAAATACGCGACCGCGATCCGGCAGCGCACCTCGTCGACCGAGGCGATCCTGCGGCGCTTCACCCGGTCGGCGTCCCACCCCGCCTACCAGGCGATGCTCGAGGTCGGCCGCGCCCAGCGCACCATGTTCGTGGCCAGGTACCTGCGCGACCGCGACCTGCAGCGGGAGATCAACGAAGGGCTGAACGTCGTCGAGGCGTTCAACAGGGCCAACTCCGTCATCTACTACGGCAAGGGCGGGGAAATCGCCTCCAACAGCAGGGACGAGCAGGAGATGACCGTGCTGTGCCTGCGCATCCTGCAAGCGGCGCTCGTCTACGTCAACACCCTCCTGCTCCAGGACGTCCTGACCGAAACCGAGTGGGCCAGCCTCCTCACGCCCGAGGACCGGCGCGGCCTGACCCCGCTGTTCTGGCAGCACGTCCTGCCTTACGGCGAGGTGAAGCTGGACATGGCCTTGCGCCTGCCGATCCGGTCCGCCGCGGATCCGGCGGCAACCCTGATGTGAGGCCCGAGTCTCGAAATCGGTTCTAAGCGCGACACCGGCCGGGCGAGGCGGTCCGCCGCCCTGCCCGCGTCGCTAAACGCTGTCGCACAACCGCCGCAGCGAGCACACCGGCGCGGACGTTAACGAGACGGTGCGACGCATGACCGCCGGTGCTGGTGCAATGACATCAGGAATGGGGGCGACTCGATGTTGGAGTCCGTGAACTCCGGTTTTCTAGCCCGCGGCGGTCGACTGGCCCTTGTGGGCACGGTCGGCGAGGCCTTGGGGTGGCTGTCAGCTGTCGCTGGGAGCTGTGGGGGTCTCCTTTTTGTCCTCCGTCTCAACGAGAATGGCTCCGGACCAGTCGGGGTCTGCGTCGATCGGGACTCCGAGTGCCCGCAGGTAGTCGTACAACATTTCGGAGGTGAACCGGCTCGCCTTCCGGCGGCGGGTGTAGGCGGTTTGGTCCTCGAACGGGTACGGAGTTCCCACAGTCTCGAAGGTCCATCGCCCCCCGTCGTTCATAGCGATGATGGCGCGCACGTTGCACAGTGGCGGTGCCCCGTCCGGTCCCCAAACCTGCAGCATGCGTGCCGGCCAAATTTCGCCGTCCTCAACGTCCACCGCACGTATCGCGCGCCACCCTCTCGTTTGAGCGGCACGCATGGGTAGCAGTCCGACATCCGTGCCGCCCGGCCCGTTGGTGAGGAGGGCCGTCCAGCCAGCGACGGGCAACCACAGATGGCGTGTCAATCGGCCTGGTGGGGTCAGCAGTCCGAGCGCGTCTTTGAGTGAACCGATGCCGGCGGGACGGGCCGACCACACCATCGGGGACCACCAGACGTTGCCGATGCCGACGAGCCACTCGGCCAGTTCCGCCGCTCCGGCCTGGAACCATCCGACTTCCCGGGTGGTAGGGCCACCCACGGGCGATGGAAGTGTCATGGAACCGTTATCAGGGTGAAGTGGCCGGCGGGGTCGTTGGCCAGGATTCGAGCCTCGTGGTCGTCTCCGCGGGGGTTCGGGAACGTCTCCCCTTCGACGTAGTAGCGCTGGCCCATATAGGTGTACTGCAGGTCCGGCCGGGGGTCTGTCCGGCATTTTGTGTAAGTGGCTCGGCGTGATGCCACGGCTTCGGCTGTGGTGAGAAGGAGTATCACGTCATGGAGTCTAGGGAGTTGGATGCCTCGGATGAGGCTGGCGGGCGGGTGCCGGTCCCGGTTGGGCGGGAGCCGGAGATGCAGCGGATGGCGGAGGAGCTGGACTCCTCGGCGCAGGTGCATGGTGTGGCGTTGACCGGTGAGGGCGGACTGTTGACGGCGTTGACGCGGCAGGTGCTTCAGGCTGCGCTGGAGGGCGAGATGTCGCACCACCTCGGCTACGACAAGCACGATCCTGCCGGTCGCAACGGTGGCAATTCGCGAAACGGGTCGACGCCGAACACGGTGACCACGCAGATCGGGAAGGTGACCGTGAACGTCCCCCGCGACCGCGAGGGGTCCTTCGAGGCGCAGATCGTTCCCAAGCATCAGCGGCGGCTGGCTGGCTTCGACGAGGCGGTGATCAGCCTGTACGGCAGGGGCATGACTACCGGCGACATCGCTGCGCACCTGGAGGAGGTGTACGGCACCACAGTCTCGCGCGACCTGGTCTCCACGGTGACGGCGAAGGTCGCCGAGGAGATGCGGATCTGGCAGAACCGGCCGCTGGACCCGGTGTACCCGGTGATCATCATCGACGCGATCGTGCTGAAGGTGCGCCAGGGCAGCGTGGCCAACCGGCCGGTCTACGTGGCGATGGGTGTGGATCTGGAGGGATACCGCGACGTGCTGGGCATGTGGGTGGGCCCGACGGGCGGGGAGGGAGCCAAGCAATGGATGAATATGCTGACCGACCTGAGGAATCGTGGGATCCTCGACGCGTGCATCGTATGCTGCGACGGACTGAAGGGCCTTCCCGACGCGATCGGGGCGATCTGGCCCCGGGCGGTGGTGCAGACCTGCCTGGTGCACCTGGTCCGCAACAGCCTGCGCTACACCTCCACCGAGGACTGGCCGAAGATCACCAACGGCCTGCGCGGGATCTACACCGCACCGACCCGCGACGCGGCGGAGCTGGAGTTCGAACTGTTCGCCGAACAGTGGGGACAGCGCTACCCGGCCCTCATCCAGTTGTGGCGCAACGCCTGGACCGAGTTCACCCCCTTCCTGGACTTCCCGCCGGAGGTCCGCACGATGATCTACACCACCAACGCGATCGAGTCGCTCAACGCCCGCTTCCGGGCCGCGACCCGGCGCCGCGGACACTTCCCCGACGAGGCCTCTGCCCTGAAGGTCCTTCACCTCGCCGTCAAACAGCGCGGCACCCCCAGCCACGGCTACGACCGCACGGACAGTTCGCTTGGTCTTGCGTCCTCCGAGTTTGCGGACTTGGTCTG
>CAYLWH010000187.1:0-4064 GCA_964387245.1 uncultured Mycobacterium sp.
GAATCGCGACACGACGGTAGGAGGGACCGCGGCCGGCGCTGCGTCAAGCAGGCTTCGGTGTGAGCAACACGACCGGGATCTCCCGGTCGGTCTTCTGCTGGTACGCACCGTAGTTCTTGGCCTTGGCGACGACCTTGGGCCACAGGCGGGCCCGCTCATCGGCGTCGGCGACGGTGGCGACCATCGGACGCGTCGGCTTGTCCTTGAGCGTCACCTCGACGTCCGGATTGGCTTGGAGGTTCAGGAACCATGCGGGGTGGGTGTCATCCCCGCCGCGCGACGCGATGATCACGAGCACGTCACCCTCCTGGATCGGCGACGTCAGCATCACCGAGCGCTTCTGTCCGCTCTTTCGGCCGACGGTGGTGAGCTCGAGCACCGGCATCGAACCGAAGCTCCACCCCCACCGACCGCCGGACACCTTGAGCATCGTCTGATGCACCGTGTTCATCGACTTGAGGACGAAGTCGCTCGGCATCGCGTCACCGTACCCGCGTCACATCCGAGACCAGTCCGTGGCCCCAGATGGACGGTGTTGAAACTTGGCCGGACCGCCGGCGCAGGGTGTCACGATGACCGGTGGCCACGGCCACTGACGGTGGTCGTCGCCTGTGGACACGAATGGCCGCGGGTGCGGGCGACAGGCAGATCGCGATGGCCACCGACACTTCATCCCAACTCAGACAGGTGCTGATGCCGCGTCGCACCGCCACGCGCTTGCCGAAGGAAGGAGCCGACCAGCGTGGTTGATCAGATGTCGTACAGCAGTGAGTGACGTTGGAGTAGATCGACTCCGTCACCTGGAGCGAGGATCGAGCCAATCGCCGCGCCATGACCGTCACGGGCGCAGAAGCAGCCGCGGACCGGCGCTGGCGCTGGCGGCTGTCCCGGCGCACGGCAAACATCAGCAGTGTGTGTTGACTTCAACCGCACTTGAGGTCATACCGTCGAGTCATGACGCTCGACCTGACGAGGTTTCGAGGCATCGGTATCGCCAGCGGCACGCCGTTCAGCGACGACGCCGACGTGGTGGCTGACGAAGCACGCCAGGTGGAGGACCTTGGCTTCGCGACGCTGTGGCGGTCTGGGATTCTGTCGATGGTCGACGTGGCGGTTCGCGCGACTGACCACATCCCGGTCGCCACCGGCATCATCGCCGTCTCGAACGTTCCGGCTGTCGACGTGGCCGCCAGCTTCCACAGGCTGCAAGCAGACCACCCGGACCGCTTCGTCGTCGGACTCGGCGGAGCCCACGACGCGCAGCCGATGCGCACCCTCGGCTCGTACCTCGATGCGCTCGACGACACCGGAGTGCTGGCCAGCGGACGCGTGCTCGCTGCGCTCGGGCCGAAGATGCTCGGCCTTGCGCGCGACCGGGCGCACGGCGCCTACCCCTATCTCGTCACGCCAGGGTACGTGCGCGACGCTCGCACCCGTCTTGGACCGGACCGCCTGCTGGCCGTGTTGTTGATGACGATCCCGACCGCCGACCGCGAGGTCGCACGCCGCGCTGCGGCCGAACGGTTGGCCTTGCTCACCAAGAGCGGCGGCTATCGCAACAACCTCATACGCCTGGGTTTCGGCGAGGCAGACATCGACGGCGTCAGTGACCGTCTGCTCGACGGCATCACCGCATGGGGCGACGCCGGCGCAATCGCGGCGCGGATCGCCGAGTACCGCGCCGCCGGCGCGGACCAGGTGGTGCTGCGAATCCTGGACGTCGACGGTGACCAGGTCGCCCAGCGCGAACGCCTGGCACGAGTGCTCATCTCCTGAAGGGGTGAGCACATGACGGGGTGATGCGGCGCGGCCTTGGGACTGAGAGTCGATGATGGGCCGACCGTGCATGCATGCATGCGAATGCCGCATCGACGAGCCGCAGGATCGTGGGCGTCGCCGACTCGTTCGGACCGAACGAGAACCACGGCGGTTGGGCGTTCCGACTGTGCCCCAAAGCGGAGATCGGGCTGGACCACTGATCCGTCAGGGCGGCCTGCGCTGGGCGTTCCTCGGAACCGGTTCCGCATCCGATCAACGGGTCGCAGCCCCAAGGGGCGGTCGTGATCGCGACCGCGATCGCCGCTGGCGCCGACCGGAAGTCCTCGGCCTCGCCGGTGCGCGCCTCGTATCTCCGACGCCCACGAAGGGCCTGAACGTCGCTGCGCGTACTGGCATTCGGTGGTCACGGGATCGGTGTGTGTGCGGCCTGCGTCTTCGCGGCAGCGGCGTCGTCGCGCAGGAGCACGCCGGCTGTGACGGCGCGGTTGGTCGCCTGTGTGAATCGGGTGAGGTAGGTCACGTGATTGGGATAAAGACTTCGCAGTGTTTCGGGAGTGAACGAGACTGCGGCGCCTTGGAGCCGGCAGGCGAGTGGCGTGCCGATGCCGTCGTAGGCGGCGGTCGGGGCGTCGATGTGCGGTAGCCGCAGGCCGCCGAGAGCATTGCCGAGTGCGTCACGTTGGACCGCGAGCGGCGTTTCCGTGACGGAGATCGGATTGACAGTAGGCGCGGGTGGACCGCCGCTCGCCCACTCGTTCAGGTTCGCCAGCGCGGCGTTCGCGGCGTAGTTGAACGGAAAGTTGTTGATCGGGTTGTCACAGTCGGCGACGAGAGGGATCCCGAGATCGCGTTGGAACTGCACGGCGAGCATTTCGTTGTCGGAGGCGCTTTGGTGGGCGCTTCCGGCCACCTCCCAGTAGCGGAACATGGACGTGTCAGGCTGCCGCGCGGCGAAGTAGCTGATCACCTCGGTTTCTGTGTTGAGCGCGAGCACGGGAACGTCGAGGTCTGCGCGTATGCGGACTGCCGCGGGCATGACGATGGAAGTCGCCAGCGGAGCACTGCTCGCCGAGCGTGCCATGACCATGAACCCGTCCGCCGCCTGTGCGACGGGATGGATGGCGTTCACATAGGTCGCCAGTCGACTCCCTGATTGTGATTGGCCGACGGCAAGGACCAGATCGACCGGCAGTCCTCCCAACGGGTCGACACCGTCCCCCGAGCGGTCGGGGCCCACCACCCGAATCGCGTCGGAGAAGATGTCGTAGGAGGCCGCGTCGTCGGGGATCGACAGCGAGGCGTAGCGGACCGGATCCCAGACGGTGAGTGGTTGTGAGAGTCCGGGAATCACCGGTGGCAGGTGGACGCCGGCGCGTTGAGCCGAGACGCCGACCCAGGCGTAGCCGCTGCGGAGCAGCTCCTCGTAGAACTTGAGCCACGCAGCGTCGATGTCGAAGCCGCCGCTCACGTTCTGCCACTCGACAACGACGCTGCCGTTGAACCGATTCGGTGTGGCGGGCCGGCGTACCAGTATTCGTGTCGTGTACGGGACAGCGTCGGCTGGCACCACGTTCCATGCGCCGTCGGACCCGAACGTCGTGGCGGGCGCCGGACCGTAGATCGTGGCCTCCCCTTCGATGAAGTACTCCTCCTCGATATAGCTGAACGCGCTCAGATCGAACGTCGCCGAGGTGAACGGCCTTCCTCGGTCGCCGCCAGAGATCGGTCCCGAGACGGCGGGAGGGCGGTTCACCTCAGCGCTCACCGACATCATCGCTGCGATGGCTCCACATGCTGCCTGTCGCCATTGCGACGCGGACAGAGATGCCGGTGGGGGTGCGAGTTGAGATCCACACCACAACTCTGCGTTCTGCAGCGGTGGCCCGCAACAGCGGCTGAATCTTGACCTCGTGGCAGCGGCGGGCATCCCCGTGTGCGGCCGGGCGCTCCATCGGCTGACCGCCGGCCAAGTGGATCATGGTGACGCTCTCGAGTCGACGGTACGGACGACGTGCAAGGTTGTCCGCGATCTTGTCAGCAGGTACGAGCACCGGCACCCCAGCAGTCACCGGCCAGAAGAACGACCGGCGACGTGCGCGGGTTCTACGCCCTCCATACCGAGCGACTCGGGGCGGATCCACGGGGCCGTTGCCCGCCCTGACTGCATCGCTGCCGTGGCGGCCATGCTGGGGTAGTCAGGCAGGTTGGAGTTCTCCGGGACGCCAGGTGTGGTCGAACCATGCTTCGAGTGGCCCGTAGAGGCGCAGGATCGGGAACCAGCTCTT
>CAYLWH010000188.1:0-3889 GCA_964387245.1 uncultured Mycobacterium sp.
GGCCACGTCGAGCGGCGCCACGGCGGTGCAGTTTCGCAAGGCGATCCTGAAGCTCGAGGTCACGCCGCAGATCACGCCCGAGGGTTATGTGCTGCTCGACCTGGACGTCAACAAGGACAGCGTCGGCCGGCCCACCTTGCAGGGTTTTGCCATCGACACCAAGCATGTGCGCACGCAGGTGCTGGTGGAAAACGGCGGCACCGTGGTCATCGGCGGTATCTTCACGCAGACCAACCAGGAAGAGATCAACAAGGTGCCGCTGCTCGGCGACATCCCCTACATGGGCTGGCTGTTCAAGAACCGCCTGCTCTCCACGAAGAAGACCGAACTGCTGGTGTTCATCACCCCGAAGATCGTGACCGACCGCTCCGCGGCGCGCTGACAAGATACTGAGACTGGAAAATGAAACTCGACATGCAAACAGGTGTGACTGGTGCGCTCGTGCGCGGGCTGCGCGCCGGCCTCGTGCTGGGCGCGGTGACGATTCTGCTGGCCTGCGGCGGCGACGGAGATTCGAGTCTTGCGCCTCCACCATTCGGTGGCACCGGTACCGGCGGGGAAGGCGGCGGCGGGAGCGGGGGTGGTGGCACGACCGCGACCGCCAGCGACCTGGTGCTCACGCTGAGTGCCGCGAGCATTTCCAATGATGGCTCGCAGACCGTGCTCGCGACGGCGATGGCGCTCGACGGGAACCGCAACACGCTGGCGAACGTACCCGTCACCATCGTGCCCGATAGCAACGCAGTGGCCACGCCCAGTGGCCCGCAGACCGACGAAAACGGCATCGTCACCGCCGCCATCGGTGTCGGCTCCGACTCGAGCAATCGCACCATCACCGTCACCGCGAAGACCGGCGCGATCACGCGCTCGGCCAGCCTGGAGGTGCGCGACCCGACCGGTGGCGGCGGCACCGGGCCGACGCTGGAGGCGGCGATCTCATCGCCGCTGATCACCGCCGCGGCGCCCGCGACGGGCAGCTTCACGGTCCGCGCCGCCAACGGCAGCCCGGTGGTGGGCGTCGTGGTGTCGGTTTCCACCGGTCGCGGCAACCTGGCCCAGCTCTCCGCATCTTCGGTGCTGACGAATGGCGCCGGTGTCGCGACGGTCGGGCTGCAGGCCAACAGCGACGGCCTGACCGGAGCCGACGAGTTGATCGCGGCGCTCACGCTATCGGGTGTCCAGGTCAGCGGACGTGTCGGCTTCACGGTCACCGGCGCGACGCCGACCTTGTCGCTGGCGGCCAGCGCGAGCACGCTGCGGGCCTCGGCCGGCCCGGTCACCGTCAATGCCACGGTTCGCGATAGCAAGGGTGCGGCCCTCGGCAACCAGGTCGTCAACTTCGGCGCCGTCAACGAGACCGTCAAGTTCTCCGCCACCACGGCGCTGACGAATGCCGGCGGCGTGGCCACCGTGCAGGTCGAGCCGCTGAACCCCTCGGTGTCGTCGGCCGAGATCCTGCAGGCCGCGACCAGCGTGGCGGGCAAGGCGCTGCAGAGCCAGCTGAGCGTGCAGATCGTCGGCGAGGCGCCGGCGATCACACTGACGCTGTCGAGTTCCAACGTCACGCAGGCCCAGCCAGCGACGGCCCGCGCGGCGGTCAAGGACCTCACCGGTGCGCCCGCGAAGAACGCCATCGTGAGCTTCGCATCGCAGTTCGGTCTGGTCGCGTTCGACGCCACCACCGCAGTGACCGACACCAACGGCGTGGCCTCGGTCGTGGTGTCGCCGAAGACGGCGGCTACCGCGGGCGGCGACGTCATCCTGGCCAGCGTCACGCTCGGCGGCGTGGCCGCCGCCAGCCAGGGGGCGGTGCAGGTCCGCAGCACGACGTCTTCGGGCACGCCGGTACTGCAGCTGGGCCTGAGCAGCTCGTCGATCAGCGCTGCGTCGCCCGCGACCGTGACCGCGACGCTGAAGGACGCGCGCGGCGCGGCCGCACCAGGGCAGGTGATCACCTTCGCGGTGCCGCGTGGCTTGGCGAAGACCAACGTCGCCACCGCGCTGACCAACACCGAGGGCAGGGCGGTCGTCGTGCTGTCGCCGACGAGTTCGTCCGCCGCCGGCGCCGACGAAGTCCAGGCCACCGCGACCTATGCCGGCGCCAGCCTGCAGGCGACCCAGGGCTTCCAGGTGCAGGCAACCAACGTGACGATCACCGACTTTGACGCACCGCCCGAGCACGTCCCCCCGCTGTCGGCCTATGCGCAGACGCCGCTGACCGTGACGCTGACCGGCGCCAGCGTGACGTCGCCGGTGAAGATGAGCGTCACCTCGTCGTGCGTCGCGCAGGGCAAGGCCACGCTGTCGCCGTCCAGTTTCTCGACGACGGCCAATACCTTCACGATCCAGTACCGCGACGAAGGTTGCGGCGCGATCCAGAAGGCTGACCAGTTGCAGGTCGTTGTCGACGGCACTGCGACATCGCGTGCGCTGAGCCTCGACATCGCTGCGCCCGCGGCCGCCAGCCTGGCCTTCGTGCAGGCGTCGCCGGAGGCGATCTATCTCAAGGGCTCGGGCTTCACCGAGTCGTCGATCGTGACTTTCGAGGTGCGCGACGCTGCCGGCAATGCGCTGCCCGGCCGGGTCGTCGAATTGCGCCTGCAGACTGGCGCCGGTGGCGTGACGATGGAAGGCCGCGGCGTCGAGTCGGTGGAGCCACCTTCGGCGAACCCGTTCACGCAGACCTCGAACGCGACGGGCAGCGTCTCGGTGCGCGTCAACTCGGGCACGCAGCCGACGCCAGTGCGCGTGCACGCCAAGCTGCGCGGCACCACGATCGCCACCGTGTCGAGCAACCTGAGCGTCGGGATCGGCCTGCCGTCGCAGCTGAACTTCTCATTGTCGCAGGGTACGCGCAACATCGAGGGCTACAACATCGACGGCACGCCGAACACGTACCAGATCATCGCCGCCGACCGCAGCGGAAATCCGGTGCCGGCCGGCACGTCGATCAACTTCGTCACCGAAGGCGGCCAGGTCGAGGCGATCCGGCAGACGCAGCTGGTCAACGGCATCGCGCGCACGACGGCGAACTTCGTCTCGTCCGAGCCGCGGCCGGTCGACGGCCGTGTCACCGTGACCGCCTACGCACTCGGCGAGGAGTCTTTCATCGACCTGGATGGCAACAACGCGCGCGACCCGACAGACCCGTTCCAGGACCTCGGCAACGTCTTCAAGGACCGCAACTTCGACGGTGTCTACGACGCCGCCGTCGACGAGTACGTGCCGCTGACGATCAACAACGGCGCGGCTTGCGCGCCCATCACGAACGACCTGCTCAGGCTTGACGCCAGCATCCCGAGCGTGCCAGGCACCTGCAGCGGCACCTGGAGCGGTGCGGGTCAGGTGTACGTTCGCCGAGCGACGGAAACCGTGCTTTCCACCTCGGGTGCCCGGCCTCTTTGGGCGGATACCCGCGGTCTATCTGACAGCTGCTCGAAGATCACGCTGCAGACTGGCCCGAAGGCCACGCAGACCGCTCAATTCACACGGGTCGCTGGTGACACATGGTACGGCGACCGATCGGGCACTCTCAGTTTCATCATCGCAGACGCCAATCCCGGCCTGGCATCGATTGGCCAACTGCCACGGTTAAATCCGATGGCAGCAGAAAGTACCATCTCCGCGACTTCGCCGACAACGGGACTGATGGTCCAGATGGGCGGTGGCAGCCCGGTGGCGAGTACGACGGAAGCTACGTTGGCGTCACTGTCGTATGACTTTACCGAACCCGGGGTTACGACGGGTGTGATTCTGATCACCCTTCGGTCGCCGAGCGGTACAGGGACAACCGTGTCGGTTCCGGTCGTGGTTGGCAATCGACCTTCAGCCTGCCCGTGACCATCACGCTGGTCGGCATGCCCGGCTGTGGCAAGTCCACGGTCGGGCG
>CAYLWH010000189.1:0-3861 GCA_964387245.1 uncultured Mycobacterium sp.
AGGTCCTGCAGGTGGCGTTCGACTGGACCGACTCGCACCTGCATCGCTTCTCACTTGGCGGCGGCGCCTTCGACCAACACAGCCAGCTGTTCCTGTGCCCGTACGACGTGGACAACAAGGAGTGGCCCGAAGACGACGACGGCCTGCCCGCCGCCGAGACTCGACTCGACGAAACCCTCAGTGAGTCCGGCGATGTCCTGCACTACCTCTACGATTACGGCGACAACTGGGCGCTGACGCTTCGTCTCGAAGAGCTTCTTCCCGTCGAGAGTGACTGTCCCGCAGCGGTTGTCGTTGACGGTGAGCGCGCCGCGCCGCCAGAGGACTGCGGGCATCTGGTCGATGCCGACAGCCTCTCCGAGGTGCTCCCTGATCCGGCGCTGTTCGAGCTGGAACGGGTCAACAAGGGGTTCGCCGACGCGTACTTCGTGCTGCGCGAAGCAGGAATCGACGTGCGCCTGGTCGACCTGGTTCATCGACTCGAGTACACACCGTCTGGCGACGACCTGACGAAGGCGGCGCTCACGCTGGCCGGTGCGCGACCGCTGGACACGGCCGCTGATGCCGACAATCTACGGGCATTTCAGTGGTTTCTGGACCGCGCGAAGGACGGCGGCATTCCGTTGACGACCGCCGGATACCTCAAACCGTCCGACGTCGAGGAAGCCTCGAAAGTCGTTCCCGTAATGAATGATTGGATCGGCAAGCACAACCGCGAGGTCCAATGCTACCCACTGCTGCGGTTCCGCGAAGTCGTGCAGTCGTTGGGACTGCTGCGCAAGCACAAGGGCACGCTGTTGCTGACCAAGGCTGGCGTAGCGGCCCAGCGTGACGCCGACAGACTGTGGGAGCATCTGGCCGGTCGGCTGATTCCCAAGTCCGACGAGAAATTTGATGCGCAGGCCACTCTGCTTCTGCTGGCCTTCGCGGCGGCTTCGGCCGGTTCCAAACTACCGTTCGACAAGATGACGGCGTTGCTTGCCGATCTCGGCTGGCGCTACCCCGACGGTCGGCCTGTCTCGGAGTCGGCTTTGCGCCAACTCCCCGTCTACGACGTCCTGATCAACGTGGCCGTCCAGCCCGTCACCCGTCCGCAGCGGAATATCGTGAGTCCTGCGGCAGCAGCATTGGCGCGTAGGGCGCTCGGCGGGAACTGAAGGCTTCCCACCCTGCGGGGGACGAGCCGGAAGTCGTTCACCAGCGGCGGCACGCAGCGCGCCGAGCGGTCGCCCAACGGCACCGGGCCAGGGCCGCCGCGCGCTGACAAGTCGGCGCATTGTCGGCCAGATCTGTAACGTCGGCACGCTGCGATCAGAAACACCAAAGAGACCTCTGTGGCCTCTGATGCAGAAGTACCATAGTCCGAAACCAGCTGGGTCTGAGCAAAGGCGATGTATGAGCGTGACCTGCAGGGTTGTGTTCCGACTCGTGCATGCGCTCGCAGTGACCCCCGCCAGGCCCGCCAAGCCTCGCTGGCCGGTTGTCGTCGCCGCGATCCTCCTGCCCGCCATCGCGTCCTTCCCCGTGGCCGCAGCGACTCGGTCGGACGCGGTGACGATTCTCCCCGCGGTTGGGGTCGTTCCAACCAACGCGCCTACCGCATGCTGCGCGCAGGCCGCCGTGCCACGGCCCGCGGCCATGTCCGCATACACGTTCAAGATTGCCGCCTTGGCACCGGCGAGGGCTGTCAGCGCCCGCGCCGTGCCCCCCGACACCCGGTTCGTATTGGCGCCTGCAGTGGCTGCAGAGAAGGGCCTGCAGATCAAGACCATCTTGGCGGCACGGGCCATCAGTGCGAAGTTTCCCGAGATCCACTACATCGGCGGCGTTCGTCCGGACGGCCTGAGGTGGCATCCCAACGGTCTGGCACTCGACGTGATGATCCCCCATCATCAGACGTCGGGCGGAAAGGCGCTCGGCGATCGCATCGCCGCGTACATCCGCGCCAACGCCGACCGTTTCGCGTTGAACCATCTGATCTGGCGTCAGGTCCTCTACCTGCCGAACGGTACCGTACGCAGAATGGGCGACCACGGCTCAGACGACGCCAATCACTTCACCCACCTGCACATCGCCACCAATGGCGGCGGATTCCCAACCGGCCGCGAGACCTACTTCACCTCGATTGGCGGAGGCCCTGCGATTGGCAGCCCCGCAAGATCCCGGCCACCATGACCAGCACGCCGGTCCGACTCTGCCAAGCGACCAGTCGATCGGGATGAACTGGCGCCCGATCGCGTATTCAGTTCCCAACTTGTCCTGTGCGCCGCTGTTTGAAAGCCTCGGTCGCGGTGGGCAAGGTCAGGAAAAGCCGATCTTCACCGATCTTCTCGATAAGCCCCGCGGATTGCAGTGCGTCTCTGAGGTCCTGCTTCACTCTGGCCATTGCGAAAACGATTCCGCGAGACGATAACTCACTTCTGAGTTGATCGAGCGCGTCCAACGAGGTGAGGTCCACCTCGACGTTCGCCTCGGCGCTGAGCACGAACCACTCCACCGGTGCCGGGTTGGTATTAACGGCACCCAATGCACGATCGCGGAAGTCCTCGGCGTTGGCGAAGCACAGCGGCGCATCGTAACGGTACACAACCAACCCGGGCAGCGGTTCGGCGTTGGGGTAGTCATCGACGTCATGCATGCCTGGCAGGTCGGGCACAAAGCCAAGCACGCTGTCGTGGGCGTGTGAGACTCGGCGCAGCAGATCCGCTATCGAAAGCCCAATCGCAATGAGCACTCCGAGGAACACGCCGAAAATGAGCACCGCTGCGGTGGTGAAGAGCGCCAGCAAGAACTCACTGCGACGGAAATGCGAAAGCCGCCGAAACAAATTCACGTCGATGAGCCTTAGTGCGGCGTAGAAGATCAGCGCGCCGAGTGCGGCCTTCGGAAAGGTTGACAGCACACCGCGACCGAACAACATCACCGCGAGGACAACCACCAACATCACCAATGAGTACACCTGGGTGCGACTGTTGACCGCGTCGCCGAGTGTCGTGCGGCTGCCGCTGCAACTGACCGGAAACCCTTGTGTCATACCGGCTGCCGCATTGCACACACCGAGCGCACGCAACTCGGCATTGGGGTTCAACTCGTAGCCATTCTTTCTCGCGAACGTGCGAGCCACCAGAATGGCTTCGGCGAACCCGACAACTGTGATGCCGGCCGCGGGCACCACCAGCGCGGTGAGATCATGCCAAGACACGTCTGGCACCTGCGGTTTGGGCAAACCTTCAGGTATCTGGCCGACCACATCAATACCATGAGCTGAGTCGAGCTTGAAGACCAAGACGACGAGGCTGGCGCCGAGAACGGCGATCAGTGGACCAGGAAGCCGTGGTTTCCACCAGTTCAGCGCCAACAGCACCACCAAAACGGCGGCCGACAGCACCACAGTCGGCCAATGCACCTGCGCCACATTGGAAACGAATTCGCGGATCTGGTCGACGAACTTCGTACCCTCGGCCGGTATACCGGTTACCTCCTCCAGTTGACTGCCGACCATCACCAGCGCAAGCCCGCTCATGTAGCCGGCCATCACCGGCATCGACAACAGGGTGGCCAAAAACCCGAGCCGAAGGATGCCGGCCACAAAGCAAACCGCGCCTACGGCGAGGGCCAACCCGGCTGCCAGAGCGGCGTAGCGACCGGCATCGCCACCGGCCATCGGCTCCAGTGCGAGAACGGGCATCAATGCAGTGGTCGTCATCAACGCGGTGGTGGACTCCGCGCCGATGGACAACTGCCGTGACGAGCCCATCACCGCATACACCACGATCGGCGCCATCATCGCCCAAAGCCCGACTATGGGCGGAAGGTTTGCCAGAGTGCCGTATGCCATCACCTGCGGGATGAGGTACGCGG
>CAYLWH010000190.1:0-3846 GCA_964387245.1 uncultured Mycobacterium sp.
TGAACCGCCTTCACGTTCGCGCCCACGCTGACAGCCAGACTCGCCGCGGTGTGCCTTTTCTCCGCAAAGCCCGTGTTCGCATGGGATCGTGTTGCGTTTGACGAGGACGATCCCGGGTGCGCGGGATGCGACGCTGGTCGCTGAATGTGTCGCGATAAGCGACCGCCGATTGTGACCGAGCTCACGGTGTTGAGGTGCGTCAGCATGGCCCGATGACCTTGCGGGATCGCGCGGCGGGCAGGTGGGCGACGTTGGTCTTCGGGTCGGCGGTGCCACGGAGACGCAGGATTTCTTCGTGTTGGGCTGCCAGCCGTGCCAGCGCCCGGGTACGGAAGTCGGAGAGTTGATCGATTGTCGTGTTCGCGTGCGCCAGACGGGTTCTGAGTGAGTCGAGGTCTGCTTTGAGCCGTTCGATCTGGGTGGTCTTCGGGTCCGGGGTGTGTCCGTTGCGTTGGAGTTGCTGCAGGCGCTGTTCGAACTCGATGCGCAGGTGCGCGTAGGGCCGGTTGCCGTAGAAGGCGGCGCGGTCGACGCCGGCGTCGCGGGCCAGGGTCTTGACATCGCAGTTGCCGCCGGGCGGGATCTCGCCGCGCAGCATCCGGTCCATCGCGGACCGGATGCGGTGTTCGTTCTGGATGCGTTGGGTAGCAGTGATTCTCATGATTGGGCCCCGTTGTCTGTTGTGGGCCGGGCGGCGGAGTCGATGTCGGCGATGACGCGCAGGGCGCGGTTGTAGTTGTTGTCGAGTCGGTCGCGTTCGGCGGTGCGGGTTGCGCCGAGCTGGCCGAGGAAGGTTTTGGTCTGTTCGGCGTGGGCGATCCAGACCGGCCGGTGGATGTCGTGGTGGGTGGCCTGCGGGCAGCGCGCGGAGTCGCACATGCCCGCTAGTGGCCGGTCGGCGTTCGGGGTTCCGGCGAGTTTGAGGCAAAGCGCCCGGGCGGGGTCGGTGAACCAGCAGTAGTTGGCGGGTCCCAGGTGCAGTACCTTGGCCCGTTTGGACAGCAGGTTGAGGATGTCGCGGTCGTTGCGCTGAACCTTCGGCGCCGGAGCCGATTCGGTGGGCAGATCGCTGTCGATGCAGGCGAAGAAGTCGGTGAGGTTCCGCGCTCCGGGCCCGGCGGGCAGGATGCCCTGCTGGTAGTTGCGGAATTCGGCGAGCACGATCTGCAGGTTGCGGTCGGCTTCGTGTCTGTTGACTTCGGCCAGCAGTTGGGCCTGAGCGCAACACCCGGGTCGGGAGGCGTATCCCTCCGTGGTTGCGGTCGCGATGTGTTTGAGGTGCAGTCGTGTGGCGAGCACTCCGCCTGGCCGGTAGGCGATTTCCAGGGCGAGAATTCGGCGCAGCATGCGCGGGTTGACCGGTCCTTCGGGGATCGGCATCAGGCCGAGGCGGGCTCCGGCCGGGGAGTTGACCCAGTTGCGGAACCACCTGTAGCGGACGTCGAATGCGAAGCGCCCGAACAGCAATGCGCCTTCGCGAGGGTCATCGTGCAGCTGCTCGGCGAGCCCGACGGCACGGTAGGCGGGTTCGATCACCACCCATTCGTCGTCGGTGCCGCCGAGGGGTTGACCTTTGACGATCTTGCTGGCGATGCGGAACCGTTGCAGGCCTGGGATGGGTTCCTCGACCGGCCGGCGGCAGCCGATGCGTAGTTCCATCAGTTCACTCGAACGCATCCCTGATACCGCGGAAAGCAGGATGATCGCGGCGGTGCGGACGGTGCCGACCAGGCCGACGGCCTCGGACCGGTGCAGGGGCAGGGTCCATGGTGTGGGGCCGCTACCGTCGGCGGCCGGGATGTGAGCGGCGTTGCAGGCGAACGGCTTCTCCACGCCCACCGAGCGCACGGCTGCGACGAACGGCTCCTGCAGCGCCGGTCTCCAGCGCTTCCAGAGGTGGCGGTATCCGGCCCGTCTGGCCACGACGCTGGTGGCGACGGGCAGCGCCGGGTCGTCGGCGGACCAGCCGGCGTCGAGCCGGCGGGCGATCTCGTGGTCTTCGAGCATGGGCAACGGCGTGCCGGTTGTCGTGTAGTCGGCGAGCACACCGACGATGTCGTCGATCGCGGTGGGGCTGCCGTGACGTAGGCCGGGCACCTTCAGCGAGGAAGCGCGGTCGGTGTCGCGGATCTGCGCGGCGAGTTCGACCGCGTGCTCGCCGAGGACTTCCACCACGTGCAGGGCGGCGGCGAGCATCGGCTGCAGCACCTCGCCGGCGACTGGTGGGGTCTTGTTTCCTGCTCTGCCGGAGGGCATTTCGGCGACCGCGGAAGCCGTGGCGCCGCCCCAGGGGCGCAGGTCGGCGCGAACTCGGTCGGTGGTGAACAAGTCGCGGTAGCCGACCAGGTCGACGATGACCTGCGCGGCGCCGCGCCGGGTGGCGTAGCTCTGCTCGCCGACGACCGAGCCGTCCTCGCCGGTGACGTAGCGGCGGAACTGGAAGTAGGCCTCACAGACGTGGGTGTCGACGTCGGCCAACGTGGCGATGTCTCGTCGAGCGAGCCAGTCGAAGAACCGGGTGAGTTCCTGCAGCCGAAACTGGCAGCTGCGTAGGTGCAGCGGGGTGCGATACGCCCGCGGCAGGTGCGCGACGGCGGGGTGGCGCGGGGCGAGCAGGGCCAGGATCAGCTCCTTGGCGACCGATCGCCAGCCCGTGTCGGTGATCGCGGTGAAATCGAAACGCCGGTTCACCAACGGCATCTGCACCGGCAGCCCGACCACCGCGGTGAAGTCCCAGTGATCGTGGTCGAACATCGGCCGGGCCGCGTCGTCGGGCAACACCAGGCCTGCCTCGCCGCAGACGTCGGTGTTCGCGAACGGCGAGCGTTGCCCCTCGCCGTGGCACTCGACGGTGGTCGTGGTTGTCATGCGGTGAGTTCCTCCGGACGCAGGGGGATGTCGTCGTCGCTGTCGCCGACCTCAACAGCGGCGGCGTGCAGCGCGGCGGGGTCGAAGCGGGTGAGGATCTGGTCGATCCGCGCGGCGTAGGGGCCGAAGACCGCCATGAACTGCGCGGCGGGCATCTGCCGCCATTGCCGGGAGAAGAATGCCTTGAGCCGCAACAGGTTTACCGCGTGCCGGGGTGCGAACACCGCAAGCGGGCAGAGCAGGCAGACCCACGGCCGGGCCGGGCACGGCTTGCCGGCCGGTCCGTGCAGCCCGGCCAGCTGGTCCGCGCACGCGGCGGTGAACACGTCGCGGGCCCCGCCGACCAGCTCGGCGATCGCGGCATCGTCAAGGTTCATGGTTGCCAGCAGCTGGGGGTAGCCGGCGGCGAGCTCGGCGGCGTCCTCGGCGCTGATCACCGTGGGCGGCTGCGCTCTGCGCAGCAGATCCTGTTGGGCGTCTTCGACGATCGTCTCGATGGCGTGACGCTGACCTCGGGTGTTCACCGACAGGTAGTGGTCGCCCTCGACCGCCGGCGTGTGGTTCGGGTCGATGGTCGCGCGGGCGTTGCCGGTCCAGGCGCGACTGTCCCGCATCGCATGGTGCGTGGTGCGGATCCGTGCCCGGTGGATCTTCAACGGCTGACCGTCGACATCGACGACGTCGTGGCGGAGCACCCAGCGTTGCAGGCCGACACGGTCGACCGAGCGAATCAGGTGAGGGTGACCCGGCTGGCTCAACCCCAGCCAGAGCCGGTTGCGATCGGTGGGCGCGACCAGGCCGCGCAGTAGCGCCGAATGCGCCAGCCACTGCTCGAGCAGCCGCACCGCCGCCCGCGGCAGGTTCAGGCTCTCGGCGTCGGTGCGTCGCTTGACGTAGGACAGCAAGATCGTCGAGTCACCGGTCCAATCGATATCGCCGATCTGCAGGTCGGCAATACCGTCGGGAACGATGCCGGAG
>CAYLWH010000191.1:0-3841 GCA_964387245.1 uncultured Mycobacterium sp.
TGACGGCAACCCACGATCACATGTGGCGAGGCCCCAGCCTCCTCAGACCGTCTAGCTAGTCCACGGTCCACTTCCAGGCTTGAACTGCGGGGGGCAACAATCCACGGAACTGCCGAATCGTCGCGAGTCTCGTTTTCGGTGTCGGCAGGTGCCTCGGTGTCGTCGCGGGCACGTTCGATCTGGCCCTTGATCTCTCGGTACGCCTGCACTCGCGCCATCACAGCCTCCGCCGCTGATTCGGCCTGAACCGCCCCGGCGGCCTCGACTCCGTACAGCATGGCCGCCAACTCACCGTGCAATTCTTCGCGCTTCGCAGCGAGTTTGACTTCCTCGCGTTCCCTGCGCAGGGACTCATCGATGAGGTGCGCTTCCAACGCGCACCGTTCGAGGAGTTCCACCCGTTCCTAGGTCCTGCGTTCCAAGTGCGCGATGGTGGTTTTCGCTTCGGCGATGATCTTGCGGTCGTCGTCGTTGGCCTTGGGTAGTGCAGACAGATCGTCGGACTTCCGGCGAAGGGCACGCGCCCTCAGGAGATTGGCTTCGATCTCCTCGAGATCAGGGGTGAACTCGACCTCGCCGAGCCAGCACGCCCGAGCCGCTTCCGACGAGACGATCCGCTGCACACCGGACTTTGCCCGCTTGACGAGTGCGGCACCGTGCTTTCCGAGCGCATCGACGCGCTGTTTGTCTTCCAGTCGGGCTTGCTCTTCCAGTTTGCGCCTGGCAGCCGCCAACGCTGCGGCACGCTGCTCCACCTGCCGCTTTCTTCGACGTGCAGCCTCTCGTTCGGCTGCTGCTGCACGCTTGATCTGCACGGCATCGCGCTCCTTCTCCGCCTTCTCACGGACTCGCCGTTGTTCATTGGTCTCGCGCAACGGCGCGGAGTTGCGGAGAACAACCAATACGGCCACCCAGATCACGCCAGGCACTGCGCACCAGGCGCCACCGACCGTATCTTCCAACCTGCCCATCACGAGGAGCGCAATCGTCGCCAGGATGATCAAGACTGCCGACTGCCGCGTGGACGGCGCCTCCCTGTGGGGTGCGAACAACAGTCCAACCACACCCGCCACCACCGCGCCGATGATGAGAACCACCACCCCCAGCGCGCCCAACACGGCCCAGATCACAATCGGCCTTCCCCCAATGTCTCAGGGACCGATGGTAAAGCCCGTCGGCCGACACTCCCCGGCTGGCACCGGCAGCACCGTGGATCAAATGCCGGTACACGATGGCGCGTGAGGCACCCAACATCTCGGCTACGTCGGTGACCGTGACGCCCTTCTCCCGGAGCTAACGGGCTTTGGCGGCCTCGGCGGCACGCATCGGGTTCCCGCCACCGCGGGTTACCTCGCCAGGATCGTCGGGCCTGCCGGTCCGTTTTTGACATGACGGACATCGCCGTATTGCAGACGCCGGACCCTTCCTGCAATCGGCCCGAGAACTGTGGGCTGAGATCCATTGAGACGTGATAGAACGCCGTCTGAGCCGATATCACTATAGATTGGATCCAAAAATGCGTAGGCTGAGAGATCAGATAGGTTTACGCACGCACTCAAATCGTGTTCTGTCATACTTTCGCGATAGAGTGTCTAGGTACCCGTGCCGGCGGTGACCGACCGCTGCTGGCGAATCCCAGAGGAGACTGTTCCGACGATGGCTGCTGCGACGAAGAAATCCCACGGCGAGTACGACGCTACGAACATCACCGTTCTCAAAGGATTGGAGGCCGTCCGCAAACGTCCCGGCATGTATATCGGCTCCACTGGGGAGCGGGGCCTTCACCATCTTGTCTGGGAGGTTGTCGACAACTCGGTGGATGAGTCGATGGCAGGCTACGCCACGGCGATCGGTGTGAGGCTGCTCGAAGGCGGCGGGATCGAGGTGTCCGATGACGGCCGCGGCATTCCGGTGGAGATGCACGACTCCGGCAGGCCGACCGTCGACGTCGTCCTGACCGAGCTGCATGCCGGAGGCAAATTCGACCACGGCGCCTACCAGGTGGCCGGCGGCCTGCACGGCGTCGGCCTCTCCGTCGTGAACGCGTTGTCTACACGTGTGGAGGTCGATATCTCCCGCGACGGGTACACGTGGCGCCAGTCCTACGACCACACGGTGCCCGGCACACTGAAACAGGTTGGCGCCACGAAGAACACCGGGACGGTCGTCCGGTTCTGGGCCGACCCGACCATCTTCGAGACCACCGAATACAACTTCGAAACCGTGTACGAGCGGCTGCAGAAGATGGCATTCCTCAACCAGGGACTGACCATCACGCTGACCGACGAGCGGGTGGACACCGCCGATGCGGAGGCCAAGGCGGCCACGCACCGGACGTTCCACTACCCGCACGGTCTGGTCGACTACATCAAACACATGAACGGCACCAAGGCGCCGATCCATAACAGCATCATCCACCTCTCTGGCAACGCCACAGGACACTATGACGAGGTCGAGGTTGAGGTCGCGATGCAGTGGAACGCAACCTGTTCCGAGTTGGTAGATACCTTTGCCAACACCATCAACACCGGCGAAGGCGGCACCCACGAAGAGGGCTTCCGCAGCGCACTGACCACGGTGGTCAACAGGTACGCCAGGGACCAGAAGCTGCTGAAGGGAAAGGTGGCCAACCTCAGCGGTGAGGACATTCGTGGAGGCCTTGCCGCGGTGATCGCGGTGAAGGTCGGCGAGCCCCAGTTCGAGGGCCAGACCAAGAGCAAGCTGGTCAACACCGCAGTGAGATCCATCGTCCAGAAGGTCTGCAACGAGCAGCTCACCCTGTGGTTCGACGCGAACCCAGCCGATGCCAAGGCGGTGGTCAAGAAGGCGGTGTCGTCCGCACAGGCCCGCCTGACCGCGCGCGCGATTGTGGATGGGATTCGCCGCAGGAGCGCAACAGATCTGGGCGGGCTGCCCGGAAAGCTGGCGGACTGCCGATCAACCGACCCGTCCAGGTCGGAACTATATGTGGTGGAGGGCGATTCGGCCGGCGGGTCCGCCAAGAATGGCCGCGACTCGGAGTTCCAGGCGATCCTGCCGCTCCGCGGAAAGATCATCAACGTCGAGAAGACCCGCCTCGACCGCGCACTGAAGAACACCGAAGTTCAGGCCATCATCACCGCACTCGGCACCGGCATCCACGACGACTTCGACCTCGCCAAGCTGCGCTACCACAAGATCGTGCTGATGGCCGACGCCGACGTCGACGGCCAGCACATCTCCACGCTGCTGCTGACGCTGCTGTTCCGGTTCATGCGACCGCTGATCGAGAACGGTCACGTCTTCCTCGCGCAGCCACCGCTGTACAAGCTGAAATGGCAACGCACCGAACCGGAATTCGCCTACTCCGACCGCGAACGCGACGGACTGCTCGAGGCCGGACTGGGCGCAGGCAAGAAGATCAACACCGACGACGGCATCCAGCGGTACAAGGGCCTCGGCGAGATGGACGCCAAGGAACTGTGGGAAACCACCATGGATCCGTCCGTACGCGTGTTGCGTCAGGTCACCCTCGACGACGCCGCGGCCGCTGACGAGTTGTTCTCCATTCTGATGGGCGAGGACGTCGAAGCCCGCCGCAGCTTCATCACCCGCAACGCCAAAGACGTTCGCTTCCTTGACGTCTAGCGGATCACCTTCGCCATCGCCTGTCGGCCGCGCCGCCGGGCTGCGCAGCGCGGGAGTTACCCGTGTCGAGTTGAAGAGGCCACCGACTCCACCGCTTACGTAAGGTTGAGCCGGCTCGCCAGGTCAGGTCCGCCGACGTCGCGGATGAACTCGGGGTCACCGCAGACGACGAGTTGGTCACGCGCCCGGGACAACCCGACGTAGAGCCGCTCAC
>CAYLWH010000192.1:0-3832 GCA_964387245.1 uncultured Mycobacterium sp.
TAGGCGACCATCACCAGCATCATGGCGAGTTGTCCGGTGAGTTGATGGCCCACCGGTATCACCCGCAACGCCTGGTCGTGTGCGGCGATCACAGCCACGACGTGTCCGACGACGACGCAGGCCACCTTGATGGTCCACAGCAGCGTCGGATTCAGCGACAGGAAATAGACCACGTCGCCGGAGTCGAGCCCGAGCAGGTGCCAGCCCCGGCCCAGCGGATCGGTCAGTCGCACGATGGTCTCCTGTCCGCGCTCGACCAGATAGGACAGGTAGTGCGCGAAGATGTACCCCACCACGATCGGGATCAGACAGTGAGCCAGCCGGCCCGGCAACGCCCGGCGTTGTTCGCTGGTGACGCCCCCCGTCGCGCGCGCCGCGGCGGTAAAGCTCACTCCCACAACGACGACGAACAGCAGCAGGCCCGCAGTCCGCAGCACTGAGCCGCCGCCGGAGTCGCCGACGAACGGGACAGCGGCGGCATTGCGGTCCACGAAGTTTCTGAACGCCTTGGATTGGGAGAAGCTGTCGAACGCGGTGGACCCGAGCAGCACCGCCATCACCGCGACGGTGCCCGGCCGAACCGGCATGGTGGGTAGATGATCGAGCGGATTGCCCACCACGACGCGGCCGGTGGCGGCGTTTCTCCGGAGCGGTGCCAGCCGTGACACCGTAACGCTGTACACCTCGAAGGGGTCGGCACGGGCAAACCACGTCGACCCGAACACCGTGGCGCCGGTGACCATCACCATGACGTAGCAGAGGATCCAGATCTTGATGGCCGTCAACGAGCCGGGATCCGGGCTGGCCAGTTCCAACCACACGAAGGCGAGCAGGCCCAGCACCGCCGGCCAGTAACCGAAGCCGGCCGGATACCGGCGGCGCGCATCCGCGGCGACCCCGCCGCGACGCCGCATCGTCCCCAGCCGCCATACGGTGCGCACCGGCGAGATCACCCGCCAGATGGGACCGACAACCACCGACACCGCGACCAGTCCAACCCACAGCAGCACGTAGAACGCGCCCGGTAATGCGTTGTCACTGTCTTGCGGTCCCCAAATCGCCGCGACCACAATCCACACCGTGGCGATCAAGACCACCGCTGCGAGGACCCGGCGGATGCCCGGGGAATCCACCGCGGAAGTCACCCACTGCGGTAAGTCCCGTCCCGGCTTGGCCGGGTCGAACCGGGGTGTGCGCCACGCGACGGCGACCACGGCGAACGTGACGACCAACGCCCATACGCCTCCGATGAGCGCGTACGCCAGTGGCAAGGGTAGGTCGGTCGAACCGCCCATCCCGTGCGCCAGGAGGGTTTCGGTGGTTTCGGGCATCAAGGCTTTACCGCGATGGTGACGACCGTGCGATTCAGGTCGTGCAGTTCCACGTCGACACGCCCGGGTACTCCGACGGTGAACTCGAACCGCTGACCGGGGCGCGGTTGCACGTCGAAGACGTGTTCGGGTACCGAATGGACGTGAATGCTGTCGGCCGCATCGCTGCTCACATCGAGCACGATCGGTTGTCCCACTGCGGCCTCTGCATCCGCGTTGGTCGGCGTGACCACTCCGGCGGAGATGGTCACGGTGATCACGGCCGCGTCATTCGGCGCGTTTGCAGGCGACCCCGCCGAAGATCCCGCCGAAGAACCCGTCGAAGACCCCGCCGAAGACGTTGAGTCAGACCCCGCAGACGGCGCCGGCGCTGATCCGCAACCCGCGACGGCGACGAGCGCGGCCGCGCCGACCAGGCCCAGCGAGAAGCGGCGCTTCACCGGACACCCTGCGCCGCGGGACCAGGCGACGGGGTCATTCGGCGGTCACCGGTTGCGCCGCGGCGGGTGTGAGCGTGCAGTCCGCCGGCGGTCCAGCGTTGACCGCGGAACGACGCGCGGCCCGATCGATCGCGAGCACCGCGAGTGCCAGCGCGGTCACCGCAAGGCCGAGCGCCGTCCAGGCCACGATGGGGAGCACGCTACTGGCGGGCTTCGCGATCGTCACAGTCGGCACCGGGAACTTCGGCTTGTCGCTCCCGGTCGCCGGTTCTGTCCAGGCCTCAGTGGTGCCGTCGGAGAACGTCTGCGTTGTCGGCAGCGCTAGCGTGTCGGCATCGGGTAGCGGACCGGCATAGAGGGCGAACTGAGCGAATTGCCCTGTCGCGATACCGGGGCCCGTCGCGGTCCAGGTCACCGAGTCGACCACCTCGGTGACCGGCGTGCCGTCGTCCTTGTGCAGCGGTGGATCCACTTTGCGCTTCGTGACGTCGACGTTCCAGCCCGCCACCGGCTGTGGCCGCACAGTGCGCAGCGGCGTCTCGTCGGGAATGCGGACTTCAATCTTGGTGGTGGCCGGCTTGCCCGCCTCGGTGGGCACTCCCAATGTGATCACCCCGAATCCGCCGGGTCCGGCACCATCGAGCTTGGCGTCGATGTGAGCGGCGGCAGACGGACTTGTGACCACGGCCACCACTCCGCCGACCATGAGCGCTCCGGCTACGCGCCGCAGGGAATTGAACACGGGAACCTCCATCTGTGTTGTTGCGTCTGTTTAGGGCATTGCGTCGGCCGGATGCCGAACAACAAGGGTCTGTTTGTCACCGGACTGCGGTCACCGCTTGGCGATCAGGCTGCTGCTGGAGGTGGCCGTTGCGGGCCAGCGCGCGCAGTGCGGCCGCCGAGAGCAGCCCGATCCCGGCGAGCGCCACCCACACCACCAATCCGACGCCCCGCTCACGCGCGGCCTGCACCAGCGCCCCGGTGGCGACGTTGCCGGCCAGGATGCCGATGCCGACGATTGTGCTGTAGAAGCCATAGTGGGTGCCGACCAGTCTTCCGCCGGACAGGGCCACCACGGTGTCCATCTCGAAAGGGAAGACCGCGGCCGATCCGATCGCCAACACCGCGGTGCTCACCAACAGCGCGCAAATCGCCGTCACGTCCCCGAACCTGTTGTCCGGCAGGAGGATCAGCGGCACGAATGACAGCGCGACCACCGTCATACCGATGACCAGTGAGCGGCTCGATCCCCACCTGCTGGAAAACCACCGGGTGACACGTAACTGCGCGGTCACTGCCACCACACCGGACACCGCGAACATGGCGGCGATCAGAGCCGATGCGTGCTGAGGCGCGAGGTTGGTCGCATGTAGCGGCAACGCCAGGTAGACCTGGAAGGACAGCACGTAGGAACCGATCATCGCGACGGCGAACAGCAGGAACGAGCGGTTGCCCGCCACGGTGCGCCAGTCCTGCAGGACCGAGGTGGTGGCCTCGGCGGGGTCGGCGTCGCGCCGCGGCAGGGCGAACAACTGGGCGATCGTCAGCAGGGCGAACACCGCCGCCGCACCCGCCGCGGTGAGCCGGAAGTCGACCGCCATGAAGGCCAACCCGACCAGCGGCCCGGCCAGGATGCCGGCTTGGTAGAAGACGTTGAATACCGCGAACGCCTCCACTCGACGCTCCCCGGCGTCGGCGGCCAAGTAGGCCCGCACTGCCGGGTTGAACAGTGCCCCGGCGAAACCCGTTGCCGCTGAGGCGATCAGTATCGCGGGAAGCGAATGGGCGAACACCAGCAGCCCGAAGCCCGCGGTGCGCAGCAGACAGCCCGCAACGATGAGCGGCTTGTAGCCGAGCCGGTCTGCCAGGGTGCCGCCGACGATGAACATGCCCTGCTGGGCGAAATTGCGGACCCCGAGCACCAGCCCGACCGCCCACGCCGCCAGCCCTAACGGGCCGGCGAGATAGCCGGCCAGGTACGGCATCAGCATGTAGAAGCCGAGGTTGATGCCGAACTGGTTGATCATCAGCAGCCGGCTCGGCCAGCCGAAACTGCGGAAC
>CAYLWH010000193.1:0-3764 GCA_964387245.1 uncultured Mycobacterium sp.
CAACCCCGGCTTCTCGTTCACCGGCTTCGCCCGCGCGTTCAAGAACAACGTCTTCGGCGGCGACCTGCAGGGCGGGTCGACGATCACCCAGCAATACGTCAAGAACGCGCTCGTCGGGGATCAGCGCACCGGCTTCGGCGGCGTGGTGCGCAAGGCCAAGGAGCTCGTCATCTCGACGAAGATGTCGCGCGAGTGGTCGAAGGACCAGGTGCTGGAGTCCTACCTCAACATCATCTACTTCGGCCGCGGCGCGTACGGCATCTCGGCGGCGGCCAAGGCGTACTTCGACAAGCCCGTCGAGCAGTTGACCAGCGCGGAGGGCGCGCTGTTGGCGGCGCTCATCCAGCGGCCCTCGGCGCTGGATCCGGCCGTCGACCCCGAACGCGCCGATGCGCGATGGAACTGGGTCCTCGACGGCATGGTGACCATCGGCGGCCTGACGCCGGAGGAGCGTGCCGCGCAGGTGTTCCCGTGGACCATCCCCCCGGATCAGGCGCAGAACCAGAACGTGACGACCGGACCCAACGGCCTGATCGAGCGCCAGGTGATCCAGGAACTGCTCGACCTTTTCAACATCACCGAGCAGCAACTGAACACCGAAGGACTGCAGGTCACCACGACCATCGACCCGAACGCGCAGCAGGCCGCCGAGGAGGCCGTCTCCGACACGCTCGACGATCAGGAATCCGACGTGCGCTCCGCGGTGGTGTCCATCGACCCGAAGACCGGCGCCGTGAAGGCGTACTACGGCGGTTCGGACGCCAACGGATTCGACTTCGCGCAGGCCGGGCTGCCCACCGGCTCGGCGTTCAAGGTGTTCGCGCTGGTGGCGGCGCTGGAGCAGGGGATGGGTCTGGGCTATCAGGTGGACAGTTCACCGCTGACCGTCGACGGGATCAAGATCGGCAACGTCGAGGGCGGCGGCTGCGGCACCTGCAACATCGCCGAAGCGCTGAAGCGTTCGTTGAACACCAGTTACTACCGGCTGATGCTCAAGCTGAAGAACGGTGCGGAGGACGTTGCGGACGCGGCGCACCGAGCGGGCATCGCCACGAGCTTCCCCGGCGTCGACCACACGCTGTCTGAGGACGGAAAGGGCGGCCCGCCCAACAACGGCATCGTCCTGGGCCAGTATCAGAGCAGGGTGATCGACATGGCGTCCGCCTACGCCACCATTGCGGCATCGGGTGTATACCGCGCGCCGCACTTCGTGCAGAAGGTGGTCAACGCCAAGGGCGAGGTGCTCTTCGATGCGGACACCCAGGACAACAGCGGCGACCAGCGGATCTCCGCGGCAGTCGCCGACAACGTCACCGCCGCCATGCAACCGATCGCCGGCTGGTCCAAGGGGCACAACCTGGCCGGCGGCCGCACTTCGGCGGCCAAGACCGGAACCAACCAACTCGGCGACACCGGAGCCAACCGCGACGCCTGGATGGTCGGATTCACGCCGTCGCTGTCGACGGCGGTCTGGGTCGGCACCACCGAGGGTGACCGTCCACTGGTCAATCAGTGGGGCGGCCCGGTGTACGGGTCAGGCCTGCCGGCCGACATCTGGAAGGCGACGATGGACGGGGCGCTGGACGGCACCGACTTCGAGTCCTTCCCCAAGCCGACGGAGATCGGCGGCTACGCGGGAGTGCCGGTACCGGTGTACGTCCCGCCACCCCCGGCACCCGGCCCGGAGGCGCCACCCCCGGACATGGAGCCGCCGGCTCCGCTACCCGGGACGGTCATACAGCCGAGCATCGTGGTGGCGCCCGGCATCACGATTCCGCTGGGTCCGCCCACCACGGTGCCGGCGCCCCCGCCCCCGCCCCCGCCGCCGGTGCCGGTGGCACCGCCACCGCCCGGTGACCCGAACGCCGTCGCGCCGGCACCGGCCCCGTGACGGTCACCGAGACGCAGAACTCCCCGGCACCGGCAGATTCACCGCGGCCGTTGGCGAGCGATCTGCGCAGCGCCGACGAACGCGACCTTCCCAGCCGCAACGACGAACTTGTCGAAGCACTTTCCGACGTGGTGGGCGGTCCCGTCGGCAGACACGCGCTGATCGGCAGGCAACGGTTCCTCACGCCGCTGCGCGTCATGTTCGCCATCGCGCTGGTGCTCCTGGCGCTCGGGTGGATCACGAAGTCACCGTGTCTGCAGACCGTCGGCACCGGCGGCGCCGACCAGAAGGTGGCCAACTGGGCAAACCAACGGGCCTATTTCCAACTGTGCTACTCGGACACCGTGCCGCTGTACGGAGCAGAGTTGTTGAGCCAGGGCAAGTTTCCCTACAAGTCGAGTTGGCTGGAGACGGACTCCACCGGTCAGCCCCAGACGCAGTACGACGGCACCCCCGCGGTGCGCTACATGGAGTATCCGGTGTTGACCGGCCTGTACCAGTACGTCTCGATGGCACTGGCCAAGACCTACACCGTCATGACGAAGACAGCCGCGCTGCCGGTCGTGGCAGAGGTGGTGATGTTCTTCAACATCGCCGCACTCGGCCTGGCGCTGGCGTGGCTGGTGACGGTATGGGCGGCGGCGGGGCTGTCGGGGCGGCGGATCTGGGATGCCGCGCTGGTCGCCGGCTCGCCGATCCTGATCTTCCAGGCCTTCACCAATTTCGACGCGTTGGCAACGGCTTTCGCGACCGGCGCGATGTTCGCCTGGGCGCGGCGCCGGCCGGTGCTCGCCGGTGTGCTGATCGGATTGGGCGTGGCCGCCAAGCTGTATCCCTTGTTGCTGCTGCTACCCCTGATCGCGCTCGGCGTACGGACCGGCCGACTGGGGCAGGTCGGGAAAACGATCGCCGCCGCGGTCGTGGCCTGGTTCGCGGTGAACCTGCCCGTCATGGCACTGTTTCCGCGGGGCTGGTCGGAGTTCTTCCGGCTCAACGCCCGTCGCGGTGACGACATGGACTCGCTGTACAACGTGTTCAAGTCGTTCACCGGGTGGAAAGGCTTCGATCCGGACCTCGGCTTCTGGGAACCACCGGTGCAGCTCAACTCGGTGGTGGTGTTGTTGTTTGTGTTGTGCAGCGCGGCAATCGGTTACATCGCGCTGACGGCGCCGCAGCGGCCTCGGGTCGCACAACTGGCCTTTCTGGTGGTGGCCGCGTTCCTGTTGACCAACAAGGTGTGGAGCCCGCAGTTCTCGCTCTGGCTGGTGCCGTTGGCGGTGCTGGCCTTGCCGCACCGCCGGGTCCTGCTGGCGTGGATGACCGTCGACGCCCTGGTGTGGGTGCCGCGGATGCTCTATCTCTACGGCGAGCAGAACAAGGGTTTGCCCGAGGAATGGTTCACCATGACGGTGCTGTTGCGCGACCTCGCGGTGGTGTCATTGTGCGCGTTGGTGATCCGACAGATCTACCGCCCGCACCTCGACCTGGCCCGCTGGGACGGCCGCGTCGACGACCCGGCCGGGGGACCGTTCGACGGTGCCACCGACCGTCCACCGCGTTGGATACCGGCGTGGTTGCGGCCCAAGCCCGTTCCGGTACCGCCGGTGCCCACCGACCATGACTACGCCGAAGCGACCACCCTGCGCGGACGCTGAGCTCTCGGCGCTGCAGCGGAACTGTTGGCCGGCTTCCGGCTGGCGGGAATTGGCATGTCAGCGCCACCGTCCTGTAGCCTGGGCCGGTTGCCGACGCAGGCGACCCTCCTGCCACGGAATACGCCGTGGCCGCACTACGACCATAGGAGGTGATGAGGTTCTAATGCGTCCATACGAAATCATGGTCATCCTCGACCCCACACTTGACGAGCGCACCG
>CAYLWH010000194.1:0-3730 GCA_964387245.1 uncultured Mycobacterium sp.
ACCCTTCTCTGCACCAGGGATGACCGATATTTGGGTGGTTTGCGGTTATCAGTCGAGGGTGTCGAGGCTGGTTGTCGGATCGGCCAGCTCCTTGAGTCGTTGGGCTTGCCTATTCTTCTCGGCGATGTGCCGCAGGCCTTCCTGAAGCCCGGACACCTCGCCGAGCCACTGCATTTGGTGGGCTTCTTCGAGTCGTTCCCGGGTGTTGGCCTCGATCTGAAGGAGGCGGGGTATCTGGGTGGGGTCCATGCGGAGCATCGGGCAGCGTAGGCAGGCATGCTCATGCTCACACGGTGTGCCGTAGGGCCGTTCGCAGGTGCCCAGCGCCACCTTCCGAAGGCTGAAATGGTCACGGAACTCCTGCCATTCGACGTCGGTCGGTTCGCGGTACTCCAGGGAGGGGCGCCCGGCGCGTCGTTGATCGATGTAGCGGCGGTAATGGTGGATGACCTCCTGCGGATAGACGGCGACGTACCCCTGGGTCGTGTTCAGGTCGAGGTGACCCAACAACTTGGCGGCGATGTGGATCGGCAGGCCACCGTTGACGGTCTCGGTCGCGAAAATCCGTCGGAAGTCGTGCGGGGTGAACCGCAGCGGCGTGCCGTCGACATCGACGATCCCGGCCCTGGCGGCCAGGCCGATGAGTAATTTGCGTACGTGCCCAGGGCTGATGACGTGGCGCCGGTGCTGGAAGTCGGTCTGGAACAGGTGCGGCAGAGGCGGACCGAAGGTGCGCTCGTGGGCGTCGTAGCGGCTCAGCAGCGGCACCTGACCCTCGGGGGCCTTGACGCGACGCAGGACCCGGGCAAGGACGGCCACCAGGTCGGGAGCGGCTGGGATGACCCGTTCCCGGTCGGTCTTGGACGGGCTGATCTGCAGCAGCGGAACCATCTCGGCGGTGGGGGCCTGATACTGGCGCAGGCTCAGATGCGTCAGTTCGAGTAATTCTTCGATCCTGACCCCTGTTCGGCGCAGGACTTCGATGGCGGCCCAGATCCAAAAGGCGTTGTCCTCATCACGTTCGGCATTCACCCGTGGCCCGGGTTCATCGGCGGTGGTGATGAACACGGCGATGGGCCCCGGGCGGGGGCCGGGCCGCCCGGTGCGCCGATACCGCGTGCCTTCCACGGTGAACTCCTCGCCGGGTGCGGCGGCGCGGGCGGCCTGTAACACCAGGCCGGCCAGGCGCAGTCGATCCTCGGCGGCGGCGACGAGTCGACCGAGCACGGGTGCGAGAGTGCGGGTGCGCTGCTGCATCCGGGCTTGACGGAGCCGGGTTTCCTTGAGGTAGCTGTGGACGTCGGCCTGACGGATCGGACACGGCGCGGCCCATCGGGCCCAGCGGGCGGGGTCTTCCAACGACCACTGGCGCAAATCGAGGTAGAACGCCCGCACGGCCAACAGCACCGCGTGGTAGTTCAGCCGGGGTCGGCCGTCGGGCAGGACGCGGATCCGCTGCTTCCAGGCGTCCGCGACCGACTCGGGAAGGTTCACCGAGCAGATCCCGGGATGGTGACGTTCCAGGTCGGCCCAGAACAGGCCGGCCAGCATCTGCGATTGGTTGACCAGCGAGGCGTAGTCGAGCACCGCGCACCGCTCGGTGAGGTAGTGCACCAAAACGTCGCGGACCGCGCGGTCGGCGATCGGGTAGCGGTCGACGAGCTCGGCCGGGCTGCGTTTGCCGGTGTGGTGGTATCGGGCGAGCGTGGGCGGGCATCCCGGCAGGCCACCGTGGGCGTGCAGTACCTGGTAGGCCAGCCCCAACGATTCCTTCGGGCGCCCGCTGCTCTTTCGTGCCGCGGCGTAGTCGGTGAAGTCGCCGACGTCCAGGTCCAACACGTCTTTGCCGGTCACGATGACCATGCGGGTCAACAGGTTCAACGCGTTGGCGCCGTGTTCGGCGTTGCCGCCGCGCTCGCCCAGATGCTGGTCGAGCGTGGCGAAGACCTCGACCTCGTTGTGTCGGCGGTAGGCGTCGTAGACGCCGAGCAGGCGGCTGGAGAACAGCCAACCGTAGGACGGGCGGACAGCTCGCAGCGCCAGCAGCGCGCCGAGCCCGGTGGTGAAGGCGCCGCGTTGACCGCGCGAGAGCCCTGCCGGCCCCCATGACGATCCCTCGAGGTCCGAGCCGCTGAGCAGCCAACGGTCTTGCCAGTCCTGGCCGGGGAAGGTCGCGAGCCAGCACAGCACCCCGCTCACCGTGGTCTGCTGGCGGCGCCGCTGCGCGGCGCTCGGGCGCACGAGCAGACCCTCGGCCATCCGTGCCAGCTCGGGCGCCGCGATGCCCGCCCGCCCGGGCACCGATCCAGCGGCGATCTCTGCCGGTTGCGGGGGCACCACCGGCGGGTCCGGTTCCCGCGCGCTCACCGGTGTGCGGGCGATCCGCCCGTTCCGGGTCACCGGGTGGTCCCGAACACGTCCGTCAGGTCGGCCGGGTCGAAGACCCAGCCGGTGGGCGGGGCGGCGGCCGGGCGGGGGCGGGTGTAGTGCTCGGCCACCCGCGCGATCACCTCGTCGGTCCGCGGCCGGAGGTAGCTGCTGGTGGTGGTGATCCATCGGTGCCGCATCACCTGCTGAACATCGATGAGGCTGATGCCCGGATCCGCGATCAGCCGCAGACACAGCGTGTGCCGCAGATCGTGCACCGTGATGTTCGCCCCGATCCGGTCGTTGATCCGGTTCAACACGGCCCGCAACGCGGTATAGGTCAACGGGCGCAGCGGATTCCGCCGCGTCCACCACAACGGCTCGTCCGGCCCCGGGTGCAGGCCCTCCAGCTGGGCCAGCTCACCCAGGTAGAGCGTCAGCCAGGCGAATGCCTCCGGGGACGCCGGGCACGCCTGCTTCGCACCACCAAACCCCTTGCTGCGCACGTAGATACGGCCCTGCCCGGGGCGGGCATCGGCGACACTCATCCCCAGCAGCTCCGCCGCCCGGGCCCCGCTGGAGAGAAACATCGAGAACAGCGCCCGGTCCCGGTGGCAGTCCAACGCGGCGAACAGGTCCTCCACGACGTCGTCGGGCACCGCCCGCGGCTCCCGCTCCGGCTGTTTTTGTCGGTAGCTGCCGCGGCCGTGCGCCCGGAACGGCTCTAGCGGATTGTGATGGGCGTCCATCCGGCCCCCATCACGGGCGTTCGACGGCACCGGCGAGACGACCGGGCCCTGCCCGGTGCTCAGATGAAAGTCGTAGAACCCGGCGATCACCGAGACCGCGTGATTGATCGTCGCCGGGGCGTAGCCGGCCGACAGACACGCCTTGCCGGTGCGCCGGTTCACCGACCCCGCCGCGGCGGTGCCACTGCGGTGGCGGTCCCGGGCAGGGTTGTGGCAGGTCCGCAGCCACAACACGAAATCACGGACCTCCAGCCGTGTGGCACGCTGCCACTCCACGTCAACAGCGGCCAGGAACCTGAACCAGCGCAACAGATCGAAGGCGTAGGACCGACACGACGCCGGGCTATTCCCACAGGCCAGCAAGTCCCTCAAGAACTCCGCCACCGGCTCGATCGGCACACCCGCCCCGCCCAACACCACCCACGGCAGCGTCGTGTCCTCGGTCGCTGCCACCCGGCCCGCCCGGGCCACGACCAGCCCGTCGGTCCTACTCGTGCTCGATACCCCGCCCGGCTCCACCGCGTCTCCCTCCGGTCACGCTCCTGGCCGAAGCATCGACCCACCGGCGGGCCGGGCATGCAGGACACGCCGGTAGTGCGGTCAACATGTCAGTG
>CAYLWH010000195.1:0-3730 GCA_964387245.1 uncultured Mycobacterium sp.
ACCGCGCCACGTTGCGGATCTCCAGCCAGCTGCTGGCCAACTGGCTTCGTCACGGCGTGATAAGCGCGGAAGATGTCCGGGCCGGCCTGGAGCGGATGGCGCCGATCGTCGACCGGCAGAACGGCGGCGATCCCGCCTACCTGCCGATGGCACCCGATTTCGACGCCAGCATCGCGTTCAAGGCCGCCGAGGATCTCATTCTGCGGGGCGGCGCGCAGCCCAACGGCTACACCGAGCCGATCCTGCACCGGCGTCGGCGCGAGGCCAAGGCCCGCGCTGCGGGAAGCGAGTAGTCGCAACATGGGCAGACACAGCCTCCCCGAGCCGGGTAAATCGCGTCCGCGGCCGCAGCGATCCGACGACACCACTACTGACCCGCCTGGCCGGTCCAGCGACGAATGGACCGGCAGCCACCGCGTGATCGACGCGCGGAGACGCGGGCTGAGCCCCGCGGTCATCGCGGCCCTGGTGGCCGTTGTCGTGCTCGTCGCCGGCGCCGTCGTCTGGCGGTTCTTCGGCGATGCGCTGGCTAATCGGTCCAGTACCGGTGCCGACCGGTGTCTGGCTGGTCAGGCCAAGGTCAGTGTGATGGCCGACCCGGCGATCGCCGATGCGATCGCCGCGGCCGCCGGCAGGTTCAACGAGTCGGCGGGTCCCGTCGGCGACATGTGCGCATCGGTCAACGTCACCCGGGCGGACTCCGATACCGTCATCGACGGGCTGGTCGGCACGTGGCCTTCCGATCTGGGCGACAAACCCGCCCTGTGGATACCGGCCAGTTCGGTGTCGACGGCGCGACTACAGGCTGCGGGCGGACCAGCGACGACCGGCACACCCACATCGCTTGCCAGCTCCCCCGTACTGCTGGCCGTTCGCCCGGAACTCAAGCCGGCGCTGGAACAACAGACCTGGGCCACCCTGCCCGCCCTGCAGAATCAGCCGGACTCACTGGACGGACTGAACCTGCCCGGGTGGGGATCGCTGCGCCTGACACTGCCCAAGACCGGCGACAGCGACGCCTCCTACCTGGCGGCCGAGGCGGTGGCCGCGGCCTCGGCCCCGGAGGGTGAGCCGGTCACCGCGGGTATCGGGGCGGTCAGCGCACTGCTCGGCGGCCAGCCCGAGCTGGACGGAGATTCGCTCGCCGAAGCATTCAAGGGCCTGCTGGCCGACGGCGACCCCGCCCGGGCGCCGCTCCACGCCGTGGTGGCCACGGAGCAGAAGCTGTTCACCCGCGCGGCGTCGCTGTCGGACGCCGACAGTTCGCTGGCCGCATGGTCTCCGCCCGGCCCCGCTCCGGTGGCCGACTTCCCTTCCGTGCTCCTGACCGGGGACTGGATCAGTGCGGAACAGAAAAGCGCGGCAAGCGAATTCGAGCGTTTCCTGCACAAGCCCGAGCAGTCCGCCGAACTGGCCAAGGTCGGATTCCGCGTCGAGGGTGCCACGCCGCCGCGCAGTGAGGTCGTCGACTTCGCGCCCCTGAAATCGGTGTTGTCACCGGGCGACGACGCGACGAGGGTTGCCGTCGCCGACGCGTTCAATGCGCCGGCAGGCGGGCAAGCCACCTCGATCATGCTGGACCGATCGCTGAACCTGGCTCCCGTGGTCAGTGCTCTCAACGCGCGCATCGCAGCCATGCCACCCACCTCGGCGGTCGGGCTGACGACCTTCGACGGCGCGCTGGGCACCACCCTGGTGACGCTGGGCCCGCTCAGCGACCAAGTCGACGGCGAGTCGCGCGCCCAACGGCTCACCGGCACGCTCAACAGCGTCGGTCCCGGCGCGGGAGGACTGGTGTCGTTCACCACGCTGCGCAACGTCTACGGCGACGCGCAGACGCATTTCCGCGGCGGACAGGCCAACTCCGTGCTGATCATCACCTCCGGCCCGCATACCGACCAATCGCTGGACGGCGCCGGCCTGCAGGCACTGCTCGGGTCCCGGGCAGACCCGGCACGGCCCATCGCAGTCAACATCGTCAACGTCGGCGACGATCCGGACCGTGCGACGTGGGAAGCGGTGGCACAGCTCACCGGTGGCACCTACCACAACGTGCCGAGTTCGGCCTCGCCGGAGATGATGAACGCGCTCACCGCCCTGCTGGGCTGAATCGGGCGCAGCCGATGCCCTCCGGTCAGGCGAACGCCTCCACCGGGGGGCACGAGCACACCAGGTTCCGGTCGCCGTAGGCGCCGTCGATCCGCCGCACTGGCGGCCACACCTTGGGCCGGAAGTTCTTGCCCAGCGGGTAACCCGCCTCCTCGCGGGTATAGGGATGCTCCCACCGAGTGACCAGCAGGCATTCTGCGGTGTGCGGGGCGCCTCGCAGCGGGTTGTCGTCTTTAGGCCACTGCCCCGAACCGACTCTGTCGATTTCGGTGCGGATGGCGATCATCGCCTCGCAGAATGCCTCCACCTCGGCCAGGCTTTCGCTCTCGGTGGGTTCCACCATCAGCGTGCCCGCCACCGGGAAGCTCATCGTCGGCGCGTGGAATCCGTAGTCCGCCAAACGCTTCGCCACGTCGTCGACGGTCACGCCGGTGGCCTTGGTGATGGCGCGCAGGTCAAGGATGCACTCGTGGGCCACCATGCCGTTCTCGCCGGTGTAGAGCACCGGGTAGTACTCGTCGAGGCGGCGCGCGATGTAGTTCGCCGACGCGATCGCGATCAACGTGGCCGCACGCAGGCCCTCAGCACCCATCATCCGGATGTAGGCCCAGGTGATGGGCAGGATGGACGCCGAGCCGTACGGGGCCGATGACACCGGGCGGCCGCCCGGAAGCTCGGCGGCCAACGGGTGCCCGGGCAGGTAGGGCGCCAGGTGTGAGCGCACCGCGACCGGGCCGACGCCGGGACCCCCGCCGCCGTGCGGGATGCAGAATGTCTTGTGCAGATTGAGGTGGCTGACGTCGCCGCCGAACCTGCCGGGCCGGGCCAACCCGACCAGGGCGTTCAGATTCGCGCCGTCGACGTAGACCTGGCCGCCGGCGTCGTGGACGGCCGCGCAGATGTCGGCGATGTCGTGCTCGTAGACGCCGTGGGTGGACGGATAGGTGATCATCAGCGCGGCCAGCCTCTCGGCGTTCTCGGCGACTTTGGCACGCAGATCGTCGAGGTCGACGTCACCGTTCTGCCGGCACGCCACCACGGCTACCCGCATACCGGCCATCGCCGCCGACGCGGCGTTGGTGCCGTGCGCGCTCGACGGGATCAAGCACACGTCTCGGTGGGTGTCACCGCGCGCGGCGTGATAGTCGGCGATCGCCAGCAGCCCGGCGTACTCGCCCTGCGACCCGGCGTTGGGCTGCAACGAGATCGCGTCATAGCCCGTGATGTCGGTCAGCCAGGTTTGCAGGTCGGCGATGAGCCGGCGAATGCCCGGGGTGTCGGAGGCCGGCGCGAACGGGTGCAGGCGGGAGAACCCCGGCCACGTGATCGGCTCCATCTCGGCGGCTGCGTTGAGTTTCATCGTGCAAGACCCGAGCGGGATCATCGTGCGGTCCAGCGCGAGGTCCTTGTCGGCCAGCGAACGCAGGTAGCGCATCATCGCCGTTTCGGTGCGATGACTGGTGAACGCCGGGTGGGTGAGGAACTGCGAGGTGCGGGTACCGATGCCCGCGCTGACGCGAGCGGCGGACACGACGGGAGCGGCGGACGTGACGCTGAAGGCGGCCAGCACCGCCGCGACGTGCTCCTCGGTGGTGGCCTCGTCGCAGGCGACGCTGACGTG
>CAYLWH010000196.1:0-3689 GCA_964387245.1 uncultured Mycobacterium sp.
CTAGACGGTCTGAGGAGGCTGGGGCCTCGCCACATGTGATCGTGGGTTGCCGTCATCAGGAGTAGTCCTGGTCAGGACGTGTCTCCTGGTTGATCGTGCAGGAGCGATGACCCGATCTCGTTGTCGGTCACGGTTTGCGGCGGAAGAACTCTGCTGGTCGGCCGCGGGTTCCGGTGTTGTCGTTGATGATGCCGGTGGCGATCAGGTGTGGTTCCATCGTGCGGCGGAACTTGTCGCGCGGCAGTTCGTGGCCGGCGACGTCCTCATGGGCCAGTTGCAGCTCGCGCAGCGTGAACTTGTTTCCGAGCAGCCTGTCAGGGTCTGGTCTCGACAGGTAGCGCGACCGGATGTGCTGCTTGGCCAAGCGAACGATGTCGGAATGGTCCCAGACCAATACGCCGGGCCTGTCCACCGGGACGAGGCGGATTTCTGTGGCCGAGCCCGACCCCAGCGACTCCAGTTGATCGGGGCGCACCACGGCCACGTGAGCCACCGAGAGCACCCAGCCGCGATCGTCGCGGTCCGGGGCGTCGAACACGTGCAACTGCCGCGGTCTTATTCCGTGTACACCGGCTTTGTCGCCAAGCGCGCGTTCGACCGCCTGGGCCAGCGTCTCGCCGTCGTGCAGGAAGGTGCCCGGCAGGGCCCATTTCCCGGTGTCGGCGCGGGCCACCTGCAGGACCACCAGCCCCCGCTGCGGATCCCGGGTCAGCAGCGCCGTGTCGACGGCGACCGAGGGTCGGACGTAATCCGTCAGGGCGCGGCCGGTCGAGTCGTGGAGTTTCTTGTCGGACCCTGTTGTTACCGTTGCGTCAGTGTGTGGTGCTGTCAGCTTGTCGCCCATGGGTGTAGAACCTAGCATTTATCACGGAAGTTGCAATAAATACCTATTTGGGCGACAATGATCTAAATCAGAATGTCTGAGGGGGGTGGTCACGATGACCGCATTCACTGAGCGCCCGGAAGGCAACTCGCCGGCACCGTCCGGTGATCTGTTGGGCGAATTACATATGGAGCCGGAGACTTTCAGGAAGGGGGTGGTGTGATGACCCAGTCCATCAACACCAGCAATGCCGTCATCGTGGTAGGAGATCGCAACACCGCGCAGCGCGCGGACCTCGCGGAGAAAGCGGCCGAGCAGGGTGCGGTGATCGCCGAGATCTATCCCTTCGAACTGGGTGAGGCGGCATCCCGCGATGACCTGGCGGAGGTGGAGGCGGTGGTTGCCGCATTGAGCCTGGCCATCGGCACCCGCACCGATATCTGGGTGCCGTTCCCGGTGCAGGATCTGTGCCGCGAGCAGCATATCCGCCGGCTGGGCCTGGTCCTGCAGCGTCACGGGCTCAACCTGCTGATGGGCCGCGCACTGGCGCCGTGCCCGGTCGACGGCGGGTACAACGAGATCGATGCGGCGCTGCGGGTCGAGGTCCGCGCTGTCGACAGCCTCGACCACGCGGCGATGGCCACCGCCAGCGTCCGCGCGCTGAGCGAGGAGATCGAACTGGCGCTCGCCGAGGCCGGCGCGCGGTCCGAAGCACCGGCCATCCAGACGGCCGACGAGCAGCCGTGCGACCCGGTCGGTGTCGGGGAGAAGTTCTTCAGCACCAGCGGGGCGGCGACGTTCTTCGGCAAGTCGGTCCAGTGGGTGTACTGGGGGATGCGCGAGGAGATCTTCACCTACCCCGACGGTTCGATCATCGAGCCAATCCGCATCGGCAAGAGCGGGCGGCGTCGTTTCACCATCCCGGTCCTGCGCGAGATGGCCCGGTCGTGCTACCGGCGCGGCGCTTTGAGCGAAGAGCGGCTCGAGGCGGTGCTGGCGGAGTTGTCCCGCGCCGAGCGGGAGCAGCGGTAGTTCCGCTCCGCGCATCGAGGTCACCGCGATCATGCCCGATGACGGAGTGATCGAACTGCGTTGCAACGGTTCGGTTCTCCGCGACGTGAACAACCGCCGGCAGCTGCTCGCCGAGGCGTGGCGCGACTGGTGGTGGGCTGGCCGACTGGGTTCCGGGGTGCCAACGGGTGATCGTGCCAACGCTCGGTGTGGGCAATAGGTATGCCATGTTCGGCGTGGGATTTTTCGACGAGCCAACCCGGGTGCCTCGCATGATGCGCTCGCGCACAACCGAATTCGACACACAACTTCGACGATGGGGGGACAGCGATGACATTCGACGACAATTCTCTGGGAGGCTCGACCTGGCCGCAGGACCAGATCATCCACGCCTGGTGGGTGATACCGGGGCGGCTGCTTGCCGGTGAGTATCCGGGTTCCACAGATCCGGTGAAGGCTGCCCGGAAACGGCAGGTTCTTCTCGACGCCGGCGTCGGCTCCTACGTGGACCTGACCGAAGCCGACGAATTGGCCGGTGGCGGGCAACCATTGAAGCCCTACCACGAACTCCTGATCGCCGAGGCCCAAGACCGTGGCCTTAGCCTGCCGGAACACCACCGCTTCGAAATCCCCGACACGTACATCATCGACGAAGCGGGCTACGACTCGATCCTCGAGCACATCCGGCAGGAGCTCGAGCGCGGCGAGGTCGTCTACGTCCACTGCTGGGGCGGCAAGGGCCGCACCGGAACAGTCATCGGATCCTGGCTGATCGAGCAAGAGGGTCTCGACTACGCGGGAACACTGCGACGCCTGCGGGAACTTCGGAGCGGAACCAGAAAGGCCCATCTCCGGGTCCCCGACACCGAAGCGCAGCACGAGGTCCTGCGTCAACGCGCAGGACGAAAGCGCGCAGGACGAAAGGAGGAGTGCCGATGACTTCACACGACTGGTTCGAACGCATCACGGGATTCCGGGAGGACGGCTACTCCGCCACTCAGCGCCGGCTACGCGTGGAGGGCGACGAACTCGTATCGGCAGTCAACGGCAACCGCTACGGCATCGGGAACCTGACGATGCCGACGCTGGCCGAGCTGCGCTCGCGCGTGAATCCGGATCGAGGACAACGCAGTTCGGTGCAAGTACTGATCGGGGATGTCCGGGCGCTGCACGCCGACCCCGCATACGAAGGTGCCCTGTTCCAGGTCGCCTCACAGTTCAATCTGCTGGAGATGACCTCTGAGCATGTCACTCCCGAGCAGGGGGTAGCGCGCTACGCCTACGACCACACCCAGGGGCCGGCGTGCGCGATGGCGGCCGGTGCGGCGACGATCTTTCGCAACTACTGCGTGCCGGTCGGCGATCGGGTCGGTCAGACCAGCGACCGTCAACTCGACGCACTGGCCGGCCTCGGGTCGGCGTTGTCCGACTTGGTGGACCTGCCGGCCAGCCGGCTGTGGCGGATGCAGAACGGCTACGCACTGTGCACCAGGGAGGGTCTCACGGCGATCACGGACCTACTGGACGGAGCCCACGAAGACCTGCTCGACCTGCTACGCGGACAGTTGGCAATTGGTCTGCACAGCGGCGTCGAGGTCACCGACGTGCCCGGCGGGGAGCGCAGACTTGTCTCGCAAGCTTTCTGTTCGGCGCTACCGGTCGCCTATTCGTCTCTACCCCAACACGACTGGGAACTGTTCGCGCGGCTGATCCTCCAGGCCGCCTACCAAGCAACCCTGCTGGCCGCCGCCGAGCAGGCCAGCACCGGGGGCTCGAACACAGTTCTGCTGACCCGACTCGGCGGGGGAGCCTTCGGCAACGGCGACGACTGGATCGACAGCGCCATCGAGCGAGC
>CAYLWH010000197.1:0-3643 GCA_964387245.1 uncultured Mycobacterium sp.
GGCGGAAGGTTTGCCAGAGTGCCGTATGCCATCACCTGCGGGATGAGGTACGCGGCGACAGTGATGCCGGCGAGCACATCGCTGCGGAACCATTTCCGTTCATAATTGCGCAACTGCATGACGCCCGGTGCGACGTTGGCAAGAGCACTTGTCATGACCAGCGACGATACCCGCCACGACATAGTCGGATAGAAAATAGCGAGGTTGAACGCCGTGGACACTTGTCGGTTCACGTCGCAGATGGCGCCGTGTCCGATGGGTGTCCAGACGGCCGGGGGTCCATCTGTTTCGTCGCCTGCCGAGCCTCAATAGCCGACGGCAGAGGAGTTTGGTGCGCCGCACCACTGGGAACCCGTCTCGGCAACCAATGTTCTTGAACGCGAGGATAAGTGGGATGTCGACGACGAGTTCACGATGCCTGTACTCGACGACTTGGTCGATGGCGGCCGCGTCGACGGGGACACCGTCGACCTGACGAGTGCCTACTACGACACCCCGGACGGCGACCTGCAGGCCCAAGGTGTGTTGGTGCGCCGCCCCGACGGGGACGACGACACCGGCTGGCAGGTCAAGGTTCCGGCGAAGGGCGGCCGCACCGAACTGACCTGGCCTTTGTCGGATCGCCCGCCGGCGGAACTGACGAGACTGCTCGATGGCCTGCGTCTGGGAAAATGAACTCGATGCCGTCGCGACCATCCGCACCCACCGTCGGCGCTACTGGATCAGTGTCCCGCCGGACCGCGCCGTGTACGCCGAGGTCGCCGACGACACGGTACGGGCCTTGGTCGGCGACCAGCTGCAGAAATGGCGCGAGGTCGAAGTGGAACTGGGTCCAGCTGCCGACCGCCAGCCCGAAGCGGCTGCGACGCCGTTTGCGTGCTGCCGGCGCATGCCGTCGCGCTATCCGTCGAAACTGGTCCATGCGTTGCACGAACAACCGGTGCCCGAGTTGCCGTCGTCGGCCGTGGCAATGCTCGCCGATTACCTCAGCGCCAGATAGACGGCATTGTCGCCGGCGACATTGGGCTGCGCAGCGGCGAGGATCCGATACACGGCACGCGAGTAGCGATCCGCCGGCTGCACAGCACTTTGCGCGTCTTCGGCGGTCAACTCGACACCGAGGCGAGGCGGCCACCGACCTCGACGAAAGACCTGAGATAGTTCGCGGGACTGCTGGGCGAAGTCCGCGACTGCCAGGTCCACAAGCACCGGTTCGGCGAAGCACTCAACGATCTGTCCGACATCTTGGTCCTGGGGCCGGTGCGGGCCTGGATCAGCATGGATCTGAAGGCCATCGAACTGCCGGCGCGGAAATCGGTGGCCGAGGCGATGGATACGACTCGCTACCGGGAAATCCTGGCGACCCTATGATCCTGGCGCACCAACTCCCCGGTACATCTTGAAGCCCCTGAAAAGAAGATCCGCAAGAGCGCCGCACGCGCAGCACAGAAAGCCGACCGCAGGCTCGAGGCGGCGCTGACTACGGGTGACGATGAACTGCTGCATGGCGCGCAAGGCCGCCAAGCGTGCCCGGTACGCGGCCGAACTGTTCGGTAAAGGACGGAATGTCAAGCGATACAAACGGATCCAATCCGTTCTCGGCGACCACCAGGACACCGTCGTGGCCGCCGGGACGCTGCGCAGGATGGCGCTCACCGCGGGCATGGCCCACGGAGAGAACGGATTCACGTTCGGCCTGCTGTATGCGCGCGAACAACACCTCGCTGCCGAGTGCCGCCCCGCGCGGGACGCTTGGTGTAACCCCACGCCAGGTACTTCATCCGCAACGTGGTTCCTGTGGAGTGCGGGATGCGACTTGCGCTTCACAAAAGATGGCCCTTGGCCAGACTGACCCGAAAGGACCGCACCGGGCGGTTTGAATCGGCGCCAAACCGCCGCCGACGCTGGCTGCGTGACCGACACCGTCTGGCCAATCCAAACTAGACATGTTACAAACATGTAGAATACGCTCTTAACATGTCAACCATGGTTCAGATACGCAACGTACCTGACGAACTTGTCCACGAACTGAAGGCCCGGGCGGCGTCGCAACGGATGAGCCTCAGTGATTTTCTGCTTGTCCGGCTGGCCGAAATCGCTGAAGAACCGTCCCTCGACAACGTCCTCGATCACCTCGCAGCGTTGCCGCGCCGCGATCTCGGCGCGAACGCGGCTGAACTGGTTGGCGAAGCTCGATCCGAATGATCGTGTTGGACGCCTCGGCGGCCGTCGAACTCGTTCTCGCGACGCGCCCGGGAGCCGCGGTCGCCCAGCGCTTGCGCGGCGAGACGGTGCATGCCCCTGCCCATTTCGATGTGGAGGTGATCGGCGCGATACGCCGAGCGGTCATCCGCCGGCTGATCAGCGATCATGAAGGGCTCGTCACGGTGGTCGACTTCCGCCGCCTGCCCGTTCGGCGTTGGCCTACAAAGGCATTCGTGGAGCGCGCTTACCAACTGCGTAACACTCATACCGTGGCCGATGGCGTGTACGTCGCACTCGCCGAGGGCATTGCGGCGCCGCTTATCACTTGCGACGGGCGACTCGCTGATTCCCATGGCCATCATGCACACATCGAGTTCGTTGCCTGACCAACATGGGGCCCGTTGGTCACCGAACTAGGCTGGGCCCACGTGACCAGCGGTCAAACTCGGTCCAGCCGCCGTCAGATGCCGAAGCTGGTCCCAAGCACGTCTGGGGTCCCAGATTGGTCCCCCGGCGAAGGCGCGATCCAGCAGGCTTTGGAGATGCCGGGAGTTGAGCGCGGCGATGTGGGCCCGCATTTTGCGGGCACCCCGAGCCGGCGGGCCGAATACGTCTTCACCGCCGAGGACGACGGGCGGCGGATCGAATTGGCTGTGATCCCGGAGGTGATGCCCGAACCCGTATGCCCACCCACGGCGGACTCATCCGCCCATGACGGATGAGACGTACCGAGTCCGGAGGATGAAGCTCGCCGAGTCCGACGCGAACAGGATCGGGAAGTGGGCCTCGGTGCCGCCGCCGAAGCGGTACGCGGCAGTTGCTTCTTACGAGCATTCCAGACCGAGCTCGTCAATTATTCGCCAAGGGTTTCTGGCCTCGACCGCGGTGCCGACGTTGCCCCTGCCGACCCACCAAAAGTATTTGTCCAAGGCACGGAACAACGCGCGCGGCTCCGATTCACCCATCCATGCCGGGTTCGTCGCGGTGACGTTCGCGCGGCCCGGAATAGCTCGTCGACAACGCGGGCGTAAGTCTCCTCGCGATGGTCCCCGGGCTCTGGAATACCGAGGTGCGACCGAACGAAGCTGTCATATACAGGGATACGCCATGGGATAAACAAGTGGAGCACCTTGGAGGCGAGCGAATACTCGCGCCGCTGAGCGCCCAACGCCCTGCTCTGTTCAACGAGCGTTACGACCCGCTGGACTGCATCCACTTCGCCGCCCGGCGGCGGCGTTTCGACCGGCTCAAACAGTTCGGGTGACCATTCCAAGGTGACGAGAGCTCGCACCATCGCGGATCTGGTTTCGTGGCGAACGCCTTGCACGCTCCACCAGCTCTTGATGGTCCATATGAGCGCCTCAAGGACGGGTGACTCGCCGTCGCCGTCGAGCAATGCGACGCGGGAGTGAATCGAAAGACACCACAGGACCTTTTC
>CAYLWH010000198.1:0-3632 GCA_964387245.1 uncultured Mycobacterium sp.
TAGCCTCGCGGCGGATGGTCACCGCAACTGACGCCGGTCAGCGGCTCAGCCGGTGTACCGCGTCGGATAGCTGCCCGTACACCGACAGCTCGGCCCGGAGCGGCTCGAGGACAAGATCCTCACCCACTGCGTCGACCCGTCGATGGAGCTCGGCAGCCGCCCAGCGCCTACGCCGCGACGCACCCACCGCCACGAATGGCCTGATCACCACCCGAAGCAGCAACCCCACCGCCAGTCCGCCGATCAGCAGCACCGTCGGCAACGCTAACGGCCCGAGCGAAGGCGCGTCGAGGTCGATCTGCAAGTAGGCCAGCACGGCCAGCAGCCCCAGCCATGCCCCGCCCACCACCGCTGTTCCCAGGAGCCCCCACTGGAGTGCGGAGACGAAACTCCACCATCGCGGTGGCCGGGCCATGCCGAGGTCCGCCCCGCCGACCGCCCTGTCCAGGGCATCGGGGACGTCGGCCGCCCGCGACCTTGCCGTTTCGAGAAGCATCCGTGGCCATGGCGAGGGCAACCCGGCCGATGCTGTGTCGGCAAGACAACGGACGGCACTGTCCGCGGCCGCGCGCGACGCCGCAGAGCCGGACGACATCGATGTACGGCGTAGCACTTCCAGCTGCTCCGTCGGCCGCCCCAGGCCCAGGCGACGCAACGGATCAGGCCGCAGCCTTCCGATCCAACTCAGCAGGGGCCACCCAACGGCGGCCAGCGCCCGTCGCTCATACGCCCGGCCGACGGCGTCGCTCACCGCGGGCACACCAGCCGCTCCGGCGAGCGCGGTCCGGAGCTGTCGCTCGCCTTCACGCAGCGCCGGTTCTGACCGTCGCTGAGGAACCAGCGGCGCGAGCCGCGCAGCCATCGAGTCCAGATCCGCGTTGACCCGCGCAGTCCGCGCCCGGTGTTGGGCGACGGTGGAGGCCAGGAACTCGCGCAGCGGCGCGGTGCCGTCCGGCGTCACCGCCGACGTGGCGAACGTTGGCGCACCCGCCAAGCCGTCCTCAACCAGCAGGTGGTCGAGGTCGCGCATGCAGGCGGCCAGTTCGTCGTCCGCCAGCCGGTCGGACTGGTTGAGGACCACGACGATCACGTCGCGGTGCGCCGCCAGCGGCCGCAGGTACGCGTCGTGCAGCACCGCGTCGGCGTACTTCTGGGGGTCGAGCACCCAGACGAAGGCGTCGACGAGACGGACTAGTCGGTCCACCTCGGCCCGGTGGGACACCTCGACGGAGTCGTGGTCGGGCAGATCGAGCAGCACCAGCCCCGACAGCTCGGGAGCAGACGACGCATCGCCGTGCTGCCGGTCGCCGATCTCCAGCCAATCCAACAGTTCCGTGGCGCCATCCGGTCCGAACACCACGGCCTGAGTGGCCGACGTCGTCGGCCGAAGCACACCGACCGTGGCCAATGGCTTGCCGGCGATTGCGTTGAACAGAGAAGACTTACCGCTGCCGGTGGCTCCGGCCAGCGCCACGACTGTGCGCTCCCCCGACAACCGCAGCCGGGCGCCGGCCCGCTGATCGAGACCGCGCAGGTCTGCGAGCACCTCTACGGGCAGCCGACCCTCGCCGAGAGCAGCCACCGACGACAGGGCCGCCAACCGATCGGTGAGCGTCACCGCAGCACCGTCGCAATCCGATCAGCGGCCTGTCGCAACTCGTCACCGGACACCACCGACGACGCTGAACTCAGCACGTCGTGATAACGGCCCGCGTCCCGGTCAAGCAACTCGCCGACACGTTCCAGCAGGTTCTCCCTGGCTTGCCGAGCCAATCCGCGGACCGCCTGCTCCCCGAAGATCGCCTCCAACACCTTTTGGCTGGCCACCGACGTACCGCCGGCCACGGCAACTTCTGCCCCGGTCAGCCCGCCCGTCTGGCTGAACACGGCGAGCATCACCACCAGCCCGGCTCCGTTCACTCCGTACGACGCCAACCGCGCACCGGACCGCTTCGACGCGCCCTCGGTACGGACGAGGTTCAGCACGAATTCCTGCCAGTCACGGACCAGTCGCTCGACCGCGTCGGCAAGACCGGGCGCCGGACGGGCCAGCTCCTCGGTCAGCAGGCGCGCGCCGGCCTCATGCCGCGCCCAGCAACCGTAGGCCTGCTCCGCGGCGTCCTCCACCGCAGCCACGACCACGGCGGCGATGCCGGTCTCCAGCGCCGACCCCAGCTCCTCCACCGGCGTGGACCGACCAGTGACGGCGGCCACCACACGATCCCGAATCCGGCCAACCCGCGACTCGAGATTGCGCAGAAACTCGCCTGTTCCAACGACGTCTTGCCAGCGGGCCAGCACCTCGCCGCGCAGCAGGGCACCATCGCGGATCGCGCCGTCGACCCGCTTCAGCGCGCCGTCGTGTGCGGAGGAGACGCACGATTCCAACTGTTTGCGCACCGCGGCTTGGTCGTCGGCCGCGTCGGCCAGCGCGTCGGTCCGGGGCGAAAGGCTGCGCAGCGTTCCGTCCAGCGTGTAGCGCACCACCGCGGCGCGCTGCTCGGCGTCGGCGGTCAGGCCGGTCAGCCAGGTACGGATGGGCGCGATCGCCCTGTCCTTCAACCGCCCGCTGCGCAGCGCCTGCTCGGCGATCGCGAACAGCGGCGCGCCACCGAGATCACCTGTCGCGAGCATGTGCGACAAGTGCCGGCTCACATCATTCACCGCTTCCGGCGGGCAGCGGTTGAGCACGATGGCGATCGCCGTGCCCCGGTCGCGCGCGGTGCGCAGCAGTTGCCACGGCACCGCATCGGCGTACCGGGCGGCGGTGGTCAGGAAGATCCACAGATCGGCGGCCGCGAGCAGGGTCGCCGCCAGCTCGCGATTGGTGCTCACCACGCTGTCGATATCCGGGGCATCGAGCAGCGCGAGGCCCGGACCGATCCCTGGATGCGGCGCCAGCCGCAGGCCATCCGGCCCGGACGACCGGGGCAACTGCGGCAGAATCCGCTCGTTGGCGAACCACGGCAGGTCCGAGGGGTGGCACACGACGACCGGGCCCCGGGTCGTGGGCCGCAAGACCCCCGCCTGGCTGACCTCGGCGCCGACCAGCGAGTTGATCAGGGTCGACTTCCCGGCGCCAGTAGAGCCGCCGACCACCGCGAGCAGCGGGGCATCGATGCTCTGCAGCCGGGGAATCAGGTAGTCGGCCAACTGCCCGGCCAGCTCACGGCGATCCCGCTCGGCCGGCCACGACGACGGCGCCGGCAGTGGAAACGTCGTCCGCTCCAGCACCGCAGCGAGACCAGTCACCGCGTCGACCAGGTCGCCGCCATCCGTCATGACTTCAGCCTGCCTCAGCCAGGCCGAGTATGACGCTCAGTTGAACAACTGCGTAGCGTCCCCGCCAACACCGCCGGCTCCGCCCGTACCGCGGTCGTCAAGTGGCCTCTGGCCCTTCGACAGGATTCAGGTCAGCTGTCGACCGTCATCTCGGTCAAGACACGTCGCAGCAGCTTGCCGGTCGCATTGCGTGGTAGTTCGTCGATGAACACCACATCTCGGGGCACCTTGTGCCGTGCCAGGTTGTCCTTGACGTACTGCTTGACCTCCGCCGGGTCCTGCGCGGCGCCAGGTTCGGAAACGACGAAGGCGCGCAACCGCTTTCCGAATTCGACGTCGTCCACACCGAC
>CAYLWH010000199.1:0-3621 GCA_964387245.1 uncultured Mycobacterium sp.
GCACTTTTCGCGTTCACGACACCCCACCACGACCTACCCGCGTGAATTATCCAGGCCAGTATCGAACCCGGTTGTCAGTCCAGATGGAAGACAGGTGGCGTTCCGTCGGAATGGCAATGAACTGTGGATTATCGACTCAACTAGTAGCCAGCCTCCAACCCAGGTGAATGTGACGGGAATCAGTTTGGATGATTACACTCAGTTGGTTGGGTGGATGTTAGCCTCGATTTTTCGTGCGGCCTGGTCGGGGCAGTTGAAGTCGGTGCTGGCCGACTGTGTGGCTTGATGGTTGCAGGTGGGTATGACTGGTCGGCCGGTGTCGCTCGGGTGCGGGCTTTCCAGGGCCGGGGGTTCCTCGGGTCGGGTGGACGGTGGGTTGGGCGTTAGGTGAAGGCTGCCCGAAGTCGTTGCCATCCTTGGGCGATGGCGGTGGCCCATCGCCAGGTGGCGTCGATCCGCAGTCGGATTTGGCGGGCGCCGCGGGTGATGCGGGCGGCGACATGGAGAACCCGGTAGCGGAAGGTGTCGATCTCGCTGTTGGCCAGATCCGGTTGGTCGGCGAATCCGATCAGTTGCGACCGGGCCACCAAATCTGTTGCTGCCATGATGATTTCCAGCCATGCCGAGTTCGCATCGGAGAGGTGACACGGGAGGTTCCGCAGCCCGGTGGCCTTGGCTTGGCGGATTCGGTCCTCCACCCGGGCGTGTTGGCGGTGCCGCAGTTCCAGCCCGCCGAGCTGGCCCGCGATGACTCCGGGTGCGGTGTCGGTGATGAAGGCGGTGACCCGCAGCCCGTCGGAGTCGGTGAACCGCAGCTGCGCCCCGGGGTGCGGGGCGTTCCTTACGCAGGATCAGCCGGGTCCCGGTCGGCCAGCGGCTCATGTCCACCAGGTCGGTGGCCTCAGCGACCCAGGCGCCGTCGCGGATGCCGTCGCCGGACTCGATCGCCGGATACCAGCCGTCGTTGGCGTTGAGGATTTCCACCGCGCCGCGCACCCGGGTGTCGACGGGGTAGCCGAAGGAGAATCCCACCCCCGCCGTGCGGCACGCGGCGGCGAACGTGTGGGTCGCCGCCGCGGAATCCGAGCGCACCAGAACCTGTTGCGCGCCAGGATCATCGGGGTCGGGCCGGTAGGCCACCGGCAACGATTCCAGCGCCCACCGCAGCACGGTGACGTGGTCGGCGGCGGTGTTCGATCCGGCGTTTCCCGGTCGCAGCAGCCCAGCCAGTGCTTCTCCACCGGCGATCTCGGGGCGGTCCAGAAACACCAGCAGCGGGTGATGGCCGTAGGTCTTCTTCCAGGTCGCGCCTGCGTTTTCCTTGTTGTCGGAATGGTCCATGGTGATGGTGGCGTCGACATCGAGGTGCAGCCACTGACCTGCATCAGGGGCTGCACCAGCGGCCCACGCCGCGGCCCGAGCGTGCGCGCGGGCAGCCCGGATCTCGGGCAGATGATCGGCGTCGATCCGGGTGTCGACGAGGCGCCACATCGTGGTCGTTGACGCGGCCGGGCCGAGGACGTGCTCGCGATCCCCACAGCTCTGCCCGACACCGTCGATGCAGTCCACGCCGTCGGCGACCGCGGCAGCCAGATCGGCGAACACCGCACCCGGCTCATAGATCCACTGTCCCCGATAAGTGTCCGCCAGCGCGGCCGTGACCTGCGTCGACAGTCCGGTCAGGTCCGCCAACTCCCGCAGCATCCCCATCCCCGCGTGCGACACGACACCATGGCCGTCAGCAGAAACTTTCACCCGCGATGCCACCGCGATATTCTTCACCTGCGAAGTGCCTTCCCGTCTGGATCTTTGAACCGTAGAGAAGTAGTCCAATTATCCCTTGCAGGACAGGCATTTTCGCTTATCTACACCCCGACACACACACAACATTTCACGAAGAATCCGGGCTAGTTCCCCAGGGGCGGTGCCCCGCCGTGGTGCAGGAAAATTGGGGCTCGAGTCACCTTGGTATCTGCCGCGCGTGGTGAGCGTTGACGACGCTGGTGGGATTGTCCTGTTCGGGGGACACTGGCGTGGTGTTTCGGTTGACGCCGGACGCTCTATGGTGCCGGTGAGCCTGCGGGCTAGTTTGGTGGTGGAGGGCATGTTCGTCATCCGCGGGAGCCGTGGATTGTTGCCTGTTGAGCACGCGTGTCAGAATCCTGTTTTCACCCCGCCCTCCCCGGAACACGCTCCTACGCAAGCGAGTTCGTATCGGACGTGAGTCCGGGAACGGTGGTGAGTGATGGATGTGGTGCATCCGCGGTGCGCGGGTGTCGATATCTCCAAGCGCGACGCGAAGGTGTGTGTGCGGATCCAGGGAGTCGGCAAGAGGCGCACCGCGTCGACGGTGACGACGTGGGGTGCGGTGACCAACCAGATCCTGGCGCTGCGTGAGCACCTGGTCGAGCAGAAGATCACCTGTGTGGTGATGGAGGCGACCAGCGATTATTGGCGGCCGTTTTACTACCTGCTCGAAGAGCATTTCGAGGTGATGCTGGTCAACGCCCGTGATGTCAGGAATGTGCCCGGACGCAAGAGCGATGTGTCCGATGCCGCCTGGCTCGCTGATTTGGGCGCCCATGGGCTGGTGCGGGCCTCGTTCGTGCCGCCGGAGCCGATCCGGGTGCTGCGTGATCTGACCCGCGCCCGCACCGTGATCACCCAGGAGCGCACCCGGGAGATCCACCGTCTCGAGAAGCTGCTCGAAGACGCCGGGATCAAACTGTCCTCGGTGGCCACCGACATCACCGGCGTGTCGGGGCGGTTGATGCTGGCGGCTCTCATCGACGGACGCGACGATCCCGCGGTGATCGCCGATCTGGCGAAACGGCGACTGCGGTCGAAGATCGCGGCGCTGACCGAGGCCCTCAACGGACACTTCACCACGCACCACGCGTTCATGGCCCGACTGTTCCTTGACCGGATCGACGCCCACACCGCCGATATCGAACGGCTCTCGGCCCGCATCGACGAGGCGATGGAACCTTTTCAGGCGGCCCGGGAGCTACTGTGCAGCATCCCGGGCATCTCGAGGACCATCGCTGAGGTGTTCGTAGCCGAAACCGGCGCCGAGATGAGCGAGTTCCCCACGGCCGGGCATCTGGCTTCCTGGGCAGGCACCGCACCAGGCAAGAACGAGTCCGCCGGCCGGGTGAAATCGACCAAGACCCGCCCCGGAAATCGCTACCTCAAAGGCGCCCTGGGCACCGCAGCGCTGGCAGCGTCTCGCTCCAAGGGAACCTACTTCTCGGCGAAGTACAAGCGGATCGCCGCCCGTCGCGGCCCGATGAAAGCCCTCGTCGCCGTCGAACACGCCATGCTCATCGCCGCCTGGAACATGCTGCGCAATGGTGAGTTCTACCGTGATCCCGGCGCCGACTACTTCTCCCGCCGTATCCCAGCCAAAACCAAGGCACGCGCGATCGGACAACTCGAATCACTGGGCTACCGGGTCACCCTGCAACCCCTGGCCGACACCGCATAACCACACGCAGACTCGCGAACCACACCGCCACCGCCGGCGGGTCACCCCTACCTGCGCTCACCAGCTTGTGGTCACTTCTATTTTCGTGTCAGCAAATCAGGGGCGCTTCGCACCCCTCCGTGGGGACAGAAAAT
>CAYLWH010000200.1:0-3600 GCA_964387245.1 uncultured Mycobacterium sp.
TCGTTGATGCCGCCGAGCAGGATGAGCGGCATGTCCAGCGCCGAGCGGAACTCCCGCGCGAAGGGCAGGAAGAAGGCTTCTTCGAAGGGGATGTGCGGGAAGATCCGCCGGCCGGCGACACGGAGGCCGAGGCCGACGAGCTTGGGTTGGGTGGCGATGAACTCTCGCATCGGCACGTCGCCGCGGAAGTAGTACATGCCGTTGAGCAGCGAGCTGCCGCCGGTGAGCTCGAGGGCGTCGAGGTGCCCGTCCGCCTCGAGCAGCCGGGCGATCGGCAGGCTCTCGTCGAGCCACAGGCCGCGGGGGACGCCGTCGGCCATGTTGAACTTGGCGATGACCGCCATGTGCGCCGGCGCCGCCCGCCGGACCGCTTCGACCACCCGGCGCGGGAACCGCGACCGGTTCTCGATGCTGCCGCCGTAGTGGTCGCGCCGCTTGTTGAGGTTCGAGCTGAAGAACGAGCTCAGCAGGTAGTTGTGGCCGAGGTGGATCTCGACGCAGTCGAACCCCGCCTCGGCGGCCACCTCGGTGGCGCGCACAAATTCCTCGACCACCTCATCGAGCTGTCGTTGGGTCGCGCCGCGCACCAGCCCCATCGCGGGGGCGCTGAGTCGGGTGGACGGCGCCAACGTGGCCTGTCGGTTCGATCGCGTGTTGGCCACCAACCCGGCATGACCCAACTGTGCGGCCGCAGCCGCACCCTGCTCGTGCACTGCTTCCACCAGGCGACGCAATCCGGGCAGGACGTCGCGGGACATGACGAGGGTGTCGCGGTGCACCCGGCCGCCAGGTGACACGGCGCAATAGGCAACCGTCGTCATCGCCGCGCCGCCTGCCGCCACGAGCTCGTGGAACCGCACCAGGTCGTCGCTGACCGCTCCCCGAGGCATCACGCCCTCGAAGGTGGCGGCCTTGATGATGCGGTTGCGCAGCGTCAGAGGACCGAGCTGCACCGGTTCGAACACGGCTGCTGCCAACGCCCCTCCAATGTTCCCAAGTTGCGAGACCACTGGTACCGTATCAGCGTGACGTCGACCGGCCAAGCCCCACCGACGCGAGGGGGACGCCCCCGCGACCCCGAGATCGACGAGCGGGTGCTCGACGCCGCTCGGCAACTCCTCGTCGATGTGGGTTGGGACGCGACGACCATGCGCGGAATCGCGGCGCGATCTGGCGTCAGCCGAGCTGCGGTCCTCCGACGGTGGCCGTCGAAAGCCCACCTGGTCCTCGACGCCGTCATCGGCTCCACACCCGACCTGGCGCCGTTCGTAGGCGTCGACCAGGAAGGCTGGATCCGCTGGGTCGCCACCGCCAGCGTCGAGATCTTCGCCCGACCCGAGGTCCAAGCCGCCGCTCCCGGACTGCTCGCCGCGCTCCGGGACCAACCCGAACTGCGCGACCTCCTCTGGCGCACCTTCACCGCGGGAGCCGTCACGATCTACCGCGACCAGCACACCACCAGCGATGACGACCTCGACCTCGACGCCAAGGCAATCATCGTCCTCGCCGCAGGCGCCGCCCTCTTCGCCCGCGCACTCGCCGGGGAGGACAACTCCCCAGCGCTTCACCAACGCATCGAAGCGATCCTGCTTCTCGCCGCCCAACCATCCTCCGCGGCACCCACGTCATAGCGGAAGGTCGCGGTCCTAGAACTTGGTTCGTCACGACCCGAGGAGCCCCACGCCTGTTGCCAGCAGCAGATGGCTTCAGGAGTCGGTGAAGGCGATCATCGGCATCCGGTCCATCATCGAGCGGCGCCCCTCGTCGGTGCCGTCGTAGCTGTTGCCCATCATCTCGAGAAGCTGACGAGATGCGCCGGGATGTTCGGCTTCGTAGTGGTGGAACCGTTGCGCCGCCTCGTCGGGATCGAGGAACCGCTGTCTCGGCGTCCATCGACGGTTCCCGACTTGGATCAACGTCGCCGGAGCCGCCTTGAGGTTCCGGTACCAGTCAGCGTCGGGCCCGGTTCCGGAGCAGACGATGTACTCGTGGGTGGTCCTGTCGTGCTCAACGACCTCGACTGGGCTCTGGTAGCTGCGACCCGACGTGCGGCCGGTGTGGCTGATCAACACGAACCGCTCGCCGAGCACGAAGCCGAGTCGCCAGCGGAAGAGATACACGGGTAACCGCAACAAGTGTTTGAACGCACCCGATGGCTTCTGACGAAAGCTCCACGAATCGGGGAATCTCATCGCCCGAGCCTAAAGGCCCGTCCCTCCCGGGTCGGAGCGTCGTTCGCTCATCGCGCCAGCGTGAACGACTTCGACGCCAACCCGGGACTGCCGCGCGTCGGGGTGACAGGTGGGGTCAGGCGGCGTCAGCCGTCTGTGGGGTGATGGTGGTCTCGTATTCGATGGGGGTCAACCGGCCGAGGGTGGGCTGTCGTCGGCGTTGGTGGTAGGTGCGCTCGATCCAGGTGATGATGGCGATGCGCAGCTCGTCGCGGGTGGCCCAGCGTTGGCGGTCGAGCACGTTGCGCTGCAGCAGGGCGAAGAACGACTCCATGGCGGCGTTGTCGCCGGCGGCGCCGACTTGGCCCATGGAGCCGACCATCCGGTGGCGGGTCAGGGCCCGATGCACCTTCCGGGCGCGGAACTGCGACCCCCTGTCGCTGTGAACGATGCAGCCGGCGACCTCACCGTTGCGGCGGGCGACGGCCATGTCGATGGCGGCCACGACGAGGCGGGCCTTCATGCGGCAGTCGATGGCCCAACCGACGATCCGGTTCGACCACAGGTCCTTGATGGCACACAGGTAGAGCTTGCCCTCGGCGGTGGGGTGCTCGGTGATGTCGGTGACCCACACCGTGTTCGGCGCCGCCGCGGTGAAGCACCGGCGCACCAGGTCGTCATGGGCGGGGGTCCCGGGCTTGGAGCCCTTGCGGGCTTTGGGCTTGCCGAAGCGCGACCACCAGGCGTGATCCCGGCAGATCCGCCACACGACCCGGTCCGACACGTCGTGGCCGGCGGCGCGGACCTCATCGGCGAGGAACCGGTACCCGAACTCGGGGTCATCGACATGCGCGTCGAAGATGGCGTTGGCCAACCACGCCTCGTCGAGCTCACCATCGGTGACCGGCGTCTTCGTCCAGCGGTAGTACTGCTGGCGGCACAGCTTGAGAACCCGGCACGTCACCGTGACGGGCACCCCGTCATCGGCCAGCTCACGGACGAGCGGGAACATCATTTTCCCGGCAGGTTCGCCTGGGACAGATACGCGGCGGCCCGGCGCAGGACCTCGTTCTCCTGCTCGAGCAGGCGGATGCGGCGCTTCGCGGCCTTGAGATCCTCGTTCTCCGCCGCGGTCGTACCGGGCTTGATCCCGTCCTCGACATCGGCCTGGCGCAGCCAGTTGGTCAGACACGACTCCGAGATCCCGAAGTCCGCGGCGATGGTCTTCAACAACACGTCGGGCTCGCGGCCGCGAGCCACCCGGATCACGTCCTCGCGGAACTCGCGTGGGTAGGGCTTAGGCATGGTGCACATCCTTCCAGCGGCGCCTCTCGGCACCACAGATCAGATGTCACCCCCGCGCGCGGCAGTCCCCTCCTTGCCGGTGACAGGATCGCGGCCCTCGTAGATGACCACGTAGAACCGTCCT
>CAYLWH010000201.1:0-3584 GCA_964387245.1 uncultured Mycobacterium sp.
TGGGTTACCAGCCGACCTTGGCCGACGAGATGGGTGAGCTCCAGGAGCGCATCACCTCGACGCGTGGACACTCCATCACCTCGATGCAGGCCGTGTACGTGCCCGCCGACGACTACACCGACCCGGCGCCGGCGACCACGTTTGCGCACCTCGATGCCACCACCGAGCTCTCCCGTGCGGTGTTCTCCAAGGGCATCTTCCCGGCGGTGGATCCACTGGCTTCCAGCTCGACTATCCTGCACCCCAGCGTGGTCGGCGACGAGCACTACCGCGTCGCGCAGGAGGTCATCCGAATCCTGCAGCGCTACAAGGACCTTCAGGACATCATCGCCATCCTCGGTATCGACGAGCTGTCCGAAGAGGACAAGCAGCTGGTGTACCGGGCGCGCCGCATCGAGCGCTTCCTGAGCCAGAACATGATGGCCGCTGAGCAGTTCACCGGTCAGCCTGGCTCGACCGTTCCGCTAAAGGAGACGATCGAGGCCTTCGACAAGCTGAGCAAGGGCGATTTCGACCATCTACCCGAGCAGGCGTTCTTCCTCATCGGCGGCCTCGATGACCTGGCCAAGAAGGCCGAGAGCTTCGGCGCCAAGCTGTGATGTCGGCGACCGAACGCCCGGCGGACGAAGGGGTGGTCCGAGATGGCTGAGATGGACGTCGAGGTGGTCGGCGTCGAACGAAAGATCTGGTCGGGCAAAGCGACTTTCGTCTTCACCCGCACCACGGCGGGCGAGATCGGCATCCTGCCGCGGCACATCCCGCTGGTCGCCCAGCTCGTCGAAGACGCGATGGTGCGCATCGAGCGGGAGGGTGATGAGGATCTGCGCATCGCCACCAGCGGCGGGTTCATGTCGGTGACCGAAGAAGGCGTGATCATCCTGACCGAGTGGGCTCAGTTCGACTCCGAGGTCGATGCCGACGCGGCAAGAGAGGATGCAGATTCGAACGACCCCGAGAAGTCCTCATGGGGGCGGGCGAGGCTGCGCGCCATCGGCCAACTCGACTAGAACGGATCGGGGTCAGCCGTGAGCACGCCGATGATCGTCATGGTCGTGCTCGTTGGTGTGCTGGCACTGCTGGTGCTGGCGCTCGGTTACCGGCTGTGGAAACTGCGCCATGGTGGAACGGCCGCGATCCTGCGCGACATCCCGGCCGTCGGCGGTCACGGCTGGCGCCACGGTGTGGTCCGTTACCACGGTGAGGAAGCCGCCTACTATCGCCTGTCGAGCCTGCGCTGGTGGCCGGACCGCCGCCTCAGCAGACGAGGCCTGGAAATCGTGTCCCGGCGTGCACCGCGCGGTGACGAATTCGACATCATGACCGACGAAATCGTCGTCCTGGAGTTGCGCGACACCGCCGCGGATCGCTCGGACCGGCGTCGCGGTTACGAGCTGGCGCTGGATCGTGGTGCGTTGACCGCATTCCTGTCTTGGGTTGAGTCGCGACCGTCGCCCCGCGCGCGCCGTCGCAGCAGGTAATCGATTCTGCGCGTTCAGCTTTCAGGTTTGTCGGCCGCTGGACCGCCGGGTTGCCAGAGCACGTCGCCGTCCGGATTGGCTACCCGCGACAGGATGAACAACAGGTCGGACAGCCGGTTGAGGTATTTGGCGGGCAGCGCGCTGACGCTGTCCGGGTGACTTTGCGTAGCCGTCCACGCCGAGCGTTCCGCGCGGCGCGCCACCGTCCGCGCGACGTGCAGCAGGGCAGACAGTGCCGAGCCACCGGGCAGGATGAACGAATTCAGTGACGGCAGTGGCTCGTTGAACTCGTCACACCAGGCTTCGAGGCGGTCGACGTAGGCCTGGGTGATCCGCAGCGGTGGGTACTCGGGGTGTTCCACGATGGGTGTGGAGAGGTCTGCCCCGGCGTCGAAGAGGTCGTTCTGGATCTGGCCCAGCACGGCGGCGATCCGCTGATCTGGCGACCCCAGGGCCACGGCGACCCCGATGGCGGCGTTGGTCTCGTCGCAGTCGGCGTAGGCGGCCAAGCGGTGGTCGTTCTTGGACACCCGGGAGAAATCGCTCAACCCGGTGGTGCCGTCATCGCCGGTGCGGGTGTAAATACGCGTCAGGTGCACAGCCATGATCACACCGTAATGGGGCCGGCCGGGGCGGGAAACTGACAGTGCCCCAGCGCCCTCACTACACTTACCGGCGTGGCAGAGCGATTCGTGGTGACCGGCGGAAGCCGGTTGTCGGGCGAAGTGTCCGTCGCGGGGGCCAAGAACAGCGTCTTGAAGCTGATGGCCGCCAGTCTGCTGGCCGAAGGCACCACGACAATCTCGAACTGCCCCGACATCCTCGACGTCCCGCTGATGGCGGAAGTGCTGCGCGGTCTGGGCGCCACCGTGGAGTTAGACGGTGACGTCGTTCGCATCGCCTCGCCCGATGAGCCGAAGTACGACGCGGACTTTGCCGCCGTCCGGCAGTTTCGCGCTTCGGTCTGTGTCTTGGGGCCCTTGGTGGGCCGTTGTAAGCGGGCGCGAGTCGCTCTCCCCGGTGGGGATGCCATCGGCTCCCGGCCGCTGGACATGCACCAGTCGGGTCTCCGGCAGTTGGGCGCCAACTGCAACATCGAACACGGGTGTGTGGTCGCCGAGGCGGATTCGTTGCACGGCGCGGAGATTCAGCTGGAGTTCCCATCGGTGGGCGCCACTGAGAACATCCTGATGGCCGCGGTTCTGGCCGAGGGTGTCACCGTCATCCACAATGCGGCGCGCGAACCCGACATCGTGGATCTGTGCACCATGCTCGTCCAGATGGGCGCCCAGATCGTCGGTGCCGGCTCACCGACCCTGACCATCACCGGCGTACCGAAACTGCATCCGGCCGACCACCAGGTGATCGGCGACCGGATCGTCGCCGCGACGTGGGGCATTGCCGCGGCGATGACGCGTGGCGACATCGCTGTCACGGGTGTGGACCCTGCCCACCTGCAACTGGTGTTGCACAAACTGCACAATGTCGGGGCAACCGTCACCCAAAGCGACAACGGCTTCCGGGTGGTGCAGTATGAACGGCCCAAAGCGGTCAACGTCGCCACCCTGCCGTTCCCAGGATTCCCGACGGATCTGCAGCCGATGGCCATCGGACTGGCGGCCATTGCCGACGGCACCTCGATGATCACCGAGAATGTCTTCGAAGCGCGGTTTCGATTCGTGGAGGAAATGATCCGGCTCGGTGCCGACGCCCGCACCGACGGACATCATGCCGTGGTCCGCGGAATCCCTCAGTTGTCGAGCGCTCCGGTGTGGTCCTCGGACATCCGGGCCGGCGCCGGACTGGTGCTGGCCGGACTCGTGGCTGACGGAGACACCGAGGTCCACGACGTTTTCCACATCGATCGGGGGTACCCGCTGTTCGTCGAGAACCTGGTGACTTTGGGCGCGGAGATCGAGAGGGTAGGCTCGTAGGAGAAGTCCCCACCGGGTGGCGCGAATCACATGGATGGACGCGATCCGGGGTCTTGACCGTGCTGTCAGATCTGGTCTAAGCTGGCAGGGTTGCCCCGAAGTGGGCAATGAGATGTAGCAGGTCTGTTGTTTGAGAACTCAATAGTGTGTTTGGTGGTTTTTGTTTGTTGTT
>CAYLWH010000202.1:0-3580 GCA_964387245.1 uncultured Mycobacterium sp.
GCCGGTGCTGTCCTGGGAGACGCCGGTGTGGGTGATACATCGCTGTCGGCGCTAGCGCGAACCGCCGGCCGACATCGACGATGTCGTCGACGGCCACGTCGCACTTGGCCGATAGGTCGTCGAGATCGGCCCCAGCCGCCAACTCGTCGTAGAGCAACCGGATCACGGCGGTGTGCGACGGCGCTGCCCGGCGACATGAGTCGACCGGCGTTCGTCGGAGAACACGGCCGCTAAAACCGGGGCGAAAACCCGAAGACGCTTACTCTACTCCGACCGGGAATGGATCATCGAGATCGCGCGACAATATCGCACGCTCGTGCGCTAGGGCTTGGGTGCAGGCCCTCGAGGTCAGTCGTCGAGGTGCTCGAGGCGCCGCAATTCCTCGGCCTTGACGACCAGATCGTGCTGTGCCTGCGGGGACAAGCCGACGGTGCGGGCAGCGATGCGCCTGACGCCGTCATCGCGCATGCTGGCAAGCCAGGTAAGTTCGTTGTCGAGCTTCTCGTAGTATTCGTCGTCGGTGAAGTACGCCGGCTTGATCCGGAAAAAGTTGGCGAGGGCGGCCATCGTCGTCGAGGACGGGTTGGTTCGGTTGCCCGAGCGCAGCTGTGACAGGTAGGGCGCCGACATCGTGACACCTTCAGCCGTGAGCGCAGCGATGACCTCCGCGGATGTGTGTGGGCCGCGGCCCGGCGGGTAAACCGTGTCGAACAGGTGGTTCAGCCGCGCGGCAAACGTCGTACTCATTCCCCTTTAACCTCCAGCGGCCCGGATTCTCTTCGCGTACGCGATTTGCTGATCATCGTAGTGATTGTTCACGCGAGAGCCAAGTGCAATGCGCGATGCCTCGAGACGCGGCTCCACGCTTGTCGATTTCATCGTCAGGATGACCGCATCGGTGCGGATTCCGTACGACATGGGGCTGCCTACATCCGTGGAAAACCGGGCAACGGGCACGATCGCGTCGCGCTATGCGGGTGACACCTGGACCATCCCAAAGAATACGCAGCGTCATTCCTGGGCAACCACTGCACGACGGGGACCGGCTGCAGAGGTGCATTTGCTACTTAGGTACGCACCAGTACAGAGCCGAATGGCCGACGGGAAGACAACCTCGCACCCGGCAATTGGGTGCTCGTCGTCAGGCATCCGGTAGTTGGACGTAAACAGCAGACCGGTCGATCAGGCGATCAGGGTTCCCGTCGAGCCGCAGCTTGACCCGCGTCCGTCGCAACTGCGGGCATTCCACCATCGGGGGGACCCCCCGTCGGGGGGCACAGTGTCGGGGGCACGGGATCGGACACCATGCCGGTGAGGGACTCGGCGTCCCCGGTGACGTGACCCGATCCGGTTTGGTGTTCCCCCGGGCAGCAGACCTGCCAGCAGCGGATGGAATCGAACCGATTTCTTTAAGGTCTCTCGAGCCACCTCGCGGTCCGCTGAGATAGATGCGTTATTCCTGCTCGGGGCCCATCCTTGCGGGCATAACATGAGATGTCGGAAGGATGTGGAAATGCGAATTGGTCAGATGTATCTCACAGCGATGCTTGCGACAGTTCCTGTCGCCGTGGCGGCGATTCTTGCTGCCACCCCAACAGCCAGTCCAGCGAATTTCCAGCCCAGCTTCAACGCCGCGCTTCAGAACGCCCCTCTTGATCCTCCGTGTGACCTCGACCTCGACGGCAAGTGCAAAATCCCTAACATTAACGTCAACCCGCCGAACGTCAATGTCAACCCGCCGAACGTCAATTTGAACCCGGACGTCAATTTGCCCGGTCCCCGACGATAGCGGAGCTCTGAAGGACCTAAACTTCGGTGACCAGCCCCCGGTCGATGGTCAAGCCTGGGGCACGGCCGCCGGTGAGGTGCGCGGTTCAGCAGGCGGGGCCGGTCTCCGGCTCGACCATGAGATCTGCGGCCCGCCGGATCGGCAAGACCAACACCCACGTGCGCACCGAAGGCGGCACGCTGTGCCACGCCCTCAGGTCGGCACGCCCCGGTCGAGCGCCTATGCGCCAGCCCGGCTCACCAGATCGGGGCCGGGCCAACAGCGGGCGTCGTCCTGCAACGAGGTTGCCGCGACCGTCCGGCCCAAGCCTGACAAATCTGCCGCGGGCAGGAGTCGGTGTGGGATTACCCTCGCCCGCCGCGACTAGCCACTTGAGGATCGACTTCCAACAATTTGTTGGTGATGCGGAATGGCTGGCTTGTGCCGAATCCTCAAGCGCTAGCGGCGTTTCGATGGCGAGATCATTGATGAGCGTTTGCATAACGATCCCCCATGACCGGTCAGCGATCAGCTCCGTACGGCGGTTGGCTGTGTTCGATGTTTCAGTGTCCGAGGGTCGAATTCGATGGGCAGCGTGGTCGGACCGGTGATCGCGACGATTGGCTTCCAGGGGCTGGGCCGGTGCGGAGCGGGCAAGGCATGCGCCGGGCTCAGACTAGCCAGCTACAGTGAGCGGCTGGCCCTAAACTGGGTACACACCTACAGGAGGTGTGCGCCATGAAGATGATCCTCGTCACCTTGGCCACGCTCGCGGTGTCGGCGGGAATCGCACTCGCCGGGGCCGGAAGCGCCCAGGCCAACGATGACCCCGGCCTGTGCTGGAACGGCTGGATCTGGAGCGCCTGCGTGTCAGGACCAGGTTGGGTTGACTGGAACCCGTGGAACAACTGCAATCCCGGGCATGGGTGTGGGGATTGGCGTCACGGCGGGAAGCATTGGTGGAAGTAGCTAGAGCAGCTCCCGGCTCTCCAGCTCTTGGACCCCCGCCATGGTGATGGTGCGCAGACCATCCGGTCCTTGCCGGTGCGATTGCTGAGCCTCAGTGAGCCGATAAACCCGCCGGATATATACCAGTGATCTGGGCCGACGCTTCACTTTCGGACATGGGTAATTACGCCGTGCAACTCAAAGGGCGCCGTTGATGAGCTGTCGGTGAAGGTCGACACAGACACATGCACGACGAAGAGCGAACCGTGGTTCCCCTCATCGACGAGCACCTCACCGACGACGAGTGGGCACAGTGCATTGAGCGCGGCGCGGACTACCCGCCCACGATCAACGTGCGGCTGGCGCTCGCCGTCATCGGCCTGGTCCTGCAGGACTGCTCGCCCGCCGAGCAGCGACGATTTCTAGCCGGCATCCCCGCACCAGCACGCGTGCTGCGGCGACTGTTCGGGAAACGAACATTTGCGTCCTACCGGTCCACCCTTTACGGCCCGGCCGATGAGCCGCAGACGTGAACGCCGTAGCCTCCAACACAGACGACACAAATTCGATCGAAACGACAGCTACGCGACTTACCCGTACCGTCAGCGCAAGGCCCGCCGCCAGCTCAAGACGCTCGCGACGGAGCCTTCGACAATATTGCGTCCACCGCGAGCGAGGCGGCGGCCTCCGAGACGACGCCCTCGACAAGCGGGCCAACCCTAAATTCCAACTTTCATGTCATCGATGACATTCAGATGACATCCAAAACTGGAAGATGACAACTTAAATTGGAACCGACAACTTTTAGTAGCACCCGCCCCTCACCGCGCCATATTCGTAAACCGCGACAAATGCAGCTGGTGT
>CAYLWH010000203.1:0-3571 GCA_964387245.1 uncultured Mycobacterium sp.
TGACGCGGCTGCGCCGGCGGGCCGCGTTCGTGGTGTGGCTCAATCCCCGCGCCGCTGCCCCTGACTACCGGCCGCTGGCCGGGTCGATGGCCGCGGCGCTGCCGTTCTGCGACGTATTCCTGCCGGCCCATTCAATTACCGGGATGCGTACACTTTTCGACGAGCTCACCGCGTCCGCCCGACACCCGTGACGACGGCTGTCAGCTCGGCTTTTTCGCAGCCTCCACGAGCGCACGGATCGCCCACCGGCGGACCTTGCGGGCCTCGGCATCGTCGGTCTGCAGGACATCGTTGAAGACGATCATGGACTCGGTTCCGATGATGAGCGCGAGTGATTTCGTCAGGGATTTCAGTGCCGCGGGCTGGAACTGGTCGCGGGCCGGCTCGAGAGCCGCTTCGATCAGCGCCGTCCGGCGGTTCTGCCGGGCCGGAAAGGCAGCCTCCCGTTCGCCGTTCGCGCCATGCTTGACGGAATGGGCGAGCATCAACCGAAGCGCCGGCTCATTCGCCGAGATCATCTGCTGCAGCGCGGTATCCAGGATCTGCATCCGCTCGACCGGATCCTCGGAGGACGTGCCCTCGAAGAGCTCACCGGGAGCGGGTACCGCGCGGTCGATCGGTGCTTCGACGAGCAGTGCCTCGACACTCGGGAAGTAGCGATACGCCGTCGAGCGGGACACCATCGCCTCTTCCGCGACGTCTTCCAGGGTTATCCGCCGGCCCTGCTTCATCAGCCGCGCGGCGGCCGCCAGCAGGTCCTTTCGCGTGCGGCGTCTCTGGTTCGGGCGTCCAGCCGCTTCGTCAACCATCGGTTCAGTCTCGCCCGGCCGGCTCGGACAACACGTTCGGGGCTCTTCGACGACTTCCCAGTTGCCTGTGCATGAACTCAGTCCTGCGGAAGTTGGCGCAGGATGGCTGCGAAGTCGATCCATACGTTCTCGCGGTGGATGTCGCCGGTATGCGTGAACTCCACGACGTGCAGTAACCGGAATTCGAGGGGGCGACCACGACCTTCCAGCCCGAATGGCGTGCCGGGCGCGCGTCCCCGCCAGACGGACTCGTCTATGAGGAAATCGTCCCCGTAGAGCCTGCGGACGGTTTCGACTTTGCCCTCGGACAGGTCCGAGAAGAGACCTTCGTAGAAGGCGCGTGCTTGTTCACGGCCGTGTGTGGGCCCCGACGAGGACCCCACGATGTCGTGCTCGACATCGGTCGTGAGCGTGCTCAATACACCCTCGACATCGTCGCGGGCCTCGAAGCCGAAGTGCTCGTCGATCTTGCGATCCATGGTGGCGTGAGTCAGTGCCATATGGCCCCCCTCTGGTCGAATGTGAGACATTCCTATCGTAATGAGATTAAAGTCTCATGTAAAGACGCAGATCTCTAACCGCAGCGGGTTTGATCCGCGCGAAGTCAGGCGGATTAGCATCACGACCGTGACGACCACCGAACGCGCCCGCATCGAATTCCCGTCCCGCATCGGGGTCTGGTGGGCCAGCGAAACCTGGCCCATGCCCGAGGCGCAACAGGTCGCCCGCGACATCGAGGAGCTCGGCTACGGCTCCCTGTTCCTTCCCGAAATCAACGGAAAGGAGTGTCTGACCCAGTCCGCGGGCTTCCTGGCCGCCACCGATCGACTCGTCGTCGGAACCGGGATCGCCAACATCCACGTTCGGATTCCGTCGGCCGCCGAATCGGGCGCCCGCACGCTGACCGCCCTGTATCCGGGACGGTTCGTGCTGGGCCTCGGTGTCAGCCACGCCCCGCTCGTCGAGTACGCGATGGGCGGGGTGTACCGCAAACCGCTGGCCACCATGCGCTCCTACCTGGAGCGGATGGCGGCCGTGCCGCCGCACGTCGAGCCCGGCGTCGGCCGCCCGCCCCGGCTGCTGGCGGCGTTGGGCCCCAAGATGATCGAGCTGTCCGGCAGCCTGGCCGACGGGGCGCATCCCTATCTCGTCACACCAGAGCAGACCCGCGTCACCCGGGAGATCCTGGGCCCCGACAAGTGGGTGGTGTCCGAGCAGGCCGTCTCGATCACCGGCGACGACGCCGCGCAACTCGCGCACGCCCACGCCCACCTCCTGGGGTACAGCGGGCTGGCGAACTACCGCAACTCGTGGCTGCGGCAGGGTTTCGACGAATCCGATCTGGTGCGCGGCGGCTCCGACCGGCTGGTGCGCCGGCTGGTCGGGTTGGGCACCGCCGAGCGGGCCGCGACGGTGGTGCGGGCCCATCTGGACGCCGGCGCCGATCACGTCGTGGTGCAGGTGCTCGGCGAGAACCCGACCGCCGATCCGCGGCCCGCGTTGCGGGAGCTGGCCGGCGCGCTGGGGCTGACCCCCTAGTCGGCCGGCTCGGCGGCCCGGGCAGAGCGCCGTCGCTTGTACCACTCGACGACCATCGGGGAGACGGAGGCCAGCACGATCAGCACGAATATCGGTTCGAGCAGTTTCTGGATGATCTCGAACTGGCCCAACCAGTAGCCGAGCAGGGTCAGGCCGACGCCCCAGACGACCGCACCGACGATGTTGTAGACGGTGAACACCGCGTAGTTCATCCGGGCCGCGCCCGCGGTGATGGGTGCCAGTGTCCGCACTATCGGGACGAACCGTGCGACCACGATGGCGAACGGGCCGCGCTGCTCGAAGAAGGTGTGCGCCTCGTCGAGGTACTTCTGCTTGAGGAAGCGGGCATCCGGCTTGAACATCGCGGTCCCGATGTTGCGGCCGATCCAGTACCCGACCTGGCTGCCCAGCACCGCGGCGATCGGGACGAACAACAACAACTGCCAGAGCTGGAAGTTCGCTTCCGGGGCTGCCGCGGCCGTCCCCGCGGCGAGCATGCCGGCCACGAACAGCAGCGAGTCGCCGGGGAGCACCGGGAACAGCACGCCAGACTCGATGAAGATGACCGCCAGCAGCCCGATCAGGGCCCACGTGCCGAAGTAACCGAGCAGGTTGATCGGGTCCAGAAACTCCGGCATGAGGGCAAGGGTGGTGCTGGTCATGACGCCCAAACATACCGGGCGGCCCCGGTGACAGCGGACACGCGGTGGGTGGCCCGGTCCGGTTCGGATTCGAGGCCGCGGCCATGCGTGCCGCGGTTGTCGCCCCGTAGGTGTCCACGCCGCCGCATTCCTGCGATACTGCCGGGGAACCATCCGTCGAGCCGGAACGCCTAAGGAGAAGTCTCATGCCCATCGCCACGCCAGAGGTCTATGCGGAGATGCTCGGTCGTGCCAAGGAGCACCACTTCGCCTTCCCCGCGATCAACTGTGTCGGTTCGGAGAGCATCAACGCCGCGATCAAGGGTTTCGCCGATGCGGGCAGCGACGGCATCATCCAGTTCTCCACCGGCGGTGCGGAGTTCGCGTCGGGGCTGGGCGTCAAGGACATGGTGACCGGTGCGGTCGCACTGGCGGAGTTCGCGCACGTCATCGCCGACAGGTACCCGATCACCGTCGCGCTGCACACCGACCACTGCCCCAAGGACAAGCTCGACACCTACGTGCGCCCGCTGCTGGCCATCTCCGCCGAGCGTGTCGCCAAGGGCCAGAACCCGCTCTTCC
>CAYLWH010000204.1:0-3455 GCA_964387245.1 uncultured Mycobacterium sp.
GAAGACGTTGTTCTTGAACGCGCGGGCGAAGCCGGTGAACGAGAAGCCGGGGTTGGAGTAGAAGTCACGGTCCTCGGCGGCCATCACCGCCATGCGCACGTGCACGGGAATCTGGTCGATGTTGACATCGACCCGATTGCCTTCCGGCGGAATGATCTTCGCCAACTCCGAGCCGTCACCGGCAAGGATCGTGGAGACCTGGTTGGTGCGGATGTCACCGGGCCTGGGCACGTCGACGATCAGATAGGCCATGCCGAAGGTGATCAGCGGCAGCAGAATCAGCAGCGCCGCACCCGCGTAGAGCCCGCGGCGGACCACCCGCCGGTCGAACCGCGGAGGCCGGCCGGTCGGGCCGTGGCCGCCACCTCCGGTCCGCGGCGGTTTGGGGGGTGGCGGGCTCTTGGGCGGCGTGGACCGATCGAGCGCCCGCTTGACGGCGTCGATCGGGTCGCGCAGCTTCGGGTCGATGTCGTCGCGGACCGGAGGAAACACGACGGTGGGCCGCACGTCGGGCGGAACCTCCGCGTGCGCCGCACGCCGCCCCACGGGGGGTCCGGTCGGCTTCGATGGGGCGCTCGCGTCAGCCGGGTAGCGCCCCCACGCGCTGTCAGCCCCTGACCCGAGCGGGCTGTCCGAGGCTGACGGGTCCGGGCGCTCGTCGCTATTCACTGGCCGTGCGCGCGCCGTCGCGCGCCGATCGAGTACTCCCCGAACCCCGGGAAGGGCCCGCCGGGCGCGGAGTGCCGAGCATGTAGGACTTCACCAGGTGATTCCAACTGCAGGTGCGGCATACCTCCACCACATGGACCGCGAACTCGTCATAGCGGGCGGCCAGCAGCACCAGTTCCTCGGCGGTGCGCGCCGACCCGGACGCCGGGCCCAGATGGTCCCCGAACACCCAGGACACCAGCGTGAGCTGTTCCTTGCGGCAGATCGGGCACATCACCGAGCTCTGCTTGCCGTGATACTTCGCGGCGCGCAGCAGGTACGGGTTGGCGTCACAGACCTCCGTCACGCCGGTTCTGCCCGAGTACACCTCGGCCAGCAGCGAACGGCGCCGGAGCGCGTAATCGACCACCTGTCGCTGCAATCGCACGCAACCAGACTACGTCGGTGCGGTGGGCACTGAGGCGCGACTGGCAATCGTGCCCAGCGGCCCGTCGACGACTGACCGCGCCACGGGGCCGCCGGACAACTCTTACGATCGACGCGTGGCGACCCGTCAGACACCGACCACCCGGGCCAAGGACAGCGACCGCAACGACACCTGCGCGGTACTCGACAGCGCCCTGTCCGACGGTCAGCTCTCCGGCGTCGAGCACCGGGAGCGCGTGGCAGCCGCCACCAACGCCGCCACCCTCGGTGAGTTGCAGGCGTTGGTGGCGGACCTGCAGACCGCCAACGCGCCGGTGCAGCTGCCGAACCTGAAACCGGCTCGCTCGCTCAGCGTCGGCGGGTGGGGTTTGAAGTACGCGGCGGGAACCGTGCTGGTGCTGCTGGGTGTCGGCATCGGCTGGGGATTCTTCGGCAACACGTCGTCGCCGCTGGGCTTCACGCCCGACCCCGGCGCCACACCCGACGGCGTGGGGCCCGTGGTGTTGACGCCGCCGCGGAAGCTGCATTCCCTGAACGGCCTCACCGGGTTGTTCGCGCAGATGAAGGCCAAGTTCGGGGACACCAACGGCTACCGCCTGGTGATCTACCCCGACTACGCGTCGCTGAACCGGCCGGACCCGAATGAGGATCGGCGTGTCCTCAACTACACATACCGCGGCGGTTGGGACGACCCGACGGGTTCGTCGAAGTCCGACAGCGCCCGGCCGGTAGACCTGTCCGGGTTCGACACCAAGGCCGTCGTCGGGGTACTGCGTGGGGCCCCCGAAACGCTCGGCATCAAACCGTCCGAGGTCAAGAGCACGTATCTGATCATCGATCCGTCGGACGATCCGGCCACACCCGACGCCGTAGAACTGTCCGTCTACGTCTCCAGCGATTTCGGCAGCGGATACATCTCGCTGAATCCCGACGGCGCGCCCAAGCGGGTGAATTACCCCTCCTGAGCTGGGAACAGCACCCGCTGAGATTGACGTGTCGGCGGATCTCGCGCGCATTCGCCCGCCCGGACGTTGATTGCGGCCGGCGGGGAACGTGCGCGGTTTATATCGGCGCGATACTATGTCCCGAGGTGTTGGTCCACCGTAACGGTATGGTGTGTCGAGGAGGTGTTCGCCGATGTTGGAACTGGCCATCCTCGGCCTCCTGCTCGAATCCCCCATGCACGGCTACGAGCTGCGCAAACGGCTGACCGGTCTGCTCGGCGCGTTCCGCGCGTTCTCATACGGTTCGCTGTATCCGGCTTTGCGCCGGATGCAGGCCGACGGGCTGATCGTCGAGGACGCATCGCCGATCGGTGCCGCAAAGCCGCTGGGAACCACCAAGTTGCGCCGGGCCCGGCGGGTTTACCAGCTCACCGACGCCGGCCGGGAACGGTTCTCCGAACTGGTGGCCGACACCGGTCCGCAGAACTACACCGACGACGGCTTCGGTGTGCACCTGGCGTTTTTCAACCGCACACCGGCCGAGGCCCGGATGCGCATCCTGGAGGGCCGCCGCCGTCAGGTGGAGGAACGCCGGGAGGGACTGCGCGAGGCCGTCACGCGGGCCGGCAGTTCGTTCGACCGTTACACCAAGCAGTTACACCAGCTGGGGCTGGAGTCCAGCGAACGGGAAGTCCGGTGGCTCAACGACCTCATCGCCGCCGAGCGCGTCGCCCAGCAGCCAGACCAGGCCTGACAACAACCACGATCAGCACCAAAGAAGTACCGGATAAATAAGGAGAACCCATGAGTGAGAACAACGCAACCGCGTCCCCGGGTGCGTCCGGGGACGTGCGGGTCGCCATTGTCGGCGTCGGCAACTGCGCGTCCTCGCTCGTGCAGGGCGTGCAGTATTACCTGGACGCGGACGAGAACTCGACCGTTCCGGGCCTGATGCACGTCAAACTGGGCCGCTACCACGTGCGTGACGTGAAGTTCGTCGCCGCGTTCGACGTGGACGCCAAGAAGGTCGGCTTCGACCTGTCCGAGGCGATCTTCGCGTCGGAGAACAACACCATCAAGATCGCCGATGTGCCGCCGGCCAACGTCACGGTGCAACGCGGCCCGACTCTGGACGGTATCGGCAAGTACTACTCCGAGACCATCGAGATCTCCGACGCCGAACCCGTCGACGTCGTCAGGGTGCTCAAGGACGCCCGGGTGGACGTGCTGGTGTCCTACCTGCCGGTGGGCTCCGAGGAGGCCGACAAGTTCTACGCCCAGTGCGCCATCGATGCCGGCGTCGCATTCGTCAACGCGCTTCCGGTGTTCATCGCCTCGGATCCGGTGTGGGCCAAGAAGTTCGCCGATGCCGGTGTGCCGATCGTCGGCGACGACATCAAGAGCCAGGTCGGCGCC
>CAYLWH010000205.1:0-3429 GCA_964387245.1 uncultured Mycobacterium sp.
ATACCGATTATGCCGAGGTTTTCGTTAAACCGAGGATCTGCAGAGATGGCCTGCGCGGCGGGGGTTGCTGGCGGATTCCTCGGCTTAACGTTCGGTGGCTACCGGAGGCTGTAGAGGGTTTGGAGTTGGTCTTCGGTGAGCGGATCGGCCGTGTGGGCATTGATCGCGGGGGTAGCTGCGTTGATGGCTTGTCGCATCATGTCCAGGGTTGCAAAAGCGTAGAACACCGCTGTCGTGGAGGCGTTTTCGTGTCCGAGGAGACGCATGATGATCGGCAGCGGGATGCCCTGCTGGTAGAGATCCATGGCTTTGGTTTTCCGCAGCAGGTGGCAGTGGACGTGCGCCGGGATCGAAGGGCATTGAGCGCGTGCGGATGCGGCGGCGCGTTTGAGCACGTCGGCGACCGTGTCGGCGGACAGTTCGGTAGGTCGTCCGTGGTGCGGGCTGTAGAACACCGGCCTGGTCGCCGGGAGTTTCGCGACATTGGGATGGAACTCGTCGAGGTAGACGTGCAGGTGCTCGACGGTCTTCGCGGTCAGCGGCACGACGCGGGTCTTGTTGCCCTTACCGGTGAGCAGGATGTGCCCAGGTTCGGTCAGGTGCAGATCGCCCAGGGTCAGGCCGGTGATCTCACCCACCCGGGCGGCGGTGTCGTAGAGCAGGATCAGTAGCATCCGGTTTCTGCGAGATTTCGCCGTCTGCCCGGTGAACGCGGCAAGGATCGCCCGGGTTTGATCTTCGCTGAGGTACTCGACGGGCCGGCGGGGACCCGCTGGCGCTTTGAGTGCTTTGGCTGACTGGCTCAGCGCGACGAGGGTGAGGTCCTCGTAGGCCGCGTAGGTCAAAAACGCCTTGACCGCACTGAGGCGCAACGTGACGGTCTTGGGCGTGTAGTGCCGCTGATCGGTCATCCAGGCCAGCCATCCCTTCAGGTGTGGGCGGTCGAAGTGATCGAAGCTGACCTGCTGGCGTCCGATGTGCTCGGCCGCGGCGAGGTAGTCCAGGAAGCACTCCAGGCTGATCCGATAGGCCTCAACCGTTTTCGGTGACAGCCCCCTGGTCTTGGGCATGTAGGCGTGCAGATAATCGCGGGCGAACCCGAAGAAATCCGGTGCGCCGGTCTGCGGGTCGCGTCTCATCAGAATCCCACCGGCGGTAACAGGCACTGGCGTCCGGCGGTGATGTCGGCGTAGGCGGCCATGAAATCGGGCGAGGTGTGCACGTAGTAGTACGTACTCTCAAAGGTGGCATGGCCCATGTAACGCGACAGGTAGGGCAGCATCGCGGTGACGTCGTCGCCGGCGGTCATCCATCGGCCGATGTTGGCGTAGGCAAAATGATGCCGAAAATCGTAGGGTCGGGGCTGCTGGCCGGCCACCGGCCGGGCCAGCCCGGCCTGGTCCCAAATCCGGCCGAACATCTTCCCGACGGTTGCCGTGGTCACCTGGTTGCCGGTCGCGGAAACGAAAAACGTCCGCCGCGAGGCGAACTGCGCCCGCGATGTCCGGTCACAGGTGTCGAGGATTGCGATGACCTGATCGGTCAACGGAAGCCTGCGGCTGCGATGCCCTTTGGACCAGACGATATCGATGTGCCCGGCATCCAAATCAACTTGACTGGTCTGCAGGGCGCGGGTTTCACCGGTCCGCAGCCCGCACGAGTGCATCAGGGTGAAGAACGCGACCGCCTGCCACCGCCACGGCGATTGAACCTGCAGTTGTGCTGCGGCAGCGAAGAACAACTCGATCTCACGCCGGGCCAACAAGTACGGGTGCGGGGCGGGGATCGGCGCCTTCCATGATTCTGAGAGCACGTAGGCGTCGGTGGCTCCGTGCATGCTCAGCCACCGGCCGAAGTCGCGTATGTAGGACATCCAGGACCGGTAACGGCCCGAATGCGCCAGCTGGACGCTGACCCATTCTTCGACGGTGTCCCGGTCGAATACCGTGCGGTTGTGGGCGCTGCAGTAGGCGTCGAAGCGTTTCAGGTACCAGATGCGAGACGTTCCGTAGAAGCCCATATTCGCCTTGAACACCAGATACGCGTCCAGGTCGGGCGCGAACGCGCTGGTGAAGCCGTGACTGCTCATGACCGCACGCTCTCGGGGACCGGCAGTACGCAGTCGAGCAGACGCGTCCGGTCCACACTCATATACAGGTTGGTCGATTCCTGGCTGGCGTGGCCGAGCACGGCGGAGATCGTCGGCAGCGGAACCGCCGCGGCCAGCAGCCGGGATGCAGCGCTGTGGCGCAGCCGCCGGGTCCCCGCCTTCACATCGCGGACTCCCGCTTTCCGGAAGGTCTTCACCGTCACCCAGTGCACCGACGCGTGATCACCCAGCCGGGTGTGTGGGGCTTTCGACCGCAGGAACAGGTGATCATCGCCCGACGAGTGGGGCCGCTCGCCGAGCACATAAGCGGCCAGCTTGCTCAGCAGCAGCGCCGGCAATGGCAGCGTCAGCGGGTTGCCCGTCTTCTGCTGCACCAGGCCGATGGTGTGTCCACGCCAGTCGACATCACCCATCCGCAGCGCGACGATGTCACAGGCCCGCAACCCCGTCGACAACGCGAGCAAGGTGATCGCGGCGTCGCGGGCGCTGACCACCCCCGACGCGCATGCCCGGACCACCAACTCCTCATCGGCGTCACCCAGGACAGGGAGGATCGTGTGGGATCGCTTGACGCCGGCCAGATTCAGCGCAGTGACCAGATCGGTGCGGCCGGTGAACTTCAGAAACGGACGAAAGTTCGACACCACCCAAAACAGCGACGACTTGGCCCACCGATCCAGCAGGGACTCCAAGAACGCCAGGACACTGCCGCCATCGGCGCCGTCGAGCACGGCGATCCCGCGTGCTTCCAGGAACACCAGGTAGCGGCGCGCCACCCGCCCGTAGGCCTCGCGGGTGGCCGGCGCCAGACCGCGCCGGCCCATCTCGGCCTCCCAGTCGGCATCCAGCGCAACGAAGTCGGCGCCCTCGGGCCGTGGACCTCCGCCGCCGCGGCCCCGAACCGACAGATCCACCCGCCCGGTCTGCACATAGGAGTCGAACACCGTGACCAGACGCCGGTAATCCAACCGACGCTGCGGACTGAACCGACCGGTGCGCACACTGGTCGTCATCGAGGCGAACTCCGCACCCAAAACAGCGGAATACTCACGCCCCGAAGTGAACTCAGTCAGCGCCTTGATCGTCTTCGCGTACTGACCAACCGTCGATTCCAAATAGCCGGCCGCCCGCAACTCCGCCACGACAACCGCGCCGATCCCACCAACCGTCATATCCATCACCGTCTCCTTCCACAGACGTAGATACGACGGACGCTAACCACCACCCGAAACGTTAAGCCGAGGAATCCGCCAGCAACCCACGCCGCGCAGGCCATCTCTGCAGATCCTCGGATTAACGAAAACCTCGGCATAATCGGT
>CAYLWH010000206.1:0-3409 GCA_964387245.1 uncultured Mycobacterium sp.
CCCGTAGTTACGTCTCCATCCTTGCAAGCGCGCTCGTAGACGAGAAACACATTCGGGTACCGCCGCTTGAACTGAAGTGCAATGCCCTTCCCCATGACACCGACGCAATGACGGTGTTGACGACCGCCTGAGTATCAGATTTCAGCAGATCGCCGGAAGCCTCAATGATCATGCGGGATGTGCCGGGGGTTACTCGCTGAGGATCTCGGCGATCCCCTCTCGGTAGGTCGTGGGGGTGAAGTCGGGGAATCGGTCAGCGAGTTTCGAGGAGTCGAAGATGTTGTCGCCGCGGTAGCGGGGCAGCATCTCGGAGGCTTCCTTGACTGCGGGGTTGAACCATCCGCCGACCTTGAACGCGATCTCCGGGACCGTCGCATAGCGGATGTGACGGCCGGTGATTTCGGCGGCGATGGCGATCATCTGCGCGTAGGTGAGTCGTTCGGGATCGGTTGGCAGGTGCTGGCGCGGTGATGGATCGGGCCAACCCGATCTGCATTCCCCGCAACCATCTGGTGGAGCAGGCACTGACCGCCGCCACCGACGGCGCTCTCGAACCCTTCGAGCGGCTGTTGTCGGCCGTCACCGACCCCACGTCGAACGTCCCGGTCTGAAGCGCTATGCCGAGCCGGCGCCAGATTCTTTCGGCCCATACCAAACGTTCTGCGGCACATGAAGGTCTGTCACGCGGTCAGCTTCGGCGCGCGGGGTGAGATCGCTGCCACTTTGGGGCATCCCACGTCCCGGACGGTTGCGCGCTCCCGGTGCTGCTGCGCGCTCATTCCCACATTCCCCCTTACATCGCGCTGCTCGATACGGCGCTCGCCGACCTCCGACTCACCGCCGACGAGCGGACCTAACTTCAGCGGTTACAGCCGAACTCGGCCCGAGTACACATCAAGTTGAACACGCACACCGAACCTTCCTCGAAGGTCTCGTCGAGGCCGCCCTCGCCGGTGGATCGCAAAGCGCCGCAGCCGCGAACCGTGGTGCGCGACCTGCAAGTAGCCTTCGATCAAGATGCTTCCTCTGATTCGCCCCTATTCCCTGAGAAGCCCTGCGGCAGAGGAGAACAGCGTCGTCCGGGTCAAGTAGTCGGGGTAGCGACGCAACATCTCCTCGTAGAACTCAATGGGGCCGATGTCGGAGTCCAGGAGTCGAATGGCGTCCTGGAGGTAGGCGCGGGTGGCCGCGACATTGGCCGGGTCGTCAGACAGTTCCCGGTTCTTGTGACCAGCGACCACGGCACGCGGTTGCAGGCTTTCGATCTTTTCGAGTGCAGTCAGCCATTCGTGAAGGCCGCCGTTCTTGCCTTCATCAAGGTGCAGGTGCACGCCGTTGTACACGGCGTCTCCCGCGACGACCAAGCCGATGGACGGGACGTGCAGAACGGTGGTCGAATCGGTGTCAGTGTGTCCGACGTCGACCGAAATGAGCCGGTTCCCCTCCAGCTCGAAGCCGTCCTCGGGCACGGGTACTGCCTGCACAGTGGCGACCGGCACCTTACCGGGGAAATGCAGATCGAGCGTCTCTGCTCGGGTGGCGAGGGATTTGTGCATCAGCTCAATGCTGGCTGCGGTCGCGTGGACCGGGACCCCCGGGAAGCGCTTGAGCAACTCGTCAGCCGTGAACCAGTGGTCTGCGTGACCGTGGGTAACGTAGATGAACTTGAGCCGCTTGCCGGACTTCTCGATCCAGTCTCCGACTTTCTGAGCCTGCTCGGAGGTGAATGGAGGATCGACGAGGACGGCATCCCGTTCACCCTGGATCAGTGTGATGGAAACGGGTGCCATGGTGAGGGGACCGCCGTCGGGAAGGCGCACCTCGGTCAATGCTGACGGCTCTTCGTCCAGGACGAGGACGTCGTAGGTCAGGGTGGCTTGATCGGTCATGACTTTCTTCTCTCCTTCAGTGGTTGGGCTGAATTCCGTAGGGCGGCGTTCGGTCATGGGACCTTGCTGCGTGACCTCTTACGCGCCTTGGGGATTCGCTGCCGTTGCACCAGCCCAGAGCGAGCCGGGGTTCGCGCTGCGTGGGTAGCAGGCCAGCATGCGATCGTAGAGTTCTTCTGTCGTCGATGCCGTTGCGGCGATCTCGTTGAAGTCGCGCAGGTAGGTCGCGGTATCGGTAAGGATTCGGGGATCGTCGGGCAGCTCGGGCTTCTTGTGGCCTGCGACCACCGCGACTGGCTCGAGCGCGGCGAGTCGTTCGACCTGTTGCGCCCAGTGCTCTCGAGATTCCGAGGTGGTCTCTGCGGTGAACGGGTGCGTGTCGTTGTACGCGACATCACCAGCAACGATCAGGCGCAAGCCGGGCACCCACAGACTGGTGCTGTGGGCGGTATCGGTATGTCCTGTGTCGATGACCTCAAGGCGGTTGCCCTCGAGTTCGATGTGATCTGAGTCGAGAAGCTCAGGAAGTCGCTCATCTGGGACCTCGCCCGGGAACAGGCTTTGCCAGAACGCCTTGAATTGGGGTGCGAAGTTGATCGGGGCGTCGGCCACGGTGTGAGCCGAGCCGACCGCGCGCGCCTCCGGGAACGCGTCCAGCAACTGGCCGATGCCGAAGAAGTGGTCGCCGTGGCCATGTGTGATGTAGATGTGCGTGAGGTTGCGGTCGAAGGACTGGACCCACTCCACCAGCTCGGCGTTCTGCTTGATCGAGGTGAACGTGTCGACCAGGACCGCGTCGCGTTCTCCGTAGATCAGGGTGGCTGTGTTCGCAACCCATCGCAGATCTTCTGGACCGTGCGGCAAATCACGGGTGACGCCCTGTCTGGTCGCGGCGCGGACCGCGTAGCTGAGCTTGGAGGAACCGTCGCTTGCAGCGGTTGGAGTGTTCTCGGGCATTGACGTCTCCTTGGTTTGGGGTGGGTGGTTCTCTGGTGAGGACGATCAGGTGCGGAGCGTTTGCTCGAGGACCTCGGCGACGGTGGTCCTTCGGAGTTCGCGGCGAATTGCGTCGTCGACTCGTGCATACACCGGGGCAAGTGCGGCACGGATTCCCCGAGCGATCGGGCAGTTGGGGCTGGGCTCGTTGCGGTGCATTGCAAAGGTGCCCTCGACTCCGAGCGCCTCCTCGACATCCCACAGTGAGATCTCGTCGGCTGGTCGCACCAACTGCCAGCCCGCGCCTGGGCCGCGGCGTGACTTCAACAGACCCGCGCTGACCAGAGAACTCATCAGCCGCCGGATGACCACGGGATTGGTGCGCACGCTCCTCGCAATCTGTTCGGAAGTCGTCCACTCACCGCCCTGGAGTTCGTGTGATGCCGCCCAGGCAAGGGCGTGCACGGCGATGGTTAAGCGGCTGTTCGCACTCATAGGACAGTATGTAACTGTATTGGTTACTAATTGTCAACGCGATGATCGCTCGTCTTGACCGCTCACCCGTTGACCTGCACGTCTCCGAT
>CAYLWH010000207.1:0-3407 GCA_964387245.1 uncultured Mycobacterium sp.
GGGTGCCGCCGGAGAAACTGGCCGGGACCCCCTGCTCCTCGGCGGCCACCACGTAGAGCGCCAGAATCGGCAGCACCGCACCGTTCATGGTCATCGACACGCTCACCGCGCTCAAGTCGATGCCGTCGAACAACTGCCGCATGTCGAGGATGGAATCGATTGCCACACCGGCCATTCCGACGTCACCGGCCACCCGGGGGTGATCGGAGTCGTAGCCGCGGTGGGTGGCCAGGTCGAAGGCCACCGACAGACCTTTCTGGCCGGCGGCCAGGTTGCGCCGGTAGAACGCATTCGACTCGGCGGCGGTGGAGAACCCGGCGTACTGGCGGATGGTCCAGGGCTGGTTGACGTACATCGTCGGGTAGGGCCCGCGGATGAACGGCGGTTCACCGGGGAAGGTGTGTACCGGGTAGCCTTCGCCGGCAGCGGCATCGCGGTCGGCCGCGATGTAGACCGGCTTGACGTCGATGCCCTCCGGGGTGGCCCAGTGCAGTTGCTCGGGGGTGTAGCCGTTGGCCGCCGCGGCCGCGGCGACGGCTTCGGCGGCGAGCTCCTCCGTCACCGCGGCCGCCGGCGCACCACCGTGCAGGGGTACCTCGGCGAAGCTGGCGATCGTGGTGACTTCGGATGCCGTCACGTCATGCCCCCAATCGGGTGAGCAGGTTTGAAAGTGCCTCGACCGCATCGATTTTCGCCGTCAGGTAGCCGTCCGGCTTGTTGACGCTCGCCGCGACGGACCGCTCCGGTCCGGCCAGGTGGACCCAGCTGACCCCGGCGTCTCGTGCCGCGGCCACCACATCCGAGGCCTCCGCGCCGTACCGGGTGTCGGTCCCGCACACCACCACCACCGATGGGTTGTCGGCATCGGCGACCGCCGCAGCGACCCCGGCGGCGTCCACGGGGCCGGGGTTGACCGCCTCGATTCCCCCGGAGGCCAGCAGGTTCGCCGTGAACGTGGTCGCGATGTTGTGCTCGGCCAGTGGCCCCAACGGCAGCAGCAGCACTCTCGGTCGGGCGCCGTCGCGTTCGAGACAAGCGTCGGACCGGTTGCGCAGAGCCTCGAATCCGGCCGCGTATCGGACTCCGACCGGTGCCGAATCTGCCTGTGCCAGAGCTGGTTCGGACAGATCCGGGAACTCGTTGACACCGGTGACGGCGGTCCGCCGATGCGCAATGTCGGCGGCGCGCCGGGCATGGACCTCCGCGATCTGCGCGGTCAGCAGACCGGCCCCCGCGCTGAACCCGCCGTTGGCCTCGACCGTCTGGAAGTCCGCCCACGCCCGGTCGGCGAGTTGTGCGGTGAGGTCGTCGACGAACCACGAACCGGCCGCCGGATCGAGCACCCGGCCCAGGTGCGACTCCTCGAGCAGCAGCAGCTGGGTGTTGCGCGCGATCCGGCGGGCGAAGCCCGGCGCGACGCCGGGCCACCCGCCCGGGATGGCGGCGTCGAACGGCTGCACCAGGACTGTGTCCGCGCCGCCCAAGCCCGCGCCGAACGCCGCCAGGGTGCAACGGAGCATGTTCACCCAGGGGTCCCGTTGGGCCATCATGGGCAGCGAACTGACCGCGTGCACCGTCGTCGCGCCCGCCTCCGGCACTCCGAGCACCTCGGTCACCCGGGCCCACAACTGGCGCGCCGCACGCATTTTCGCGACAGTCATGAACTGGTCGTCGTCGGCCGCGAGCCGGAAACTGATCTGGCGGGCGGCGTCGACGACGCTCAACCCGGCCCCGGTCAACACCCGCAGGTACTCGACGCCCGCGGCCAGTGCGCCGGCAAGCTCCCACGAGGCGTTGGCGCCGAGGTTGTGCATGACCGGGCCGTCCACCGTGACGGCCCGCACCCTGCCCCCGAACGCGGTCAGTCGCGACGCCAGTTCCGCGACCTCCTCGATCGACGGCCCTGCGGCGCCGCCCAGCGCGGCGGTGAGCGGGTCGCCGCCACAGTCGATCGACAGCCCGGCGCGCCTGTCGGCCGGCAACGCGGCCACCAGATCCAGAATCGCATCGGCGGCGGCGGTGTAGTCGGAGCCGGCATCCAATACGACGGGCACGAGTTCGAGGAACACCCCTTCGAGCCGGCGGTCGAGTTCGTCCACTGGCACCCCGCCCTCGCCGACCCGCAGCACCAGGCCGCTGACGCCCTCGGACAGCGCGGCCAACACCACGGCGTTACCGGCGCCCGCCGCCTCGCCCGGAACCGGAAACGCCTCCATGACCCGCCAGCCGGTCAACACGTCGCGGGTGGCGTCGCCACCACGGATGAACGGCCATTGGCCGGGTAACGCCGCCTCGGGCTGTGCGTCCAGCTCGGTGTAGAGCGCGCGGATAGGAAAGCCCTCGTAGGTAGGGGTGTCGAGGAGCCGCTCGGGTTCGGCGGGCAGCTCACCGGAGCGGCCCTTGGCCAGCACGCCGGCCACCGCCGCACTCCAACGTGCGCGGCCCTGCTCGAGCGTGGTTTCCAGAGCGGAATCTGTCACCGGATACTCCTGTCATTGCGGCAGGCGGCCGGCACGACCCGCGCCCCGGCACTCGACCATCAGGCTAAATGATGCTCACCCCGGCAGAAGAATGCGGTAGCCGCCCGGCGGCGAGCGTCCGCCGTAGGCTTGGGCACCGTGGCCACGTCGATCACCCGCACCCTGCGCAATGTGGTCGACGTCGTGGTCGCCACCGCCCAACAACTGCCCAGAAGACGGATCGTGACGCTGGCCGCGGCGATAGTGATCCTGGTCGCACTCGCGCTGCTGGTGCCGCTGCCGACGGCCATTCAACTGCGGGACTGGTCCCGTTCGATGGGCCCGTGGCTTCCGGCGGCCTTTCTGGCCGCGCACACCGTGATCACAGTTTTTCCTTTCCCGCGCACCGCGTTCACCCTTGCGGCGGGCCTGCTGTTCGGTACCTGGTACGGCGTCCTGATCGCGGTGACGGCCAGCACCGCCAGCGCCGTCATTGCGCTGCTGCTGATCCGCGCCGGCGGCTGGCAACTGGCGAATCTGGTCAGTCACCCGGCGATCGAATCGGTGGACGCACGGCTGCGCCAGCGCGGCTGGCTGGCCGTCTTGTCGCTGCGTCTCATCCCTGCGATGCCGTTCGCGGTGATCAACTACGCCGCGGGCGCGTCCGCGGTGCGTCTCGCGCCCTACACCCTCTCGACGCTGGCGGGTCTGCTGCCCGGGACCGTGGCGGTGGTGATCCTCGGCGACGCGTTCACCGGCAACGTCAGCCCGATGCTGGCGCTGGTTTCGGTCTGCACAGCCGCCGTCGGCGTGGCCGGGCTGATCTACGAGGTCCGAAAGCACCGCAGAGCGCACCAGGCGTCCCTGCCGAGAAAGACCTGAGTCGGCAGACCGGTGTATTATCGAATGTATGTTCGATTCGTTGTTGATGGTCGACCCCGGTGCCGA
>CAYLWH010000208.1:0-3384 GCA_964387245.1 uncultured Mycobacterium sp.
CGTAGGCGCCCTGCCCGGGCGAGCCCACCAGCGCGGCCGCCGAGGAGAACGAGCAAAACCAGTCCAACGGCTGGTCGGCAGCGGCAGTGTGCAGATTCCATGCACCGTAAACCTTTGGCGCCCAGTCACGCTCGATGAGCTCGTCGGTGATATTGGTCAATGTGGCGTCCTCGACCACCGCTGCCGCGTGCAGCACCCCGCGCACCGGAAGCCCGGTGGCGGTCGCTATGGCCACCAACCGGTGCGCCGTGCCGGGTTGCGCGATGTCGCCGCACTCCACCACGACGTCGGCGCCGATCGCGCGGATGAGCTCGATCGTCTCCAGCGCCTTGAGCGTTGGCTGCGAGCGCGAGGACAGCACGATACGCCCGCAGCCGGCCGCTGCCATCTTGTCGGCCAGGAACAGCCCCAGGCCCCCCAGCCCGCCGGTGATGAGGTAGGCGCCGTCGGGGCGGAACACCCGGGCCTGTGCCGGCGGCACCATCACGCGCCTGCGGCCGGTGCGCGGGACATCGAGCACCAGTTTGCCGGTGTGCTGGGCGCCGCTCATCACCCGGATGGCGGTGGCGGCGTCCGCCAGCGGGTAGTGCGTGCTCTCCGGCATCGGCAGCACACCGTCCGCGGTGAGCTGGTACACCGTTGTCAACATGTCTCGGACCCGGTCTGGCTCGCTGTCCGACAGCAACGCTAGGTCGACACCGTAGAACGCGAGGTTGCGCCGGAACGGGAAGAGCCCCAGCCGGGTGTCGCTGTAGATGTCGCGTTTGCCGATCTCGACGAACCGTCCACCGAGCGCCAGCGATTCGAGGCCCGCGCGTTGGGCAGCGCCAGTGACCGAGTTGAGCACGATGTCCACGCCGAACCCATCGGTGTCACGGCGTATCAGGTCGGCGAACTCGGTGCTTCGCGAGTCATAGACGTGCTTAATGCCCATGTCGCGCAACAGTTGCCGACGCTGCTCGCTGCCCGCGGTGGCGAAGATCTCGGTACCCGTGGCGCGGGCGATGGCGATCGCCGCCTGTCCCACCCCACCGGTCGCAGAGTGGATCAACACGCGATCGCCGGCCTTGATGCGGGCCAGCTCGTGCAGGCCGTAGTAGGCGGTGACGTGCGCGGTCGGCACCGCGGCCGCCTGCTCGTCGGTCAGTCCGGCCGGCAGCGTGACGGCGAGGCGCGCGTCGCAGGTGATGAACGTGCCCCAACAGCCGTCGTCGCATAGACCCCCGACATGGTCGCCCACCTTGTGGTCGGTCACGGCTGGTCCGACTGCGGTCACCACTCCGGCGAAGTCGGTGCCCAACTGCGGTAGCCGGCCCTCGAAGGCGGGGTAGCGGCCGAACGCGACCAGCACGTCGGCGAAGTTGATGTTGGAGGCGTTGATCGCGACCTCGATCTGGCCCGACCTGGGCGGCACTCGTTCGGCCGCAACGAGTTCCAGCGATTCCAGATCGCCCGGGGTGCGGATCTGCAGGCGCATGCCGTCGCGCTCATGGTCCACGACGGTAGTTTGCCGCTCCTCGGGGCGCAGCGGAGTGGGGCACAACCGCGCCGTATACCACTGGCCGTTTCGCCAGGCGGTCTCGTCCTCCTCCGACCCGCCGAGCAGTTGCCGCCCCAACTGCTCGGCATCGGTGGCTTCGTCCACATCGATCTGGGTGGCGCTCAAGTGCGGATGTTCGGTGCCGATGACCCGCATTAAACCCCGCAGCCCAGCCTGCTCCAGATTGGCTACGTCACTGGCCACTACAGTCTGGGCGTTGTGCGTCACGACATATAGGCGTGGGAGCTCGCCGGGGACCTCCGGCAATTCGCGGGTGATGCGCACCAGATGCTGCACACACTCGCGGCCCAGCAGCGGCGACTGTTCATCGTCTTGGCCGCTCCGAGGGCCCGCGAGGATCACCACACCGGTGAATCCACCGGTGCGCAGATGATTTCCAAGCTGCTTCCTGTTGGAGGTGTGGTCGGCGTCAGGTGGCCAGCACAGGTGGGTGCATTGCGCGCCAAGGCCTTTCAGTGCACCCGTCAACGAGTTGACAACCTCGTCCGCGGCGGTGGTGCTGACCAGCAGCCAGGTCCCGGAGTCGGCGTGTTCCGAGTCTTCCAGCTCCGGCAGTTCCCGTTGCCGCCATTCGATGGTCAGCAGCCGCTCGGCCAGCACACGTTCGTCGCGTCCGTTCTCGGAGAGGCCGGTGCCGCATCGCAGCCCCTGCACGCTCAGCAGGACTGCCCCGTGTTCGTCGAGCACGTCGAGGTCGGCCTCGACCCCGGAAGTATCCGCTTTCGTCACCCGGGTGTAGCAGTGGCGGGCGCTGCGTGCGGGCCCGTAGGAGCGGAGTCGGCGGATCCCCAACGGCAACGCCAGCGCATCTTCACCCAGGGCATGGACCTCCGGATGAGCCGCAACGGACTGAAAGCACGCGTCCAACAGCGCCGGGTGCACGCCGTAAGCATCTTGCTGCGAACGGATTTGGCCGGGCAGCGCGACCTCGACGAGTACGGTGCCGGTGGCCGCCTCGCCGGTGTGCACCGCGGCGAGGCCGGTGAACGCCAGACCGTACTGGACACCATGCTGGTTCAGGCGCTCGCGCACCTCGGCGCCGTCCTCGCGGTGCGGGTGTGCGGAAAGTAGCGCAGACATGTCGCGTGCAGGAGGCTGATCCTCCTCTCCGGCATGGAGGACGGCGGTGGCTTGCCGCACTTGTTCGCCGCCGTGAGTGGTATCCACGGTGAAATCGACGACGCCCGGCGATGAGAACACCGCCGAGGCACCGACCGTGGTCTGCGCATCCAGCAGCAGCGCCCGCTCGAAGCGGATGTCACGGACCTCGGACGCCTCGCCCAGCACAGCGCGCGCGGCCGCCAGCGCCATCTCGCAGTACGCCGCCCCCGGGAGCACGGCCACATTGCGGATCCGGTGATCGCCCAGCCAGGGCTGGGCGTCGGTGCCGACGTCGGCCTGCCAGACGTGGTGCTCCGGTTCCTCCTGCATGCGCACATGCTCGCCCAACAGCGGATGCACCGAGACGGTGCAACCTCCATGCATCGGCGATTCCTGAGTACCGCCCCGGGTCAACAACAGCTGACGGTGAGTCCAGGTGGGCAGCGGCGCGTCCACCAGCCGCCCATTCGGGAAGAGCACGCAGAAGTCCACGGCGGCGCCCGCGCTGTGCAGATCCGCCAGGAAGCCACGCAGTCCGTATGGGAGTGCTTGTTCGCGGCGCATCCCGGCCAGTGCGGCCAGCGGCATGTCGAGACTGCGGGCGGTCTGCTCGACCGCGTGCATGAGTAGCGGGTGGGGTGCCAGCTCGGCGAAGACCCGGTAGCCATCCTCCAATGCGGCCTGCACCGCTGGGGCGAACCGCACCATGTGCCGCAGATTCT
>CAYLWH010000209.1:0-3336 GCA_964387245.1 uncultured Mycobacterium sp.
TGTTCTTGCCGATCTTCGCGCCCAGCAGGCGCAGCCACCACGGGGTGAGCAGGCTGGCGTAGATCGGGAACAGATAGTTGCGGGCCGCGTCCATCAGGCGCTCGGTCGCCCACAGCTGCCAGCCGACCCGGCTGCGCACCGGGTGATAGCCCTCGCGCAGGCCGAGGGAGAGGGTCCGAACGCCGATCACGGTCAGCACCGCGTAGACGGCGACGGCCACCAGCGCGGCCACCGGAACCCATGGCGCGGCGGGCAGAACCGCGTCGCCCAGGGTGGCGGTATCACGCACGGCCCAGCAGATCACCGCAAGCCCGGCGCCGATCGCGGCCAACGGCAGCGCGCCGAGCAGCACCGAGGTCACCCCGTAGGCGGCCACCCACCACGGTGCCCTCGGCGGGCGGTGATCGGGCCAGGGATGGCGGGCCTTACCGGACTTCACCGCCGGTGAGCCTTTCCAGTACTGGCCGCTCTTGACCTTGCCGATCACACCGGACCCCGGGGCGACATCGGCGTTCTTGCCGACCACCGCACCCGGCAGCAGCGTGGTGCGCGCACCGATCGTCGCGTCGTCGCCGATCGTTATCGTGCCGACGTGGAACAGGTCACCGTCGATCCAGTGCCCGGTCAGGTCCACCTCCGGCTCGACTGAACTGCGGTGGCCCAGTGTGAGCATGCCGGTCACCGGCGGGGCCGAATGCAGGTCCACGCCCTTGCCGACGTCATTGCCCAGCGCCCGCGCGTAGTACACCAGCCACGGCGCGCCGGCCATGTTCTCCGCACCGCTTGCATCGGCCAGCCGTTCGGCCAGCCACACCCGCAGATGTTCGCCACCGCCGCGGCGGTAGGTGCCGGGCTTCAAGCCGGACAACAAGGTTCGCGCGCTCAGCGCCGCGATGCCCATCCGGCCCGGCGGCGTGATGAACAGTACGAAGGCCGCCAGGATCCACCGCCAGTCGAGGGTCACCAGCCACGGCAGCGGCGTCGGGCGCGGCCAGAGCTCCGAGAGGACATTGTTGGCGATCGCCAGCCAGGTCACCCACTGCAGACCCGCCAGCGTCGCCAGCGGCAGCGATAGCGCCACCTGGGCCGCCTGCGTCGAGACCGGCGTCGGGTCCACGTTGCGTGGCACGGCCCTGACCGGCGGGGCGAGTTCGTCGAGGAAGCCGGCCAGCGAGCCCAGACGCGGGTGGTCGTAGAGCTGCGCGACGGTCAGCTGCGGATAGCGCCCGCGCAGCGCGGCCACCAGTTGGGCGGCCGACAGTGAGCCCCCGCCGAGCGCGAAGAAGTCGGCTTCGGGGCCGTCGACCGCGGCGCCGAGCACATCGCGCCACAACCCGGCCAGCCAGCCCATGGTGCCGCCGAGGTCTGGTTCGGTCGCCTCCGCCTGCGCACCCGGCGGTGGCCAGGGCAGGGCGTCACGGTCCACCTTGCCCGAGGTGCGGGTGGGCAGCTCGTCGACGAGCACCAGCCGCGGCACCAGCGCCGCCGGCAGGATGTCGGCCAGGCTCTTGCGGGCCGCATCGACGTCGAAATCGGGGAGGGCGCTGGCGATGTACCCGACCAGCAGCGGGGTGCCGCTGACCGTGCGCCGCACCGCTGCCGCACCGCCGGAGACGCCGGGCAGGTTCACCAGGGCCGCGTCGACCTCGCCGAGTTCGATGCGACGGCCACCCACCTTGACCTGGTCGTCGGCGCGGCCCTGGAAGTACAGCCCGTCCGGTTCCAACCGGACCAGATCGCCGCTGCGGTAGGCGCGGCTCCAGCCCAGTGCTTCCATCGGCGCGTACTTCTCGGCGTCCTTGTCCGGGTCGAGGTAGCGTGCCAGGCCGACGCCGCCGATGACCAGTTCGCCGATTTCGCCGTAGCCGACCGGCCGTCCCGTCCCGTCGACCACGGCCAGATCCCAGCCGGGCAGCGGCAGCCCGATGCTCACCGGGCCGGAGCCGTCGAGCTTGGCCCCGCAGGCCACCACGGTGGCCTCGGTGGGGCCGTAGGTGTTCCAGACTTCGCGGCCGTCGACCGCGAGTCGTTCGGCGAGCTCGGGCGGGCAGGCCTCGCCGCCGAAGATCAGCAGCCGGACCTGCTCGAGCGCCTCGGCCGGCCACAGCGCGGCCAGCGTCGGAACCGTCGAGACCACCGTGATGTCCCGCGACACCAACCACGGCCCCAGGTCCATGCCGCTGCGCACCAGCGAACGTGGTGCGGGAACCAGGCAGGCGCCGTGCCGCCAGGCCAGCCACATCTCCTCGCAGGATGCGTCGAATGCCACCGACAGGCCGGCCAGCACCCGATCGTCCGGGCCGATCGGATTGTCCCGTAGCAGGACGTGCGCTTCGGCGTCGACGAACGCCGCCGCGTTGCGGTGGGTGACCGCGACGCCCTTCGGGGTTCCGGTGGATCCGGACGTGAAGATGATCCAGGCGTCGTCGCGGCTCGTCGGCGCCCCGGCGCGCCACCCGCGGGACGACCCGGGGCCGCGCTGCAGCCCCGCGCCGGTGATGATCCCGGCCACGCCCGCCTCGCCGAAGACGAGATCGGCGCGTTCGTCGGGATCGTCGGCGTCGACAGGGACGTAGGCGGCCCCGGCGGCCAGGGCGGACAGGATGGCGACGTACAGGGCGTAGCTGCCCGACGGCATGCGGATCCCGATGCGGTCGCCGCGGCCGATTCCGCGGTCGCCGAGCCAGGACACGCTGGTTTCGATGTCAGCGATCAACTCGCTGTAGGTCAACTGCACCGTGCCGTCATCGATAGCATCGGCATCGGGATACCGCTCGGCGGTGTCGTAAAGGATGTCGATCAATGTCCGAGGCTGGGCGGCCTGCGCCGACAACAGATACTGGGCGGGAATCTCATGGGCCGGGTCTGTTGTCACAAGTCGAAAATACTAAGCGCAGGAAGGGTCGGCACCGTTACGGGCGCGTCGCGATTCATTGTTCGAGTTCTCATTGGCGGCGTTCGGCTTCTCATCTTTGCGGCGGTCGACTTCTCATATCGTGGGCGGACCTGACAGACTGTCGGACCAGAGGGGAGTACTCCTTCGCCGCGGCGTCGTCATCACGTCGACCGTCATCGGAAGACCGGCGCCGCGGATCGCTGTTGACGCAGCGGTGGAAGAGACCTCTGGCGTTTTTGCGACGACCGGAGGTTTTCTGCCTTGAACGTATCCCATATCGAATGGATCGCGACGCTCGGCGTGACGATCGCGATCCTGTTGTTCGACGTGGTGGTGATCGGACGTAGACCGCACGAGCCGTCCATGAAGGAATGCGCGGTCGCGCTTTCGGTGTATGTCGGCCTCGCGGTGGCTTTCGGTGTCTGGCTGTGGAACTTCCA
>CAYLWH010000210.1:0-3298 GCA_964387245.1 uncultured Mycobacterium sp.
AGTACACCGAGATGAAGGCGACCTGGATCAACCTGGGGGAGTGATGGAAGGCAAGCGTGCATTTCGGACCGAGACCAGCTACGCGGTCGAGCGCGTGGCGCGCGACGCGGTGGTGCCGTTCCTGCGCAGTCGCGGCTTCATTGTCGACGAGGCGCAGCGGGCGTGGACGACGCCGGGCCAGTCGCAGATCGTGCAGGCCGTCGCACCGGACGGGGAGTCGATGCGTATCCGCGTGCGCCTGTGCTGGCGGCGCGACGGACGCAACGACCGCGAATCGCAGTATTCGGCCGCGCAGCTGGCGGCCAAGACCCGACCCGGTGGCTGGAATGCGACGCTCGACTACCTCGCCCAGCGCGACCGCGACCAAGGGGTTACCCACACACTTTTCCTGCAGCGAGAAGCGCAGGCCGAGGTGTACGCCGCGCTGGTCCCGAGTGCGGCAGTGGCCGGTATCTGGCGGCGCCAGTACGAGGTCAGTGATCGGCTGGGGCAGCAGGGCAGGCTGGGGAACATGCGCAAGAACCACGCGGCCAACGGCCACAGTCCGACGATCTACCTGCAGGACGACCGCGAACCCGATGCGCACCAGGTCGCGGATGTGCTCTGGCAATGGCCCGGCGTGGTGGACCTGGTGGACCTGCCCGTCGTCCCGCCGATCGCACGGGCAGAGCGGAGTGCGAAGTACTGGCGCGTGCTCGACGCGATCGACGCGCACGGCGCCCCGGTAACCGTGGCTGACGTGCGCGCCTGGCTGGAGGCGAACCTGCCTGGGGTCGACTGGTCCGACACCCGCGAGAACCTGACCCACCTGACGGTCAATGATGCCAGCCGCCGGCACTACGACCGTGCCCGGGCCTCGTTCCGCAGCGACCAAGGCCACGAACGCGACGTGCTGTTCCGGATCGGCAGCGGTGCCGGTACGCGTTATGCGCGCTACTTGCCAGGAGATCATGGCGTCTTCGACATCCTGCCTGGCGGCGACGGCACGCCGACAGCGGTGCAGGTGCTGTCTCCGTCGGTGGCAAAGGCGTATGGACAGGCCGAGGGTGCGGTGGCCGGCCATGATCCCAATGTCGCTGTGGATGGGGCGACGCCGATTGAACAGGGCACCGATGCACGGTCGCGCCAGTTGCGTGCGGTGGTTCTGCGGCGGGGCCAGCCGGCGTTCCGCGAGCGCCTGATGCGCGCCTATGCGGGTCGCTGCGCGATCAGCGGCTGTGACGTTGCCGACGTGCTGGAAGCGGCGCATATCGTGCCGTACCGTGGCGACCACAGCCACCGTGTCGACAATGGGCTGCTGCTGCGGGCCGACCTGCACACGCTATTCGACCTGGGGCTGCTGTGGATCGATGCGGACCTGCGTGTCGGACTGTCGCCGGCGTTGCGCCATTCCGCCTACTGGACGCTGGAAGGTCAGGCGCTGCTCGTGCCGGATCACGTCCATGAGCGGCCTCATGTGGAACATCTGGCCCAACACCGTCGAGAGGTGGCAGGGCGGGAAGCGTTGGCTGGGGAAGCCGAGGCGAGCGCCTGATCCCCGGTACCCCCCGGATACGCTTCCAAGCCTGAAGCATCGAGATCCGAACTCGATACGCCGAGTTCCTGACTCGGTACGCCGAACTCCGAACTTCATCGTCCGGGTGCCGGACTCGACCCGCCGAGATCCGGACTCCATCGGCCGGGCTCAGAGCTCGATGCACCGAGTTCCCGGCTCTGTCGACCGAGTTCGGATGTCGACACGCCGAGTTCCGGACGCCATCGGCCGAGTTCTGAACTTTGACGGTTGCAGTGGGAACGGTCTTCGGGGTGCCGCGCGCCAGCGCACGAACCGCCTGGGCGCGTTCCGACGTGGATCCTTTCGCAAACACCTGTCCACCGGACACGGCAGCGGATTCACCTCCTCCTGACCGGCCTCCGTCGCCCGATCCCGGGCTTCGTCGCATCCGGCTTGAGCGATCCGGCGAGCGGCGGACAAGATCGCCGCCGCTTTGCCCACTCCAAGGAGACGACATGGATCGGTTGCTTGCGGTATTGCGGAACGCCATCGCCCCGGCGCTGCTGCTGGCCGGGTGTGTTATCCCGGTGGCGTCGCCCGCCGCGGGCGGTGGTGAGGTTGCAGATGCAGCGGCGGCGGCCCACGGCCTGCGCTCGCAGGAGATCCGCATCGGCGAAGGCGAGTCGCTGCTGGCCGGCACGCTGGTGCTGCCGGCGCGGCCGGGGCGCGTGCCGGCGCTGGTCCTGGTTTCCGGTTCCGGGCCCAACGACCGGGATGGACGCATCCGCGGCTTCCGCGCCTACCGCGTCATCGCCGAACACCTGGCGCGCTCGGGTACCGCCGTGCTCCTGCTCGACCGGCGCGGGGTCGGCGGTTCGGCCGGCAACTGGAAGTACGAACGGATCGAGGACCGCACCGACGACACGCTGGTGGCGGTGCAGTGGCTGCGGCGGCGAGCGGAGGTGGATCCGGCGCAGGTCGGGGTGATGGGCCACAGCCAGGGCGGGTGGGTGGCCGAGCTCGCCGCCGCACGATCGCGCGACGTGGCCTTCGTCGTGCTCATGGCCGGGCCCGGCGAGACCGTGCGCGCCCAGATCCTGACCGACGAACGCAACGAACTGCTGCGCACCGGGCATTCGCCGGAGGAGGCGGAGGCGCGGGCGCGCCAGGTCGACCGCTGGCTGGCCGTGGCCGATGCGATCGCGCCGGCCTGCCGCTGGGTCGGCGGCCATCCGCTGTGCTACACGGTGGAATACGACCCGGCTCCCGCGCTGGCCCGCATCCATGTACCGGTGCTGGCGCTGTTCGGACAGCTGGACACGATGGTGCCGCCGGAACCCAACCGCACGCTGATCGAGGCCGGGCTGCGGCGCGCGGGCAACACGCAGCTGAGCGTGCGGGTGTTCGAAGGCGCGAACCACCAGTTCTGGGCGGCGAAAACCGGCGCCCGCGCCGAGTACGCGCAGTTGCGGCCCGCCTACGTTCCCGGCTTCCTGGATACGGTGAGCGATTGGATCGCGTCGGTGACGACGCCTGCGGCCGCGCCGCTGTCGATTCGCACCCGGGCGATCCGTCGCTACGGCAGGAGCGGGTCGCCCTGGCCCGCATCCGCGACCAACCCCGCGCCGCGCAGCCGGCGTTGAACCGGACGGAGACAGCGATGACCGCCACCATCACCGCATTCCAGCACTCGCCCGACCGCGGCCGGGGACTGGCGCGCGACCTGCGCGTGCGCTGGGCGCTGGAGGAGGTCGGGCGAGTGCTGGAATGCGGTGATGGTGGCGGTCATCGCTGTCTCCGTCC
>CAYLWH010000211.1:0-3297 GCA_964387245.1 uncultured Mycobacterium sp.
GATGCGGACACGCTCCGCGCGCCGGCACCGGGCGCTGGCGATGGTGACCGACGGCGACGGGCTCGTCAGCGCACTGAAGGCCGTTGTGGACGGCGGCGAGCACCCGTGCCTGATCCGTCCCGGCGGCCCCGTCACGGCACGCCGGATCGCCTACGTCTTTCCCGGGCAGGGCGGCCAGCGGCCCGGGATGGGACGGCTGTTCTACGATTCGACGCCGGCATTCCGCGACGAGGCGGATCGCTGCGCCGCCGAATTCGAGTCGCTCTCGGGTGTATCCCCGCTGAATTACCTTCTCGACGAAGACTTTCCGGACGACCACACCGCAAGCACCGTCCAGCCTGCGCTGTTCACGCAGATGGCCGCGATGGCTGCCATGTGGCGATCGGTCGGTATTTCGCCGTCCGCCACCGTCGGACACAGCCAGGGCGAGATCGCCGCCGCCTACGTGTCCCGGGCCGTGACGCTGACCGACGCGGCACTCGTCGTCGGGATCCGCGCGCGGGCCGCGGACCGATTCGAATCCGCGCGGTATGCGATGGCCGTCGTCGCCACCGACCGCGACACCTGCGAAGACGTCCTGGCCCGTTGCCCAGGGTGGGCACAGCTGTCGGTCGTCAACTCACCGAACTTGATCGGCATCTCGGGTGACCGGGAATCGGTGCAGGGCATCGTCGATACGTTCGGCCACCGCGGCACGTTCGCGCGCGTCATCGACGTCGGGTATCCGGCACACACTCACCTGATGCACGATCTCAGCGGCGAGGTTCGCGACGAGATGCGGCGCAGGCTGCACAATCCGACGTTCCTCGAAGCCGAAATCGACTGCATCGGAGCCACTCTGGGCGACGTTCTTACTTCGGAGCTGCCGGGCGACCAGTATTGGTCATGGAATCTGCGCAACACCGTTCGATTCGACAGGGCCATCTCGGCGGCGCGCAGGCGTGATATCGACACCTTCGTCGAATTGGCCGACCACCCGACACTGCAGCTGGCGATCCGCGAGAATCTCGCCTATTGCAACCTGTCCGCGGCCACGGTGGTGGGCACCTCCGAGAGAACCGCGACCGATCTTCAAGCCTTTACCCGCAGCCTCGCATTGCTGGCGGTCCAAGACCTCGACTACCGGTGGGAGTGCCTGCGCACCGAAAACGACGGGTTGCCGATCTCCGTTTCCCTGCCGTTGGCCGACTTCCCCAACACTCCGATGCAGCAAACCCGGCTGTGGCTGCCGTACTACTTCGATCCACCCCCGTTGGACCCGGCTCGGCCGGAGAGCCAGGCCTCGACCGCCGGGCGTGTCGACGCACCATCCGGGCCAACCGGGGCCCCCACCGCTGAATCCGCACCGGCTCGGCTGCTGCGTGAAAAGTGGATACGGCTCTCGCGACGCAGCCTCGCACCGCCGGGTGCCATCGGCTTCGTCGATCACACCGGCCAATGCGCGGACCTGGCCCGCTCGCTTCGTGCCGCGGCCGAAGAGTTCGGGGCAACCGCTTGCGTCGTCGACGTCACCGCCGAATCCGGACATCCGCGACCGGACGGTCTCGACACGCTGGTCATCCTGGTGCCGCCTTCGCAAGAGTCACAACAGGCACAAGAAACCACCGCCGTCGACCGTGTCGCAACGTTCTTCGGCGACCGGACATGGTGGCCGAAAGAACCCGCCACCGCATCGGAATGCTGGCTCGTCACGGTCGGCGGCGAAGCGGCTGTGGCCGGCGATGCTCCGCCGGATCCCGTGCACGCGGCGGCATGTGCCGGTTTTCGCTGTCTCGGCGCCGAGCATCCCGCTGTCCGGTTCCGCCACCTCGACCTGCCGGCGGCAACGGCCACGCCGGAATCGCCCGGTGCGATCCTCAAGGCGCTGCAGACGGCCGGGGAAACCGACCTCGCACTGCGCAACGGAGCTCTCTACGCGAAGCGGATCGTCGAGGCACAGAGCCTGGCCCTGGCCGACGGTTCCGACACCGCGCATCCGCAACACGTGCTGATCGTGGGCGGGACGGGAAAGCTGGGACTGGAATTCTGTCAGCACTTCGCTCGGCTGGGCCCTCGGCGGATCACCTTGGTCAGCAGATCCGGCGAGACCTCCGCGACGTCCGACCGGTTGCAACAGCTGCGTGCGACCACCGCGGCGGACCTTCGGGTCCGAACCTGTGACGTGGGTGATCCCACCGCCGTGTCGCAGCTTGCCCGCGAGCTCCGGGACGTTCCCGCGGATCTCATCGTCCACGCCGCCGTCGAGTACGCGGATGCCGAGCTGGCCGATCTCACCGTCGAGCGGGTCGGTAAAGTGTTGCGGGCCAAGGTTATCGGAATCCGCAACATACTGGCGGCTTGTCCGCGCACGCCGGATTGCCGCGTACTGCTGTGCTCATCGACCGCGGCGACGATCGGGGGCCGCGGGCAGGTGGCGTACGCCGCGGCGAACCGGATGCTCGATGCCATGGCCGACGGATTGCGGGCGCGGGGGGTCGACTGCACTGCCGTGCAGTGGGGTCAGTGGACGACGCATTTCGACCTCGACGCCGCCGGATTGGCGAAGCTGGCGGTCACCGGGGTCGTCCCGATGTCTCCCGACGACGCGCTCCGCCTGGGATTGAGCCGGTTCGACAGCAACGTCATCGTCGCGGGCTACGACCTCGACCGTGCCCGGTCGGTGCTGGAACCGTACGGCTACGGACCGCTCTTGTCACAGCTGACCACACCCGTCCCGAACGCCACGGTGGCGGTGGCCGCACCGCAGGCCACCGCGCAGGCCGGGGTACAGCCACAGTCAGGGGATCCTTCGCGACGTTTCCTGAAGCTGCTCGCCGAAACCATCGGCGCCGCAAGCGCGGATGCCGTCGACGTCGGTGTCCCCATGGTCGCGATCGGTCTCGACTCGTTGCAGGCACTGGAGTTTCGCCGGCGGGTCAAAGCCGAACTCGACCACGAACTCGATGTCGCCGAGCTGCTGGGGGGCGCGTCGATCGCCGACGTGCTGTCGCGGCTGGACGCATCGGCCGCGAACGCGTCCCGATAGGAGAACAACAGCAGCCCGAGAGCACCCAAAGGCGTCTCGCCGTCACATGGCTTGATACTGCCCGCGATTCCCCCCGGACGGCGCGCCGTCGACGAGTTGAGAACCGAGGATGCGGTCGGAAAGCCGGCCCAGGCAGCTGAGGTTCGGAAATCCGGGGCCTTCGTTCAAGCCGGACAGATTCGGCAGGAAGAGTTTCGGGGTCAGACCCGCGACGGCGAGGTCGTGACCGATGGATTCCTCCAGCCGCTCACGGGTCACGGGCCCGCGCAGAC
>CAYLWH010000212.1:0-3293 GCA_964387245.1 uncultured Mycobacterium sp.
CCGGTGTGAGAACGTCGAGCGCTTCGGGGCTGTCGTCGCCGGCATCGGGCAGTTGACGCAGGACGGCGAGCAGCCGTGAGCCGATGTCGGCGGCCTTAAGGTGCGGCAGCGCCTCACGGATCGCCTCCACCAATACCAGCAGGGCGTCATCCTGCAAGTGCGAGACCACCGTCAACGGGTAGTGCGTCAGGCTTTCCATCTCGACGGGACAGAACCTGGTGCCGTCGGATGCCTCGACGGGACGGATCGCTTGCTCGATGGGCGCGTTCTCGAACACGAACAGGGTGTCGAAGAGAGTTCCGCGGCCGTGTCCACGCTGGATCTCCGACAAACTCAGGTAACCGATGTCGCGCATCGCCGACGACTCGCGCTGCAGCCGAGCGCACTGCTCGAGAACCGAACCGCCGCAGTCGAAACGGTGCACGACCGGCACGGCGTTGATGAACAACCCGACCATGCTCTCCACTTGGGCCAGCTGTTCGGGACGACCGGAGACGACGGTGCCGAATGCGACGTCACGGCGGTCGGTCAGCCGGGCGAGCACGACGGCCCAGGCGAACATCACCACGGTTCCCAGCGTCAGCCCGCTGCGAGCCGCCCATCGGCGCAACCGGACGGTGTCGGCCGGGCTCAACAGCAGCCGGGTCTTGTCGGGGCCGGCCTCTGGCGAGGCAGCTGTGCCGTCCGAAAGCATCAGCGGGCCGGACACCGCACCCAGGTAGCGATTCCATGTCGCGAGCGCGGCGTCCCTGTCCTGCCGGGCGAGCCAAACGATGTAGTCGCGGTAGGGACGCGCGGCCGGCAGCGCGTCCACGGATCCGCCGTCCCCATAGACGGCCAGCATCTCGGTGAAGAAGACGGCCAGCGCCCAGCCGTCTATCAGGATGTGGTGCGCGGTGAAGATCATCCGGCGGCGGGACTCGCCGGGCACGGTGATCAGCACCACGCGCATCGCCGGGCCCCGGCTCAAATCGAACGGGCGGCGTCGCTCCGATCGAGCGATCGACTCGAATTCCTCCGGCGGCGCAACGCGATCGGTCCAGGGCAGATCCCCGCTGACGGGCACGATTTGTACCGGCTTGGCGACGTCGCGATCCCAAAAGGCGGCCCGCAGGTTTGGATAGCGGTCGAGCATCGCCGACGCGCTGCGGCGCAACAACGCGACGTCGAGCGGTCCCTGGATGTCTGCGACGAACTGCATGGTGTAAAGGTCGACGCCGCCCTCCGCGAGCCGGTACAGCGCGAACAGCCCTTCCTGCAGTGGGCTCAGGGCGAGTACGTCCTCGATTTGAGGCGCTGTCTTCGTCACGGACGCTGTCACGCCCGCCCGTGCCAGGATGCAGTGAGCTCGGCCAGGGCTTCGGGCGTCAGGCCCGACGCACGCATCGGGGTGTATTCGTCTTCGCCCCCCACCGGGGCGACCTCTTCCCGGCCCGGCGCACCGGCCCCGGCGACCGCGACGGCGAGCTCCGCGATCGTCATGTGCTCGAATACCAGCTGCGGGGTCAGCGCGAGCCCGAGTTCGTTTGCGCGCGCCGACCACTGGATACAGACAATGCTGTCGCCGCCGAGCGCGAAGAAGTTGTCCACGGGGTCGACGCCGTCGATGTCGAGCAGTTCCTCCAACAGCGCGATGAGGGTCTGCTGGGCCTGGGCAGAGTCCACAGCGTGGGTGGGCGCCGGGTCGTCGGGTCCGGGACCGGGATCGGGATCGGTCGATGCGACGAGCTTGTCGAGCACCGCGGCGGGCAACAGTTCCAGCCCGGACACCGGGCAGTCCGGTGTGGTGGCGAAGGCCGTGAACGCGGCGTCGAGCGCATCGGCAATCAGGGCGACGGTGGGGGCGTCGTACAGATCGGCGTTAGCGACGACCCAGGCGTCGAGCTCCCCCGCCGGGGTGACGTACAGACCAAGGTTCAGGTCCAGGAACGACACGTTCAGGTCCATCTGAAGTGGAACCACGGTCGTTTCCCCGGTCCCGGTGAGATCGCGGGGTATGAGCGCCCAGTCCTGGCCGCGGAAGTTGATCATCGTCTGGAACAGCGGGTTGCGGGATCGCTTGCGCGGTGGGTTGATTGCCTCGACCGCGCGCTCGATGGGCAGTTCCTGGTGCGCGAACGCGTCGAGGACCGTGTCGCGGCTGCGCACCACGACGGTGTGCAAGGTCGGATCGTCGGACAGGTCGTTGCGCAGCACGACCATGTTGGCGAACAAGCCGATCAGATTCGTCGTCGCCGGATCCGCCCGTGCGGCGACCGGGGTGCCGATGGGGATGTCCGTGCCGCCGCCGAGCTTGTGCAGCACAACCGCGACCGCGGCTTGACAGACCATGAACTCCGAGGCGCCGGCCCGCTCGGCGAGCTGCACCAATGCCGAGCGGCGCGACGCCGGAACCGTAAAATTGACCACTTCGCCGCGCTGCCGCAGCACCGGGGGCCGCGCCCGGTCGGGGGCGACCGAGATCTCGTCCGGCAGTCCCGCCAGCGCGTTGCGCCAGTAGTCGAGTTGAGATCGTCCCCATTGTCCGCCGCCGTCTATCGCGTCTCGCTGCCACAGTGCATAGTCGGCGTAATCCACCGGCAGGCTCGCCCAGGCGGGGGTCGTCCCGGCCTGCCGGGCGCGGTACGCGGCGACGATGTCGTCGAAGAAGACACCCGTCGACGCGTGGTCTGCGACGATGTGGTGCGCGAGCACGAACAGCACGTGGGTGTGTGGTGCCAGAGCCAGCAAGGTGGGCCGGACCAGCGGCCCCGACTCCGGGTTGAATACATGGCGACGAAGGTCGGCCAGCGCCTGGTCGAGGTCCTCGGCGGCGACATCGGCCAGAGCCACCTCGAGCCGCAGCACGGGGTGCACGACCTGGAACGGCACACCCTGGTGTTCACCGAAGGTGGTGCGCAGCGGCTCGTGACGGGCCACCACGTCGTTGAGCGCCGAGGTGAGGACGGCGGCGTCCAACGGGCCGTCGAAGCAAAGCGCGAACGACAGGTTGAAGGCGTCGCTTACGCCTTCCATCCGGTATTGGAACCACATCGCCTGCTGCGAGTACGACAGCGGCAGCCGTTGCGGGCGTGGGGCTTCGACTAGCTCGGGCCGAACCGGTCCACGGTGGTCCACGGTTTCGTCCAGGGTTTCGCCCCCGGCGTCGTCGTCCATGGCGTCGAGGTCGATGTCGAACTCGGCGCGGAACCGCTCGACCAGCTCGGCGGCGAGCCCGGCCGGAGTCGACGCCTCGAACACGGCGCGGACGCTCAGCTCGACACCGAGCTGCGCGCGGATCTCGGCGACCAGCC
>CAYLWH010000213.1:0-3278 GCA_964387245.1 uncultured Mycobacterium sp.
GATCCGGGAGTCGAGTGACCGGATCGAGCGCAGCGAGTGACGGGGACGAGGCGACGCGAAGACCTCCCCGGAGCAGATTCCAGGTGAGCACCGCGGCGCTGACGGGAAACAGCCAGACGGCGGAGGCCAGTGAACTCAGGGTGTACGCCGTGGTGGGTGCGGCGCCGGTGAGCTGACTGAGCACCGCGGCCAGGGCGTGGAATGTCGACGGGTAGTACAGCTGCGTTTGGGTCTCGACGTTGCGCAACTCGCCCATGTGGGACGAGGACGCCTGCCCGGTGTCGAGGATCCAGCGGATCTCGTTGGCATGCCAGACGGCGTCCCAGGTGCTCGGGATCGACTCCCAGTGCGGCATACCGCGGTAGGCCGACAACCAGATCAACAGGGCGCCCACGAGCACACCGGCGGCAACCGTCAGCGCAGGGCCGCGCGACACGGCGCGCGCTTCGCCGTCTGTGTCGCGGAAGCGGGCGAGCAGCACGCGGGTGAGGGCCGCGACTGCGGCAACGGCCGCGAAGGCAGCCAGTGCAGTCAAAGCGTTCCAGGGGATTCCGAGAGCGCCGTAGGGGATGATGACAAGTCCCACGAGCCCGTAGGTGAGGGCGGGACCGACTCCCACCGCGGCCGGCCAGGTTAGCCGGGCGGCCCGGGCAATGACGGCGCCGGGAAGAACCAGCAACAGCACCGCCGTTAGCGTCCCGAGGGCCAAGCTCACTGCACTAGTATGACCGGCTAAATGACCCGGTCAGGATCGGCGGGGGTGTGCCGGAGTGCCCGGCGAGCAGTCCCAGGTGGTCCTTGCTACCGAGGTCGGACGATCGCTCGGCACGTTCCTCGAACGCTCTAAGGTGGCTTGCATGGCTTTCGACGTCGCCCGGGTGCGCGGTCTGCATCCGACGCTGGGCGACGGCTGGGTGCATTTCGACACGATGGCCGGGATGCTCATCCCCGATGTCGTCTCGACCACGGTGTCGACCGCGTTCCGTACGTCGGCCGCAAGTGCGGCGGGGCCGCATCCGCTGGCTCTGCGCAGCGCCACGCTGCTCGACGCCGCCCGGCTGGCGATCGCCGACATGGTCAACGGCGATCCGGCCGGTGTCGTCCTGGGCGCCGACCGGGCGGTGCTGCTGACACTGCTGGCCGATGCGTCGTCGTCAAGGTCCGGGCTCGGTTACGAGGTGGTGGTCACCAGACTCGACGACGAGGCCAACATCTCGCCCTGGCTGCGCGCGGCCGATCGGTACGGCGCCAAGCTCAAGTGGGCCGAGGTCGACATCGAGACGGGCGAGCTGCCCGCCTGGCAGTGGGAGAGTCTGGTCACCAAGCCGACCCGACTGGTGGCGATCGCGTCCGCGTCGTCGACGCTCGGTACGGTCGTGGATCTGCGGCCGGTGACGAAGCTGATGCACGACGTCGGTGGTTTGGTGATCGTCGACCACACCGCCGCGGCGCCCTACCGACAGCTCGATATCAAGGAGTCCGGGGCCGACGTGGTGGCGCTCAATGCGTCGGGATGGGGCGGCCCGCCGATCGGGTCGCTGATATTCCGCGATCCGGCGACAATCGATTCGTTCACCTCGGTGTCGATGGACCCTCACGCGGTCGGCGCGGCCCGGCTCGAGATGGGTGTCCATCAGTACGGACTGCTCGGCGGGGTCGTGGCCAGCGTCGAGTATCTGGCGAATCTGGACGAGTCAGCCGCCGGCAGCCGTCGGGAACGGCTGTCCACCTCGATGCGATCGGCGGGCGCCTACCTCGACGGGCTGTTCGGCTATCTCCTCGACTCGCTGGGCTCGCTGCCGCTGGTGATGGTCCTGGGCTCGCCCGAGGCCCGGATTCCGGTGCTGAGTTTCGCGGTGTCGAATGTGCCCGCCGACCGGGTGGTGCAGCGGTTGGCCGACAACGGGATCCTGGCGATTCCGAATGCCTACGCACGGGTGCTGGACCTGATCGGCGTGAACGACATCGGCGGCGCGGTCACTGTCGGACTGGCGCACTACTCGACGATGTACGAGGTGGATCAGCTGGTGCGGGCGCTGGCCTCGCTCGGCTGACCGCGCCCAAACCGACAAACGGGCGTAAAGGTCCGAGAGCGACGCACCATTTGGTCGATCTCGGCGTAGATCAGTCGACGATCAGCAGGATCTTTCCGGTCACCTCGCCGGAGGCCAGCAGCGTATGTGCCTCCCCGGCCCGGTCGATGGGGAACCTCGCCCCGATGACCGGCCGCACCCGGCCGTCGGCGATCATCGGCCACACCGACTCGACGACGGCATCCACGATCGCGGCCTTGCCGGCGGGTCCGTCGATCGGCCGGCCGCGCAGCGCGGTGCCGATCACCCGCGCTCGTTTGGCGATGAGCTTGCCGATGTTCAGCTCGCCCTTGATGCCGCCCTGCATCCCGATCACGACCAGTTGACCGTCGGCGGCCAGCGCTTCGACATTGCGATCCAGATACGCCGCGCCCATGATGTCGAGGATCACGTCCGCGCCGCCGGCTTCGGCGATGCGTGCGACGAAGTCCTCGCAGCGGTGGTTGATGGCGATGTCCGCGCCCAACTCGCGGCAGAGGTCGAGCTTCGCGGCCGATCCCGCGGTCACCGCAACCGTGGCGCCGAGGGCCCGGGCCACCTGAATCGCGTGGGTGCCGATACCGCTGGCGCCGCCGTGGATCAGCAGTGTCTGGCCGGCTCGGAGGTTTGCTGTCATGACGAGGTTGGACCACACCGTGCAGGCCACCTCGGGCAGTCCCGCCGCCTCCTGCAGACTCACCCCGTCCGGGACCGGCATCAGTTGGCCCGCCGGAACGCTCACGTATTCGGCGTAGCCGCCGCCGGCCAGTAGAGCGCAGACTTCTTGTCCGGGCTGCCACCCCGGGCATTCGTGGCCCACCGCCACCACCGTGCCGGAGACTTCCATCCCGAGAATTGGGCTGGCCCCCGCCGGGGGCGGGTAGCGGCCCGCGGCCTGCAGCAGATCTGCGCGGTTTACCCCGGCCGCGGCGACTTTGACCAGAACTTCGCCCCGATCGGGCACGATGTCGGCGACTTCACGCCAGACAAGTCGGTCAGGGCCTTCGGTCTCGATGGCGCGCACGGACTCCACGCTACTGGCCTGGCGAAGCCCGCAAGGCGGCGCGCGGGGCGAGGGCGACATACGGATAAGCACCGCAGTGGAGCCACGGGCGGCCCGGGAAGGCTCGGCAGTGCCTGACCCCGTTAGTCTTGTCGGCGGTGGCGTGGCAGAGCGGCCTAATGCACTCGCCTTGAAAGCGAGAG
>CAYLWH010000214.1:0-3270 GCA_964387245.1 uncultured Mycobacterium sp.
GCAAGCGGCTGACGGGTTCCTCGAAGGACGAGGTCAACGCCGAGATGCTCGAGAAGGCCGCCAACCAACTGTTCACCGTGCTCGGTGAGCTCAAAGGCGGCGCCATGAAGGTCGGACAGGCCCTGTCGGTGATGGAAGCCGCGGTGCCAGAGCAGTTCGGCAAACCGTACCGGGAGGCGCTGACCAAGCTGCAGAAGGACGCGCCGCCGCTGGCCGCGGACAAGGTGCACCGCGTGCTCGACGGGCAGCTGGGCACCAAATGGCGGGATCGGTTCGTGTCCTTCGACGACAACCCGGTGGCGTCGGCCAGCATCGGGCAGGTGCACAAGGCGGTGTGGTCGGACGGCCGGGTGGTGGCCGTCAAGATCCAGTACCCGGGCGCCGACGAGGCGCTGCGTGCCGATCTGAAGACCATGAAGCGGTTGGTCAGCGTCTTCAGGCAGCTGTCCCCGGGCGCCGATGTGCAGGGGGTGGTCGACGAACTGATCGAGCGCACCGAGATGGAACTCGACTACCGCCTGGAGGCCGACAACCAGCGGGCGTTCGCCAAGGCCTACGACGGCCACCCGCATTTCGTCGTTCCCCATGTGGTGGCCAGCGCGCCCAAGGTGGTGGTGGCCGAGTGGATCGAGGGCGTCCCGCTTTCGCACATCATCAGGGACGGCACGCAGGATCAGCGGGACCTGATGGGCTACCGGCTTTTCGAGCTCACCGACGACGCACCGCGCCGGCTGGAAATGATGCACGGCGACGCGCATCCGGGGAACTTCATGCTGATGCCCGGCGGCAAGATGGGCGTCATCGACTTCGGCGCGGTGGCCCCGCTGCCCGGCGGCATGCCGCGCGAGTTGGGCCAGATGCTGCGCTACGCGGTGGACAAGAACTACGAGAAGCTGCTGCCGACCATGGAGGCCATCGGCTTCATCCAGAAGGGCGAGCAGGTGTCGATCCGCGAGATCGACGACATGCTGGAGCAGTACGTCCAGCCGCTCGAGGTGCCGGTGTTCCACTACCGCCGCAAGTGGCTGCAGAAGATGGCCGCAGTGGACATCGACCGCGCCGCCGGGCAGATCAAAGCGGCGCGGAAGATGGACCTCCCACCGAAGCTGGCCATCCCGATGCGGGTGATCGCGTCGATCGTGGCCATCTCCTGCCAGCTCGACGCGCACGTTCCGGTGCGTCAGATCGCCGACGAGCTGGTGCCCGGCTTCGCCGACCCCGACGCGGTGTAGGGGGTCGGGAGCCAAAATCTGCCCGCAGGCATTGGGCCGCGACGCAACCCGCCGTCGATCATGATCGGCGGGGTTCCGCGGATTTCCTGCTCTGGCAGTTCCGAGCCCAGGAAAGCAGAGCGCTATTGAAATTGCCCACCTCTGAGCGACTCTCAGCGACAAGGTCGGAAGCGTCGCGGATTGTCGCGGATAGGTGGGCAATTCGACAGTCGACTCCGGGGCCGACGCGGCCGGAGACTCCGGGGGCCGACCCGGCCGGAGACTCCGGGGGCCGACGCGGTCGGAAGACTCCGGGGGCGCACGCACGGCCGTCACGCCGCCCGGAGATCTCGGGCGACGCCTACGCGGCGATTACGTCCTTGCGGGGCCGCCCGCGCGGACGCTTCTCGGCGACGACCGAGCCCCGCTCGACGATCTCGCCGCCCCACACGCCCCACGGCTCCGCGCGTTCGAGAGCGGCCGTCAGGCACTGGGCGCGCATCGGGCATCCGCCGCACAACTCCTTGGCGCGCTCGAGGTCGGCGGGGTTGTCGGCGAACCACAGATCGGGGTCTCCGACATGGCACGGCAGCACCGGCAGCTTCTCCTCTTCCGAACAAGCACGGACTGTCAGGGCTGACATGTCCAAACACCTGCTTCCTGGTCTCGTGGCGGTTGTCTTCCTCGAGATCCGGGGCCGGTCGGGTGTCGGGTCACCCTGAAAAAACTGTGGCCACGGATCCGGCTGACGCGGGTCCGTGGCCAATTCGGCTGCTGTTGGGCTTACCGGATGAAACTCCGATCCACGGACGGGTCAGTGGCGGCGGTGCGTCGCTTCGCGATCGCGACGACCGCCCCGGCGGCGATCGCGGGATGCGCGAAGGGAAGGAACCCGGCGCGATACGCCGATACACCGCGACTGGACATGCCGTTCATCGTGGGCCCCTCCTTTGCGCGTTGTGGCCGTGAGTACCCGCGCTCCGAGGTTAGCCGGTGGTCACCGGTGTCGACAAGCAATTTTCTGACCAGCACTTTCATCTGCGACTGCGGACCAGATCGAGGACGTCGGGACCGAACTGCTCGAGCTTGCGGGCACCGATCCCCGGAATGGCGACCAGCGCGGCGTCGTCGGCGGGCATCGCCTCGGCGATCGCGACCAACGTGTTGTCGGTGAACACCACATAGGCCGGCACCTTGAGTTCCCTGCAGGTACGCGACCGCCAGTCCTTGAGTCGCGCCAGCAGTTCGTCGTCGACGTCGGCGGCGCAGGTCTCGCAACGCCGCAACATCACCGCCGCGGGTGTCTTGAGTTCCTCGTTGCAGATGCGACACCGCGCGGGCGCACCCCGCGAGGACCCGGACCGGCGGGTCCGGGACGGACCCGCCGGCGCCCGCGCCTGCGGCGACAAGCCGGCCAGAAACCTGGACGGTTTGCGGGTCTGCCGACCACCCGGTGCGCGCGACAGCGCCCAGCTGAGCGCCAAATGCATTCTGGCCCTGGTTATTCCCACGTAGAGCAGTCGACGTTCCTCCTCGACTGCCTCGCTGTCGGGACCATGCGCCAGCGCATGCGAGATGGGCAGTGTGCCGTCGGCCAAGCCGACCAGAAAGACCGCGTCCCATTCCAGACCCTTGGCGGCGTGCAGCGAGGCCAGCGTGACGCCCTGCACAACGGGCGGATGTCGGCTGTCCGCACGCAGCCGCAACTCGGCGACCAGGCCGGACAGGTCCAGCCCGGGGCGCAGCGCCACTTCCCCGTCGACGAGTTCGGCCAACGCCACCAGGGCCTCCCAGCGCTCCCGCGCGCGGACCCCGGCCGGCGGCGCCGCGGTGAGGCCCAGCGGTTCCAGCAGCGCGCGCACGGTGGCCGGCAGCCCGCCCGCAGGCACGCCACGCTCGGCGGCGCGCTGCAGGGCCAGCAGCGACTGCCGGATCTCCTGACGGCTGAAGAACCCCTCGCCACCGCGCACCTGGAACGCGACACCCGCCTCGGTGAGCGCCTCCTCGTAGACCTCGGACTGCGCGTTGATCCGGTACAGCACCGCGATCTCGGCGGCGG
>CAYLWH010000215.1:0-3220 GCA_964387245.1 uncultured Mycobacterium sp.
ACGGATTCCGGTGGGTGCTCGTTGACGTAGCCGACGTCGACTCTGCCGTCCGTCGGGCGCGCCACATTGTCACGATTGTTGACCGCCGTCCACACCGAACCGTCCGGAGCCACCGCCAACCCGGTGCCGTTGCGGACACCCGTTGCGAAGGGCTCCGCGGGACCGCCGCCCGGCGGGATCCGCATGATCGTCGCGCGCGGCGGGTCCGCGGTGCGATCCTCGGCCGAGACGTTTCCGGTGGAACCGATCGAAAAGTACACGGCCCCATCGAATCCCACGGCCACACTCTTGAGTGCATGCGAATATGCGCCGCGCAGATCGGGGCTGCGGCCGTCGGGCAGGTCGGGTGCCACGAGCCGCGGTTCGGCGACCCGGCCGTCGGCGTAGGGGTAGGCGACCACCTGGTTGCTCTCGGCGACGTACAGGTCGGTGCCGGCGAAGGCAAGGCCATGTGGTTGGCGCAGCCCGTCGAGCAGGATCCGCGATGACGGTTTGCCGTCCGATCGCGGTGTGAGTGCGACGATTTCACCTGCCGAAGGTACGGAGACCAGCAGCTCGCCGTCCGGGGCCCACGCCGCCAACCGGGCCCTGGGCAGCCGGGCCCACACCGAAATCGTCCAGTCGGCCGGGATCCGGGCCCGTCGCGGGACGTCGAACGGGGCCTGGGCCAGATCGCCGGGCACCTCGACCGTGACGTCCACCAGACCCGCCGGCGGTGACTGCGACACCGATGGCGGACCCGAGGACGGTGCGGCCGGCGGTGCGGGGGAGCAGGCCGCCGCCAGCAGCGCTGCGCACAGGGCGGCACAGCCGGCCATGACTGTGCGGCTCCGCAATCGGGCTCGTGGTGGGTGGCCGGGCGCCTGAGGACGCACCCGGGGGAACGTGGGCGTCGGCAGGCGACCCGACCGGATCTTCACGCCTGCGATGCGTCACCGTGAGGCGATTGGTGGATCACGTCATGGACACTTCCCCAGCATGCGGTTACGTTAACGGACGTTCTGCCGTCGCATCGGCTCTATCGGCATTGTCGATCAACGCAGGTGGCTTACGGCGTCCGGCGACGCAGCAGAGATCGCTGCGGGCATTGATGTCGAGGGTGTTGAGCCGCCTGCAGTAGCCATTTCGTAGTCTGTCGGCGTGGATATCAACGGAGCTAGCGCAATCGTCACGGGTGGAGCGTCCGGCATCGGCGCGGCCACCGCCCGCCAGTTGGCCGCCAAGGGCGCCAGGGTCGTCGTCGCCGACCTGCAGGCGGACCGTGGGCAGGAACTCGCACATGAGATCGGCGGGGCGTTCGTCAGCGTCGACGTCACCGACACCGAGCAGATCGAGGACGCGGTGAACACCGCGGTCGACCTCGGGCCGCTGCGGGCCCTGGTGAACTCGGCCGGCGTCGGCTGGGCGCAGCGCACCATCGGCAAGGACGGCGAATTCGCGTCGGCGCACAGCCTCGACGCCTACAAGAAGGTGCTCGCGATCAACCTGGTCGGCACCTTCGACTGCATCCGCCTGGCGGCGACGGCGATGAGCCGGCTGGAGCCCAGCGACACCGGTGAGCGCGGCGCGATCGTCAATATGACCAGCGTCGCGGCCTTCGACGGCCAGATCGGTCAGGCCGCGTACTCGTCGTCGAAGGGCGGCGTGGTGGGGCTGACGCTGCCGGTGGCCCGCGACCTGTCCGCGGTCGGGATCCGGGTGAACACCGTGGCGCCCGGCCTGATCGACACCCCGATCTACGGCGAGGGTGAGGCGTCGGAGGCGTTCAAGGCGAAGCTGGGCGAGTCGGTGTTGTTCCCGCACCGCCTGGGCAAGCCCGAGGAACTCGCGTCGATGGTGATCGAGCTGATCACCAACTCGTACATGAACGCCGAGGTGGTCCGAGTCGACGGCGGCATCCGGATGCCCCCCAAGTAACGCTGTCCCGCGCAATCCCCTTCTCACCCTGAACTGGTCGGTTCTGTGTCTGTTCACCGGATCGCCACGCGGTGTGCACCCGATCCGGCAATGATGGATTCGTGACTGCACATCGCAATGGCAAAGTGTCCATCGTCGGGATGGGGAGCGTTGGCACCGCGATCGCGTACGCCTGCCTGATCCGCGGGTCGGCCTCGTCGCTGGGGCTCTACGACATCTTCGCGAAGAAGGTTCGCGCCGAAGTGCTCGACCTCAACCACGGCAGCCAGTTCGTGCCGCACTGCCCGGTGGATGGCGGCGACGACCTCGCCGTCACGGCGGGGTCCCAGATCATCGTCGTCACCGCCGGTGCCAAACAGAAACCGGGGCAGACCCGGCTCGAGCTGGCCGCCACCAACGTGGCGATGGCCCGCGACCTCACGCCGAAACTGCTCGAGCTCTCCCCGGACGCGGTCATCCTGTTCGTCACCAACCCCGTCGACGTCATCACCTACGCGGCTGCCGCCTGCGTTGACCTGCCGCCCGGGCGCATCTTCGGGTCCGGAACGGTCTTGGATTCCAGCCGATTCCGCTACCTGATCGCCGAACGGGCCGACTTGGCCGTGGCCAATGTGCACGGCTTCATCGTCGGCGAGCACGGCGACTCGGAGATCTCACTGTGGTCCAGCGTGTCGATCGGCGGCGTACCGGCGGGCCAATTCACGCTCAACGGGGAACTGCTGTTCGACGAGGCCACCCAGGCGCAGATCTCGCACGACGTGGTCAACGCCGCCTACGAGATCATCGAGGGCAAGGGAGCGACCAACCTGGCCATCGGGCTGTCGACCGCGCGCATCATCGAGGCGATCCGCGGGCACCAACACCGGGTGCTGCCGGTGTCGACGCTGCAGACGGGCGCCCACGGGATCACCGACGTGTGTTTGTCGCTGCCGACGGTGGTGACCGCCGAGGGCGCCGGAAAGGTGCTGGAGATCCCGCTGTCGGAGTCCGAGGTGCAGGGTCTGCAGAACTCGGCCGCGACGCTGAAGAGTGTCTGGGAGTCGCTACAGTAGGGTCAAAGCCGTTCGGGCAGACCGAATTTCGGGAATACCGAGGTATCCAGGAAGGCGACGACGTGCGATATGCCGTCAGGCCCGATGTCCAGGACGTGTAACTGAAACGGCTCGTGCACACCGGTCCGCGGGTTGCGCATGTACATCGCGGCGGCGGGTTGTCCGTTGGCGCTCAGCGGCAACAGTCGCATGTCGCCCGCCTTCTCCGCCGGGCAGTTGTGGTGGATGAGCGTGCCGATGGCGGGCCCGCC
>CAYLWH010000216.1:0-3057 GCA_964387245.1 uncultured Mycobacterium sp.
TGAGCCGCCCTGGGTTCGTTGGAGGCTCGGTGGTTGGGTTTTCCGGCCCCCGGTTGAGGGCCGGTTGGGTCATCTTGACGGCGCGAGACACGCGCCGCAAGAGCCCGCAACGCGCATCAGCACATGCTGATGACCGTAGCGGCCATCAGCATGTGCTGATGGGATAGCGTGGCGGACATGGCTGCCCGTCATCGTGACGTTGCTCTGGCCCGGGCCCGTGAGACGACCGAGGCGATCGCGGAGCTGGAACGGACCCGGGACCGTGAGATCGCCCGGGCGGTCCACCACGGCGCGACGTGGGCGGAGATCGCCGGAGCGCTCGGGGTGACACCCCAGTCCGCGCACCGGCGGTTCCGGTGGTTGCGCTACGACCCGGTCAACGGCCAGGCGTGGCAGGAGCGGCCCCTGCCGTTGCGGTGACCGTCTCGTGGTGGCGGGCCTCGAACTCGGCGGGCGGGACGTGCCCGCAGTGGCTGTGGAGCCGGTCGTGGTTGAACCAGTGCACCCACGAGAGGGTGGCGAGCTCGACCTCGTCGACGTCGTCCCAGCCCGTGGCGTCGGGCCCGTAGACGCACTCGGTCTTGTAGAGCCCGTTCACGGTCTCCGCGAGCGCGTTGTCGTAGCTGTCAGCGACGGTCCCGATACTGGGCCGGGCGCCGATCTCGTCGAGACGTTCGGTGAAGCGCACCGACGTGAACTGGCTGCCGGCGTCGGAGTGCGCGATCAACCCGACCAGCCGGCGCCCACCACGCGAACGCCTCGCCATCTCCAACGCGTCGAGGACCATGTCGGTGCGCATGTGCGACGCGGCCCGCCAACCGACGATCCGACGGGAGAACGCGTCCACGATGAAGCACACATAGGCCATCCCCGAACGGGTCGGCACGTAGGTGAGATCCGTGACCCACAAGGCATCGGGACGGTCCGCGGTGAAGGCCCGTTTCACCAGGTCCGGGGCCCGAACCGCGTCGGGATCCGAGCGGGTCGTGAAGACCTTCTTGCGGCGACGCGACACGCCGACGATGCCCAGCTCGCGCATCAGGCGGGCGACCTGGTCCCGGCCGATGTCATGGCCCGCCCGGCGGGCCGCGAGCCACAACTTGTGCGCGCCGTAGACCTTGCGGTTCGCGACCCACAGCACCAACAGCACCTGGCCCATCATCGCGTCACGCACCGCCCGCGCGGAGGGGGCGGCCTCGCGCTTCTTGGCCGCGTAGTACGTGCTCGGCGCCACCTGCAAGGCCTTGCAGATGGGCTCGACGCCGAACTCGTCACGATGCCCGTCGATGAAGCCGACGGTCACTTCGATGGGCGGTCGAGCTCCGCCGCGAAGAAAGCCGACGCCTTCTTCAAGATCTCGTTCGCCCGTCGCAGCTCGCGGTTCTCCGCCTCGAGTGCCTTGATCCGCTCCGCGTCCTCGGTCGTGGTCCCCGGCTTCACGCCGTCATCGACATCGGCCCGCTTGACCCAGCCGCGCACCGACTCGACCCCGTAGCCCAGCTGCCCGGCGACCCGCTGGATCGCTCCGGCACCCCGACCCTCAGCCCGAGCCTGGCGCACCAGACGCACCGCTTGGTCCTTCTCATCCTGGCTGTAGCGCTTCGCTGTCGGCTTCCCCGACGGTCCATGTGTAGGCATGACTCCATCCTCGTTTCCAAGGTCTGGAGCCTCCGCGGATCCCAGGGCGGTTCAAGGAACCAGGAGGACGAACCCCAGTAGGGCGTGGGCCCGAGCTCGGCGGCGTTGAACCCGGTCGGCACGGCCCGGTTCCCCGCCCAGCCGGGCTGGTCCACCCATGCTCTCTTACCGTCTTGGGCATGGCCGGACTGTCGCCCCAATCCACACTTTTCGCTTCAAGCGATCGCCGTTGAACTACTCGAGCAGGTGCAACGCAAGCATGTGAGTGAACACTGAGGTCGCCTCGGCGTGGTCGCCGATGAAGTCTGGCGGGCGTCCCATCGATGCCCTTGCCGCACGGGCGTACGCAACGTCGAGCGGTCGCGGTTTCAGGGTCACGAACACCGGCAGGCCGTATCGAAACGCAACATGTGCCGCGAGGATGAGCGCTGTGCGACCATTGCCGTTCACGAACGGGTGGATGCGAATCCACTCGCCGTGCGCCGCAGCGACAACGCCGATGACTTCGTGGAGGACATCGACTTCCGTTGGTCGTGTGCCGTGTGCCACTACCCCGTCAAGGGCGGTGAGAGCTGCCGTGAGGCTCGTGAAGAACCCATTCGTCGCGGCAGCGACGTCAGCCGACCATACGCCGACACGATCCGGATAACCGTCGGGCATCGTGGGCCCGACTCCGACTTCGTAGTCGGCTAGGTCCGGGTCCGCTTCTCCGCGGAAGCGGCCGACATACGCAGCAGACGGCACGGTGCAGCCGCTGTAGATGATCGTGTGCCAGGTCCTGAGGTGAAGATGGGTGACGGCACTGCGTGTCTGAGCGAGCAATGCGGCGTCGGCGGCTGCCGTGCCGACGTTCGTGAGAATTCGTGCCGAGTCCCCGGGATCGTCATCGGCCCAGTCGGGACCGGCCACTACGTGCGCTCGAACGCTGCCACGGCGCCAATCTTGGACGACCCCTGCTCAACCTCGGCGGGCTTGCGCGAAATGCGACGGCCCTTGATGGGATCAGGCAAGGCTTCAGCTTCGACGAAGGCAGCGAGGCTCGCCTTGCGAGCCTCAAATCCCCATGTAGTGGCAGTGCGGAGGTGCACTGCCAGCGCCTCCAACTCGTCGGCGAGCAGCGCTCCACGAGCGACAACCTCATGTTCCGCAGCCTGCTCGAGGAACTCGTTCTGGCTGATGCCTGAACGTTCCGCAACGACGCGAACCATCTCTCGGAGGCCCTCACGGTAGAAGCGAAGGGGAAACGTCGGCTGGACCATGGCTTCATTGTCTCCGGCACCCTTGATGATGTCAAGATGCCATATATGATATCAGAAGGGCCCCGGCGGAACCTCGTGGACCACCGGCATCCAAGGGCTCGACCCACGGCCGTCGTCAGGAGTACCCGCTCGCCGACGGCTCGGCGATCAGCGCCGCCAC
>CAYLWH010000217.1:0-3051 GCA_964387245.1 uncultured Mycobacterium sp.
ACCGTAGAGGTTGACACGCAGGAACGGCTCCCACCCGCGGCGCGGTGTACACGAGCGGTCAGGGCGCCCGGAAGCCCGCTTTGGCGAGTGCTTTCTGGCCGGCTTCACCGGTGACGAGAACGACGAACCGGCGCGCGAGATCGGCGTTTCCGGACTGTTTGAGCACCGCGATCGGATAGACGTTGACCGCTTGTGAGCTTTCACCGAACGGCACTTCGGTGACGGCGTCGCCCGCCTGCTGTGCGTCGGTGACGTAGACGACGCCGGCGTCGGCCTGACCGGAGGTGACTTTCGTCAGGACGTCGGTGACCGAGGTTTCCTCGCTGAGCGGGGACAGCGTAACGCCCGTGACCTGTTCGATCTTCTTGGTCGCGCCGCCGCACGGTACGGGTTCAGCGCAGATGACGACGCCGACCCCGGGCTTGGTCAGATCCTGAAAGGAGTTGACCTGCTTGGGATTTCCCGGCGCGACCACGATGGTCAGGGTGTTGGAGGCGAAGTTCACCGGGTCTGAGTCGAGCAGTCCGGTCTGGGCGGCCTTGTCCATGTTGCGGGTGTCGGCAGAGGCGAACACGTCCGCCGGTGCGCCCTGGGTCAGTTGGGTGACCAGATCCGAGGAGCCGGCAAAGGAGAAGTCCACCGACGTGCCGGGGTTGTCAGTCTTGAACTGTTCCCCGATCTCGGTGAACGCCGCTTTCAGGGACGCGGCGGCGAAAACCGTGAGGGTGGTCGGAGCGGCATCGGCGCCGCCTGCCGATCCGGGCGGGGCGGTTGTGCCGTTCGAGCCGCACGCTGTCAGCATCGTCAGCGACAGTAACGCCGCCAGGGCAAGAGGTTTCACCCTCATCATCGCTATTCCTTCGGGGTCTCGACGATCACCGTGGTCGCCTTGACCACGGCCACGGCGATGCTGCCCGGCTCCAGGCCGAGTTCCCGCGCGGCCTGGCTGCTCATCAGCGACACGACGGTGAAAGGGCCGCACTGCATTTCGACCTGGGCCATCACGCCGTCGGCGATCACTTCGGTGACCAGCCCGGCGAGGCGATTGCGCGCGGAGCTGCCGATGCCGAGTGGGTCCTTCGGCGGCCCCGCGTAGGCTCGAGCGAAACGCGCCAGTGCTGCGCCGTCGACCACCTTTCGGCCGGTGCCATCCTGATGGCTGGGCAGGACGCCGTCGTCGATCCAGCGTCGGACGGTGTCGTCGCTGACGCCGAGCAGCTCTGCCGCGTCGCGCACCCGGATCTCCGACACCGCACCAGAGTATCCGGCTCGTCGGCGCCAGAAACCGTGTTTACGGAGATAATCGATCCAAACTACCGAACATGCGGCTGAGCACGGGGCACGGCAACGTGGAACCGCAACATAAAAGCCCCGACCCGGGGCCGGGGCCGAATGTCACCGGCCGGTGACTCTGTCATGTCGGTGCCCGAGGGGGACTTGGCCAATCTGCGACACGGGTTGAGGTCTTTGAGCTGAGTCGTCGATCGCGACAATCTGCCATGAATCTGTCCAGATTCCAGCCGCGTGGATCAGCCGGAGATCCGGGTGCGGCCCGACCAACCAGACGTTCAGGATCACGGTCACCCACAGCGGCGGCAGCGGGAGGTCAGCCATCGACTGGCCGACGAGGTGCGCGCCCGGTGTGCCCGTCGCATCGAGGACCGCCGCCATGTCGGCGACCGCCGCAGCGGTGCCGTGCACGCTGGACGTGAACGTCGAGTTGCCGATGCCGCAGTCCCACGTGATCACGCGGAAGCCATTGGCTGCGAGCGTCGGCACTTGTTGGAACCACGCGGCATGCGTGCCGCCGGCGCCGTGCGTGAGCATGATCGCGGGCAGATCGTCGTCGCCGGTGACTTCGTATTAGATCTCTTCGCCGCCGCACGTGACGGTCCCGGTCTGCCAGCGCGCAGTCATCGGGTTCCTATGACGGTGTTGGCGAACATCTCGTCTCCCCAGAGTGCGGGTGCGTTGTCGTGTGTGAAGGCCTTGAAATCGTCTACTGCGACCTGCCCGTGCTCCACGACCTCCCACGCGTCGTGGAGGAGTGCGCTCGCATCGGGCACGTCCAGGTGTCCCAGGTCCGAAGCGAACATGGCACGCAGCCGCGTACCGGCGTAGTCGGTAATGCCGTCCGCTGGCGAATCCGTATCCGGTCTAGCGCTTGTCGGTCTGGCCGGCTGCGACCTGGTCGGCGATCTTGGTGGCCATACCGGCGGCGAGCCGCGATGCCGCCTCAGGCGCGTTCGCTGCGAACTGCCCCATCACCCGCTGGCGAAGCGGTGCGACGGTCACCTCGCCGCGATTGCGCTCGATCGCGCTGACGACCGCGGCCCCGACCTGCTCGGGAGTGCCCATGCCCAGCAGCGACGGCATGGCGACTCCCGAGTCGGCGAACATCCCGGCGCCGCCGATGGCGCCCGGGCTGATCACTGAGACACCGACACCAGCGGGTCGCAGGTCGTCGCGCAGGCAAAGCGCGAAGCCGCGGATGCCGAACTTCGTCGCCGCGTAGAGCGACGCGCGGGCCGACGCCATCTTGCCGTAGATCGATGACAGGTACACGAAATGCCCTGAGCCGCGCGCCGTGAACGCCGGGATCAGCTGGCGGGTCATCTGGATGGGCACCCCGAGGTTGACCCGCAGCGCCCGGTCGACCTGCTCGGGGGTGAAGCTGTCGAGCTTCCCGGACGCCGGCAGCGCGGCGTTGGCGACCAGGACGTCGATCTCACCCGCCTCGGTCAGCAGCCGGCGCGGCGCGCCGTCCTCGGCGAGGTCACTGACGATCGTCCGGTGGCCGCCGCCGGCGAGCGAGGCGGCGAGCCGGTCGAGCTCGTCGGGCTTGCGCGAGCTCAGGATGAGGCGCGCGCCGCGGTCGGCGAGTGCGGCGGCCATCGCCTGTCCGAGCCCGCCTGTGGCGCCGGTGAGCAGAACGGTCTTGGTGGTTAGTTGCATTTCAAGGACGGTAGTCGATGGCCGCGTCACGTCGCCCTTCATTTGATCTTCGCCGGATTCGACGCCGACCCAGGCCACCACTCGGGCTTGGCGCGA
>CAYLWH010000218.1:0-2942 GCA_964387245.1 uncultured Mycobacterium sp.
CCCGAATCTGGAAGCTCACTGGTCCACTCGGCTAGCGCGCGCTAGCTCAGTTGTGTTGCGATCGCGCGCTTGTCGACTTTGCCGACGGCGGTGGTCGGAAGCGACGGCATTCCCACGATCATGTCCGGCCGGGCGTGGGTGGCCACCCCGCGGGTGTCGAGGTATTCGTTGAGCTGGGCCAGCGTCAGTGCCGGCCCGTCGAACACCACTGCGGCGCAGATCTTTTCGCCGAGATAGTCATCGGGCAGCGCGAGCGCCGCGGCCGCCCAGATCGCCGGATGGGCCAGCAGGTGCGTTTCGAGGTCAACCGCGCAGATCGTCTCTCCACCGCGGTGGATGACGTCTTTCGTCCGACCGCGCACTTCGACATATCCGTTCGCGCACCGTCGCACCCGATCGCCGGTGCGGTAGAAGCCGTCCGGACTGAACGCCCGCCTGTTGTCGGCTTCGGCGCGAAAGTATCCGTTGAGTGTGTAGGGCCCGCGCACGAGCAGTTCGCCGTCGTCGCCGTCGGGGACTTCGTCGCCGTTGTCGTCGACGACCCGCAGTTCGTCGTGCGCCGACAGCGGACGGCCCTGGGTGTGGTCGACGACGTCGGGGGGATCGCCGGGCCGCGTGTAGAAAAGCATGCCCTCGGCCATGCCGAAAACCTGCTGCAGTCCGGGGGTGAGCGCAGTGCGGATGAAATGGGCATCGGCGGCACCTAGTTTGGACCCGCCCACCTGAAGCAGCCGCAGTGTCGTGGGGCGCGTCGCCTCCCACTCGCAGGCTTTCGCCCAGAGTTTGGCCAGGGTCGGCACGAGCGCGGTGACGGTGACACCATGGTGGGCGATGGCGGCGAACGCCGATTCCGGACTCGGGTCGGTCGCGAAGACGACCTTCGCGCCCGCGGACATCGCCCCGAGAACACCCGGGCAGGCCAACGCAAAGTTGTGTCCCGCGGGCAGGCAGACGAGGTAGGCGTCCTCGGCGGTGAGCCGGCACAGCTCGGCGCTTGCCCGCGCGTTGTAGGCGTAGTCGTCATGGGTGCGTGGGATGAGCTTGGGCCGGCCGGTGGTGCCGCCCGACACCAGTAGCAGCGCAGGCGATCCGGGATCCGGTGCGACGGCCGGCGGCGAGGCCTCACCGGAGCCGGCGATCACGTCCGGAAGCGACGGGAACGGACCGGGGTCGCCGTCCACGACGACCGCGCGAAACCTGGGGTGTGCGTCGGCCAACTGAGCGGCCATCGATCGGTAGTCGAACCCATTGGCCGTGTCGGCGACGACGATCCCGACGGCGTCGCTGACCTGCGCGAAGTGGTCGAGCTCGGCCAACCGGTGTCCCGGCAGGCACATCACCGGGATGGCTCCGGCGCGGAGCAGACCGAACAGCGCGAGCGCGAAGCGGCATGAATTGGGCAGCTGGAGGAGGACCCGGTCACCGGGAGCGACGCCGATCGCGGCGAAACCCGCCGCCGCGCGATCGGCCAGAGCGTCGAGTTCGGCGTAGGTGTGACCGGGATCGCCGCCGGCGTCGGTCACTCCGACACGGTCGGGCCACGACGTCGCGGCGTTTCGCAAAATCGAATCGACGGTGCGGCCGGTCCAGTAGCCCGCCGCCCGGTAGGCGGCTGCCCGTTCGGCGGGAAACGGGACGAACCCGTCCGGCGTAGTGGCTGGTGCGGTGGTCTCGGATCGCTGGGTGGAGGTCACAAGCGCTCGGAGTCCCCTCGGTCGGTGTGTGTTGTTCCGCGGCTTACGGTAGCGTACGTGTGGTTAGGACAGCCTGCACTAACTACCGGCAGCGCGACGACACCCGGAGGTGGAGGCAAGACTTGACTGAGATTGCTGGTCGCCCGGAGTCTTCGATCCGGCAAGCCGCCGAGGTGCCGGACACCGCGCGACAAATGTCGGCCTCATACGTGCTCAAGGGTGACCTCAGCGCACCACGACTGAACACGGCGCTGGCGGAGGTCGCCAAACGCCACGCCCTCCTGCGGGGACCCGACCGGGGGCCGGCACCCCGGTGGTCCGAGCACGATCTGGCGCACCTGGCGGAGCAGGCCCGTGTCCTGCGGCTGGAAGTCCTGGCACAACGGGAATTCGCCCGGCCGTTCGACCCGAATGCCGATGCGCCCGTGCGGGCGATGTTGATCCGAACCGCCGCGCGCGAGCACGTGCTCGTCTTGACGTGCCGCACCGTCTCCCCGCCGCTCGCGTGGGACGAAGCGTCGTGGCGCTTTCTGCTCGGGGAGATCGGCCGCGCCTATGCCGATCCCGGCGGATACGCGCGAGCGTCCCGAACATCGGTCATCGGGTCGGCCCGGCACTCACCGATACCGGGCGCCGAGGACGACGCCGGGCCAGGGCACTGGCGTGCGGTGCTGGCCGACCCGCCGGATCCGCTGGAATTTCCCGGACCGAACGGAGCGGGCAGGCCGGCGACGGCACACGCCGCGGTCCGTAGCCGCGAACTGTCCGCGGACATCGTTGACCGCATGGGCCGGCTCGCCGCCGACACCGGCGCAACGCCCTACATCGTCATGATCGCCGCCGTCTCGGCGCTCGTCGCCCGCTACACCCGCACCGACCACTTCCTCATCGCCATCGCCTTGCCGGTGGCCGACCGTGGTGCCGAGACCTTCCGGTCGATGGGCGGACTCGGTCAAACTGGGCTGCTGCGCGCACGGGTGTCGCCGCACGCAACGTTTACGAACGTGCTGACCCAAACGCGCGACGACGTGGCCAGGGCACCGTCGTCGAATGGGGGCGGCATGTCGGACGCGATCGTCCTCGAGAACGGACTCTGCCGCGCCGACGGCGGCACCGACTCGCTCGCGCGGTTGAGTGTCGGAGTGCGCGAGCCGCAGGACGACACGTTCCGCCCGGCGGGCATCGTGTGTGACCGCATGAGGCTGCGTGGGCAGAGGGCACGGCGGCCGCTTGGCGTGACGCTCGAGA
>CAYLWH010000219.1:0-2936 GCA_964387245.1 uncultured Mycobacterium sp.
CCCGAATCTGGAAGCTCACTGGTCCACTCGGCTAGCGCGCGCTAGCTCAGTTGTGCTGCAATCGCGCGCTTGTCGACTTTGCCGACGGCGGTGGTCGGAAGCGACAGCATCCCCACGATCATGTCCGGCCGGGCGTGGGTGGCCACCCCGCGGTTGTCGAGGTATTCGTTGAGCTGGGCCAGTGTCAGTGGCGGCCCGTCGAATACCACTGCGGCGCAAATCTTTTCACCGAGATAGTCATCGGGCAGCGCGACCGCGGCGGCCGCCCAGATCGCCGGATGGGCCAGCAGGTGCGTTTCGAGGTCAAGCGCGCAGATCGTCTCTCCACCGCGGTGGATGACGTCTTTGACCCGACCGCGCACTTCGACATATCCCCTCGCGCACCGTCGCACCCGATCGCCAGTGCGGTAGAAGCCGTCCGGACTGAACGCCCGCCTGTTGTCGGCTTCGGCGCAGAAGTATCCGTTGAGTGTGTACGGCCCGCGCACGAGCAGCTCGCCGTCGTCGCCGTCCGCGACTTCGTCGCCGTTGTCGTCGACGACCCGCAGTTCGTCGTGCGCCGAGAGCGGACGGCCCTGGGTATGGTCGACGACGTCGGGGGGATCGCCGGGGCGCGTGTAGAACAGCATGCCCTCGGCCATGCCGAAAACCTGCTGCAGTCCTGGGGTGAGCGCGGTGCGGATGAAATGGGCATCGGCGGCACCGAGTTTGGACCCGCCCACCTGAAGCAGCCGCAGTGTCGTGGGGCGGGTCGGCTCCCACTCGCAGGCTTGTGCCCACAGTTTGGCCAGGGTCGGCACGAGCGCGGTGACGGTGACACCATGGCGGGCGATGGCGGCGAACGCCGATTCCGGACTCGGGTCGGTCGCGAAGGCGACCTTCGCGCCCGCGGACATCGCCCCGAGAACACCCGGGCACGCCAACGCAAAGTTGTGTCCCGCGGGCAGGCAGACGAGGTAGGCGTCCTCGGCGGTGAGCCGGCACAGGTCGGCGCTTGCCTGCGCGTTGTAGACGTAGTCGTCATGGGTACGTGGGATGAGCTTGGGCCGGCCGGTGGTGCCGCCCGATACCAGTAGCAGCGCCGGCGATCCGGGATCCGGTGCGATGGCCGGCGGCGGGGGCTCACCGGAGCCGGCTATCACGTCCGAAAACGACGCGAACGGACCGGGGTCGCCGTCCACGACGACCGCGCGCAACCCGGGGTGTGCACCGGCCAACTCAGCGGCCATCGATCGGTAGTTGAACCCGTTGGCCGTGTCGGCGACGACGATCCCGACGGCATCGCTGACCTGCGCGAAGTGGTCGAGTTCGGCCAACCGGTGTCCCGGCAGGCACATCACCGGGATGGCGCCGGCGCGCAGCAGACCGAACAGCGCGAGCGCGAAGCGGCATGAATTGGGCAGCTGGAGAAGGACGCGGTCGCCGGGTGCGATGCCGAGCGCGGCGAAACCCGCCGCCGTGCGATCGGCCAGAGCGTCGAGTTCCGCGTAGGTGTGGCCGGGACCGCAACCGGCGTCGGTGACGCCGACACGGTCGGGCCACGACGTCGCGGCGTTTCGCAAAATCGAATCGACGGTGCGGCCGGTCCAGTAGCCCGCCGCCCGGTAGGCGGCTGCCCGTTCGGCGGGAAACGGGACGAACCCGTCCGGCGTAGTGGCTGGTGCGGTGGTCTCGGATCGCTGGGTGGAGGTCACAAGCGCTCGGAGTCCCCTCGGTCGGTGTGTGTTGTTCCGCGGCTTACGGTAGCGTACGTGTGGTTAGGACAGCCTGCACTAACTACCGGCAGCGCGACGACACCCGGAGGTGGAGGCAAGACTTGACTGAGATTGCTGGTCGCCCGGAGTCTTCGATCCGGCAAGCCGCCGAGGTGCCGGACACCGCGCGACAAATGTCGGCCTCATACGTGCTCAAGGGTGACCTCAGCGCACCACGACTGAACACGGCGCTGGCGGAGGTCGCCAAACGCCACGCCCTCCTGCGGGGACCCGACCGGGGGCCGGCACCCCGGTGGTCCGAGCACGATCTGGCGCACCTGGCGGAGCAGGCCCGCGGCCTGCGGCTGGAGGTTCTGGCGCAGCGAGAATTCGCCCGGCCGTTCGACCCGAATACCGATGCGCCCGTGCGGGCGATGTTGATCCGAACCGTCGCGCGCGAGCACGTGCTCGTCTTGACGTGTCGCACTGTCTTTCCGCCTTTCGCGTGGGACGAAGCGTCGTGGCGAGTGCTGCTCGGGGAGATCGGCCGGGCCTATGCCGATCCGGGCGGATACGCGCGAGCGTCCCGTACACCGGTCGTCGCGTCGGCCCGGCACTCACCGATACCTGCCGCCGAGGACGACGCCGGGCTCGGGCACTGGCGTGCGGTGCTGGCCGACCCGCCGGACCCGCTGGAATTTCCCGGACCGAACGGAGCGGGCAGACCGGTGACGGCACACGCCGCGGTCCGTATCCGCGAACTGTCCGCTGACATCGTGGACCGCATGGGCCGGCTCGCCGCCGACACCGGCGCAACGCCCTACATCGTCATGATCGCCGCTGTCTCGGCGCTCGTCGCCCGCTACACCCGCACCGACGACTTCCTCATCGCCTTGCCGCCGCCCAGCCGTGGTGCCGAGACCCCCCGGTCGATGGGCGGACTCGGTCATACTGGGCTGCTGCGCGCACGGGTGTCGCCGCACGCAACGTTTTCGAACCTGCTGACCCAAACGCGCGATGGCGTGGCCAGGGCACCGTCGTCGCATGGGGGCGGCACGCCGGACGCGATCGTCCTCGAGAACGGACTCTGCCGCGCCGACGGCGGCACCGACCGGCTGGCGCGGTTGAGTGTCGGACTGCGCGAGCCGCAGGACGACACGTTCCTCCCGGCGGGCATCGTGTGTGAGCGCATGAGGCTGCGTGGGCAGAGGGCACGGCGGCCGCTTGGCGTGACGCTCGAGA
>CAYLWH010000220.1:0-2929 GCA_964387245.1 uncultured Mycobacterium sp.
TCGACGGACCCCCCACTTGACACCGATCACCCGCATAAGCGTGCAGTTTTGCCTGCACCTCCACCACGAAGCGGGTCTTGGCCAGCTCCTGCTCCAGTTGTTGTTTCTCCCGTTGCAGGCGGGCGATCTGCTCGGCCTGCGGGTCGCGCCGCCGCCGTCCGCGCGACACTCCCAACCCGGCCAGCGCACCCGCATCGCGCGCCCGCCGCCACGCCACGATATGGCTGGAATACAGGCCCTCCCGACGCAACAACGCACCCTTGTCCCCATCGGGGGCGGCGTCGTAGGCGGCCAGCATCTCCAGCTTGTACTTCGCAGTAAACGTCCGACGCCGGGCACGCTCAGGCACCTCAGGGTCGGGCCGTTCCGTTCCAGCACCATTCATCCGACCAGGATCTTCGATCCCGGTCGCTCGGACCAATGCGGTCACCTTGTTCGTCATCACGGGGAAGCTCTCCATCCCCGCCCTCGGGTCACTAATTGTCAGGGGGCAGGTGCCTCAACCCAGGTTGGCAGAGAGGGCGGAGATGATGTTTGGTGTCAGATCACAGAGAGCGAGCTTTGTGCCGCGACGATGTCGAGGCGGGTTTGTCACCGAAGCTGGTGTGGGGCAACGGGTGCCGACGGTGATCGGACGCGTGTGTGGGCACCCGTACTGCGAGGACCTGCTGCCCGATTGGATGAGCCCGAAGGCCCGCTTCTGCTGCGACGCCCACAGGGCAGCGGCGTACCGCCAGCGCCGTGACGCCAAGAGCCGGCAAGCCGAGGAGCTGACCGAGCAGGTAGAGAACCTCACGCGTCAGCTGGCCGATCGTGATGCCCAGATCGCGGAGCTGCGGCGTCAGGTGCAGATGCTGGTGGCCCAGCAAGGTCACGAATACGGTCATGAACGCAGCGGGTTGGGAATAGAGACACGGCGGTGAACTTTGTCGTGATCACGCTCGCGGACCTGTGCCCCGAGCTGGTCACGTACGAACCGGCCCCGACGCCGAGCGTCCGGTATGCAGGCGTGCTAATTCCGACGCCGCCTGGTCGCCGCCCACCGGGCTGCCGCGCCGGCGACTGAACAGCTGACCCAACCGAGAGCCGGTCGCCTGCGAGATCACCCACCGGCGGGGGTGTCGTCATCCGGACCGGAGTGACGCGCAACACCGACGGGCGCGAGCTTGTCTGATCAGAGGTCCCGGTACTGGTCGAGGTTCGTGAGCCCGGCCGGTGAGCTGAGCTAGCGCTCGTTGCCGCGGCGGCGGCGTGACTTGATGATCTCGAGGCGTTCCTTGAGCAGGTCCTCTAGCTCCTCGATCGAGCGGCGTTCCCGCAGCATGTCCCAGGGTGTGCGCGGCACCTTGACCTTCTTGGGTTCGGCCAGCTCACCACCATCGATCAGGGTGCCCTCCATGCCGTTGCGGCACAGCCAGCTGCCCGGGATGTCGGCGTCGTCGGCGAAAGGTATCGCGAATTCCTCGCCGTTCTCGGTGCGATACCGGGCGATGTGACGCGGCGCCAGGCTATGGTCGCGGTCGGTCTCGTAGCTCACGGCTCCGAGGCGGCTGCCCCTCATGATGCGATCAGCCACCATCAACTCCTCAATTGCACGTTTCGCCGCATATCTGTGCAGGTTACGCCCCGGCCGTGGTAGCGATCCTTGGCCGCTCGCTGACCCATCATCGGCCTGTTCATCACCGTCGCCAATCGTCGCAGTCCGACGCAGCGCCGGATGCGACGTGTTCCGTCGCCTCATGGACGGCGTGGACCCGTCCTCGTCGACATCGCCGAAGCCGCGCTGGCCGCACTCAGCGCGATCACAGCCACGGCCACGGTCCAGAAACGACGGGTCTGACCGACTTCTCCGGCAATTCAAGCACGTGGATGACAGCAACCAGAAGGGCAGCCACTAGCAGCGAAACGGCGAGGTAGATCATGGCGTCGCCCAATTCGGTGTGCGTGTGCAACAACGGCGATCTGCCCACCCATCTGCGCGGAATCGAGTTGTCGATCCCGCTCTGTCAGGGAGACAACTGGTGGGTACATCGGTAGTCCGTGGCATCTCTGGCTAACTTTCATCGACTTGCTCGCCGATAGCTGCGCAGCTTCTACAAGGATGTCGTGGAGCTGCGTGCAGCCTGAGGGTTGGCTGAGAATTCGGTCGTTAAAATGTTGCGGTGGCTAATGATTCGCTGGATCGGTTCCGCTGATTCCGCCGAATTCGTGCGGGCCGAGGCCGTCAGGGACAAGGATCGGGTAGGTGGGGGCAGCAACTGGACGCCTCCCGGAAAGGAAAAGGGTTGTGGCTGATATAGCTGTGTTCATCGTTTGGGACGAGGTTCGGCAAGGCCGTGAGCGGCGCGCCATCAGGGTCTTGACAGCCGTACGGGAGTATTTCGAGGAGCTGGAGAAGAAAGGGGCCGTCGAGGGTGCCGTGGCGGGCATCGTCGGGCCCGCAGGACCGGCAAATATCGGTGGTTTCTTCGTGGTGCGGGGCACCCAGGAGCAGCTCCGCGAGGTTCGTGGCAGCAAGGAGTTTCGGCGGCTGATGCTGCGCACCAAGCTGGTCGTCGAACATTTGCGGGTCGTGCGGGCCCTTCTTGGCGGGGAGTTCCTCGAGCACCTCAAGGAACTCGCAGAGGAGATCGACGACCTGGACAAGTGACCCGTCGCCCACCCCCGCGCGGTCTTGTGTGGCTGTGAACCGTGCAGCGCCCCAGGAGACGGGACGGTTCGCCGTCTGCGGTTCCCGAGACCAGGCAACGGGGTTGTGGCGTGCGGTTCCGGTTCCCTACCGCCGTGTAGGGAACCGGGACCGTCCAGGGGGTCAGTCATCGTCATCCATCCGGGCTGTCAGACCAGCAGACCCAGTCCGGCAGCTCGGCAGTCCTGGCGGATACCCGGCCGGGTGTTAGGAAAGTTTCGCTCATGTCAGGCCGGACTC
>CAYLWH010000221.1:0-2886 GCA_964387245.1 uncultured Mycobacterium sp.
GGTATTGGATCAGGCTGTGGTGGCTCAGTTCGGTCAGTTCCTCGATGCGGATGCCGGTCAGCCGCAGCACTTCGATGCTGGCCCATGCCCAAAAGGCGCGGCGCTCTTCGGCTTTGAGGTCACGGCGACTACCGGTCACGGGGTCTTCGGCCCACAGGTGGCTGCCGGATTGCGGTGAGCGCTCGGCTCGCCGCAGCACCTGCCCGTCGACACTGAACTCCCGACCAGGCTCGGTGGCCATGACCACAGCCAGTGTGCTCGCCGCCCGCTGGCGCCGGTTCTCGGCAGCGGTCACCAGCATCGGCAGCACCGGCAGGCGTTCGCGGGTGCGCTGGTCCATCCGGGACTTGCGGGCAGCAGCGGTTTTGGCGCGACCGATGGTCAGCTCACCGTCACGGATGGGGCAGACCGCAACCCACGGACCCCACCGGGCCGGGTCGTCGGCGGCCCATTGCGCGATGTCCAGATAGAACGTCCGCACGTTGCCCAGGTGCTGGATCGCCGACAGTCGCGCAGTGTGACGTTCGACGACTTCACCGTTCTCGACGGTCGTAGTGGTCTTCACCTGCATCCGCAGCTTCCATGCTGCGGCGACCTCGATGGGCAGGTGCAGCGAGGCGATGCCCGGGTGATGGCGCTCCAGATCGCGCCAGAACAGCTTGCCCAGGACAAAGGACAGTGCGAGCACGGTGCTGTAGTCCGCGCCAACCTGGAGTTCGCGCAGGTAGTTCACGAGCAGGTCCCGGATCGGCCGGCACGCGATGTGATATCGGTCGATCATCTCCTCGACGCTCATCTGGCCGCAGACGTGGAACGCCCTGGTGCTGGCCGGTGCGTTATCGGGGAACCGGCCCAAGGAACGCACCAGCTGGTAGAAGAACGCGCTGCGGTATCCGCGGTCCCTGCCGCCGGCTTTGGTGACCTCCGCGGCGAGCTGCACCATCTGGATGCAGTCGCCGACGGTGATGTCGGCGGCCCGGCCTCCTTTGCCCGCCATGATCGTGGCGATACGCGCCAGCGCGACCTGGCGGGCCCCGTCGCCGACACCGAGCCGCCGGCACTGGTCGTTTACCACCGCGAACCCCTGCGGGTCGCGGCTGCGGGCCAGCGCAGTCGCGAGGTTCTTCGGCGACGGAGTCGCCAGCAACCAGCCCAGGCTGGGACGGATCACATCGGCACAGATCAGCACCGACAGGCCGCGCGAACAGCGGTTCTGCAGGTTACTGACCGCGGTCTCGGTGCGGCCGTCCGCCAACGGCGTCACCGCAAGGATCCGCCAGTCGGCGGCGTGTTCCGCGCCAGAAGCGGCCCACCGCGCCTGCCAGGTACTTCCCGGCATCGTTGCCAGCCAGTCCAGCACGGTGCGCACACCGCGGCGCACCTCGGCCTGGTATTTGGCGTTGTCGGCGGTGAACGGCGCGGTGAGCACCCGGGCAAGGACACGCCCGCGCGAGGCTTCGGTCGCCTCCCACGACACGGGATTCGCCCGGGGCGGGAACTGCTTTTGCAGTTCGAACACGTCACGGCGATCCGAGCGGGCTCGCCGCTGATCGCGGCCGGCCGCGGGCGCTACCGGCCAAGCCGGCACCGTGGTCACCGCGCGGCCCCCGGGAACAGCACATCCAGCGACTCGGGCCGGTACTCCGGCGTCATCACCGCCGGCGCCGACGGCGCCGCCCCCCGCCGTGCATGGTGGGCCAGGATGCTTGCGATGGTCTCCCCGACCGGGGCCGAGGTATAGATCTGGGTGGTGGTCAGCTGGGCATGACCCAAGATCCACTGCACATCGGTCAGCGGCATCTCCGGGTCGCGGGCCATCCGATAGGCAGCAGTGTGACGCAGATCGTGGATCGAATAGTCCGTTCCAAGAACGGAATTCACGCGGCCGAACATCGCGCGGGCAGCGTGATAAGTCAGTGGCCGCAACGGCCGCCGCAGTGTCTGCCACAGCGGATCGTCGCGCCTGGTCGGCATCTGTCCGTGAAATTCCGCCTGATACAGCCGAAGCCACACGAACGCATCCGGTGAGGCCGGAAGCTGCTGCGCCGCCCGGCTGCCCTTGCGGATCACCGTGATCAGCTGCGACCCGGCATCCACATCACCGCAGCGCACCCCCAGCAGCTCCGAGGCCCGGGCACCGGTCGAGACGAAGAAAGCGACCAACGCCCTATCGCGATGCGATCCCAGCCCGGCGAATAATTCGTTGAACTTCTCATCCGGTATGCAGCGCGGCGGCCGGTCGACCAGCTTGGGCCGATACAACCCGACCCGCTCGTTACGATGCGGCTGCATCGGATTGTGATGCGCACCAACCCGTTTGCGTCGCCGCTCCCGAACCAGCGGGAACGGGTTCAGCATCGGCCCGGCACCGGTGTCGACATGGAAGTCGTAGAACGCCCGCAACACACTCTCGCCATGCGCGGCAGTCCGCGGCGCATACTTCCCACCCGACGCCGCCGAGGGTGCCATGTCTCTGCGCTTCCAGCGCACGCTGGCCGGCTTGCTCCCGATCTGCACCCAACGGCAGAAATCACGCGCCTCGACCCAGGTCGCCTGGTCCCACGGCACCTGCACCGCCCACAGAAACCTCAACCAGCGCAACAGATCATGACCATACGATCGCTGCGTCGATTCCGACCGCCCAGACGCCTGCAGCTCTTTGAAGAACTCAGCGACCGCCACGACCACCTCCCCAAGTGGATCGACCACCCGATACGGCACCCACGGCGAACCGGTCGCCTCCAGCCGCCCGACCCGAGCAACCACCAGCGTCGCAAGGTCGCGCTCCGACTCATCTCCGATCACGGGCCGCAACCATAACGGCCACTCACCCGACATGCCAGCTGAGCAGGGACAACAGCCCCAGTAGTTCAGTTAACGGGCAAC
>CAYLWH010000222.1:0-2886 GCA_964387245.1 uncultured Mycobacterium sp.
GAAATCCTGCTGAAGGTCGTTCTCATCGGATGCCGCTCTCACTCCGGGCTGGAACCGATTCCACACTGTCGAACAAGGCATCCAGCACACTGCTTGCCGAGTAGTGCGTCACATCGAGGCCCACTTCCGCCGACTCTTCCTCTGGTGTAAGCATTTCCGTCAGATATGCCGCTAACGACGAGATGGTCGGGTGGTTCCACAGCATGGTCGCAGACAAATCCATCCCCACCAACTGCTTGGTCTCTCGCAGAACCGTCATTGCCACCATCGAATCGAGCCCCAACTCCGGGAACGGCCGATCCATATCCACCGCAGCTGCCGGCATTCCGAGTTCACGGGCCAGGATGGCTCGCAGTCTGATCTGGAGTTCGCTGAGGATGTCTGTGGCGGACATCTGAGACCATGCCGGCGTATGCGCCGGCGGGCTATACGTCCCGGATGCGACCTGCGCCAGCCCGGACTCCACATCTGCGTAGCGAAGTGAGCGGATGTCGACGCATGTCGTGCCGTCGGGTGCCTTCACGGCGATGTCGACGATGAGCTCATCGCCGTTGCCGCCGCGCCGACGTACCTCGACGGAACCCCGCACATCGGCGAGTCCGGCGGCAAACCGGACACTTTCGACGGCGGCCGGAAGCAGGAGCCGCGGGTTGGAGCTGTCCACCAGGCGGGCGACGTGAACGGCGGCGTCGAGCAGTGCGACCGTCGACGCCTCCGGCACGTCGACATCGGCCTGCAATTCACCCGGCGCCGACCGGCACGAACCGATCGACCACCCGAACGGCTGCCCCTCGATGCCCCACGCCCGCTGAAGCTCCGCGACCGACGAAGCGTCATAGCCGGGCACTTGGTCACCGCCGGCATCCGCGCCTTCGGGCCCGTCGTCCCGCGACCGGTGCCAGATTCGGGCGCTGACGTGCCTGATCCAACGGTGCGCGGGGGTGTCCGCCGCGGGACTCGACGACACGGTGACCGATTCGTCGTCGGCGGTAACCTGGATCACCCGCGGCTGGTCGACGACGATCGGATACTCGAATCGGACGTCCGACAACGTCGATGCGCCGCATTCGGCCGCCGCGGCCGAAAGTGTCTGTAGCAGAACCGATACCGGAACCACTTCCACGCCGTGGATCCGATGGCCACCCGGGTATGGCTTGGCCTCCGGCACCAGCCGCGCCTGCCACAGATGCGCGGGCGGTGTGGTAGCGACCGCGATGTGCTCGCCGAGCACGGTGCCGTAACTGGGCTCGGGCACATGGTCGATGTGAATCAGGCCGAAGCGGTGGTCGGGCAGCAGATTATCCACCACACGCAGCGCCCCCCGCATGCGATACGCCTCTGCAAGGAGGCTCCAATCCGCGGCGACGACAGCGGAGCGGACTCCGCCGTCCGGGCTGATCAACGCCGGCAACGCTCGGATGGCCACGTCGCCGGGCATGGGCTGCAGTCCGGCGTCGGTGGTCGCTGGCTGCGCGTCTGCAGAGGTTTTCCACAGTCCCCAGTCGATGACGGTTGCCGCGAGCCCGAGGGCGCGACGCGCGTAAGCGAAAGTGTCGAGGAAAGCGCCTGCCGCGGTGTAGTGGCCCAGCCACTGTGACCCGATGACACCGGTGATCGACGAGAACAACACGAATCGGCGCACAGGCGTCTTCAGCGAGAGTTTGTGCAGCACCGATACCGCATCCAGCTTGGAGCGGAACATCGCGTTCACGTCGTCGTCGGTCATGTCGCTGAGCAAGACCGGTCGGCCGGCCAAGGCGGCCAGGTAGATCCCGTCGAGCGGGGGAAGGTCGGTCCCGAACCGCCGGAACAACGCGGTCATCGCGGTTTCGTCCGCCGCATCGGCGGCAACTTCAATGAGATTCGTCCCGGTCGAAGCCAGGCTGGTCGCCAGTTCCTCGAGTCGCGAGCCGGCATGTCGGGATACCGCTACCACCGTGGTGGCCCCCATGTCCGCGAGTTGGCGGATGAGATGTGACCCGATGAGGCCAGTGGCTCCGATCACCAGGTGGCTGGTGTCACCTGCCAGCGTCGTGGCCGGTACCGCCGGCGGGGTTCGCCGCTCGAGGCGTGGGACACGACGGACACCAGCCCGATACACGACCTGGTCCTCGCCATCGGCGGCGCGCACTTCGGCCCGCACGTATTGCGCAATCAACTCGGGTGGCACCGAGTCGTCGACATCAATGATGGCCCGCCAGATTTCGGGGTGCTCCAACGCGAGCGTGCGGCCCAAACCCCAAAGGACAGCGTGTGCCGGGTTGGCCCGGTCACCTTCGTCAATCGGCTGGGCATTGCGGGTTACGACCAACAATTTTGGCGTCGACGTCATCTCGACAAGCGTTGCGGACAACCGCCTGACGGCGTTGAACAGACGGTAACCCGAAGCAACATCAAGGTGGGTGGACGAGACCGACGGCGCGTAGAGCACGTTCTCAGTGCCGATGAGCGCGTTGCGAAGTGCGGCTTTGTCGCCGTCCTCCTCCAGCACCGAGGGGGCAAGAACCGCAACCGGAGAATCTACGCCGAGGACATGTCCCAACTCGACGCCCACCTCGGCGTCCGCCAGCACGAGCCATGTGCTCCCACTTGGCGTATCGGCCACCGGTAATTCATGAATGGGCCAGGTCAGGTCATAGAACCAGTCGTTGAGCACGACGTCGCCGTCCTGCGGTCCGAAAACGAACTGCACCGAATTTCCATTGCGGCACAGTGCTTCTGGTGCTTCCAGTGCTTCCGGTGCGGTGATCCAGTGCCGGCTGTGCAGCCAGGGGGTGGTCGGCAGCAGCGGAGCCGGTTCCGGCGGGTGCTCGGTATGGGGCGGCCGGACTGTGTGGGTGGCGTTGAGATTGGTGTGGAACGTCAGCGTGTCGTCCGTGTCGCGCT
>CAYLWH010000223.1:0-2885 GCA_964387245.1 uncultured Mycobacterium sp.
GGTGGGGCAGGCGAAGTGAGGTCGTCGACGTCGGTCAGTCCGAGAGGAAACTGCTCAGCTTTCATCCATGCGGGCCCGAGGTCAGCACATCCCACAACTCGGCGGTGTCCCGGCCGTGCTCGAGTGCCAGTCGGCCCAGCCGTCGCGCGTAGTGCCCGGTGCTGCCGAACTCTTCGATCCAACTGTGCGCCCGGTTGGTCGCCGACCACAGCGGATGTTCGATGGTCACCCCGATCGCGCCGTGCAACTGATGAGCGACGGTGCTGACGGCCGGCACCACGCGTCCCAACACCACCTTGGCGACGGTCACGGCGTAGTCGGCCTGCGGCGAGTCGAAACCGTGGTCGTTTGCCGCGGCGACCGCCAGTCCCGTTGCCGCGCGGGCACGTTCGATCTCACCGGCCAGCTGCGCCAGGCTGTGCTGCACCGCCTGGAACTTGCTGAGCGGACGCCCGAACTGCACCCGTTCACGGGCATGGGCGACCGAGAGTTCGGCTGCCGCGTCGAGCGCACCGATGCACTGTACGCAACGCGCCCAGGCGCCGCGCCGCGTCAGTTCCTCGGCGACCCCGGTGTCGACGCCGGTGAAATCGTCGGCGGGCAGATCGAAAGCCACGTCGTCGCGGGGCTCGCCGCCGAGGTTGTGGCCGTCGGTGATCACCAGATCCTCCGGCGGGACCGCCGCGACCAGAAACTCCTCGGGGGTGCGGACAGCCAGCACGACTCGTCCCGCCGTCGCGGTCCACGGGACCGCGCGTGCCTGGCCGCAGAGCCGTCCGCCGTGCACGCTGGCGTTGGTCAATCCGATTGTCAACGAACCGGATTCGGGAACCTCCAGGCCCGCAACGCCGGCCAGCCAGGCACCCAGTAGATCGGTCTCGGCCACCGGGGCAGCGAGCGCATGGCGGGCCAGTCCCCGCAATACGACGGCAGCCTCGACGGGGCCGGCCTGGAGGTCCGGTGTCGAGGTGAGGCGGCTCAGTCCGGTCTCCTCGAGGTTGTGCCACGCATCCTCGTCGAACACCTCGGGAAGGCGCCGCTGCCCGAGGCGGGCGTCGGCGGCACGCCGTCCGATATCGTCGACGAGGCTGCGCAGGTCAGCCAGGTCGGTGTCGGTGCCGGTGTCGGTGGTGAACACGCCGCCCGCAAGAACGCTCATCGGTGCTCTCCGCTCTTCGCGCAAGCGCTCATCGCAACCCCATTCCCCGCGCGATGACGCCGCGCAGCACCTCGTTGGTTCCGCCCCGCAGGGTGAACATCGGTGAATGCAACCGCGCGGCGGCCAACAGCGTCTGCAAACGATTGTCTTCGGTGGCAACGTAATCCATCAGATCGGCGGCCAGATCGACCGACTCCTGCTCGAACCGGGTGCCCAGGTCCTTGACCAGCGCCGCCTCGTTGGCGGCCGACCCGCCGGCCGCCAACGTGTGGGCCACCGATACCGAGAGTTGGCGCAGCGAGATCAGCCGCGCCACCAGGTCGCCGATCGCGGCCGCGGTCCGGTCATCGAGGTCCCCGCCCTGTTTCGACAGTGCCTGCAGTAGTGCGAGCAGCAGTGGTGCGGTCGACAGGATGCGCTCGGGTCCGCTGCGCTCGAAGGACAGTTCGGCGGTCACTTGATGCCATCCGTCACCGATCTCGCCGAGCACGTCGGCGTCGGAGACGAACACGTCGGTGAAGGTGGTCTCGTTGAAGTGATGCTCGCCGTCCATCGTCACGATCGGCTCGATCGTGACGCCGTCGGCGTCGGTCGGCACCAGGAACTGACTGAACCCGGCGTGTCGGTGCTGGGGGTCCACGGGGCTGGTCCGGGCCAGTGTCACCACCAGGTGCGCCAGGTGCGCGCCGCTGGTCCACAGTTTGCGGCCGTTGAGTACCCAGCCGCCGTCGGCGCGGGTAGCGCGTGTCGCAGTGGCGGCCAGGTCGGAGCCCGCCTGCGGTTCACTCATGCCGATTGCGGAGTAAAACCGACCCGCGGTGATCCGGGGCAGGATGCGTTCCCGCTGTTCCTCGGTACCGTAGGTCAGCAGGCCCGGGGCGACCTGACGGTCGGCGAACCAGTGCGCGGCGACCGGAGCGCCCGCCAGCAGCAGTTCCTCGGTCACTACGTAGCGGTGCAGATGGCCGAGTTCGTGGCCACCGTAACGCTTCGGGATGGTCAGGCCCAGGAACCCGGCCGCGCCGAGGCGCTCACTGAACGACGGATCCGCCCGGCACAGCCAGGAGTCGACCGCCGGTGTCCAGCCGTGTTCGGCTCGATCGGCGTTCAAGAACTCCCTGATCGACACACGCAGTGCCGCCAGTTCGGGTTCGGTGGCACTCAATGCGTCGAAACCGCTCACCCGGCAATTATGGCCGTGGCATCACTCCAGTAGATCCACAACCGTCGACAAGGCCGGACCGGTGAGCGCGTCCTTCTCGGTCCGCCCAAGGTGGCCGCGCCAGAATTCGACGGCCCCGTCGGCGTCTCCGCTCTTGATCAACTCCACCACCTGCGCGTGCGCCTTCATCGACCGCCGCCAGGCCTGCTCGGCGCGGCTTCCGGTGGGCCGCATGGACCGGGTGGCCTTGGCGATCAGGTGGTAGAGCATCTCGTTGACCATCTGCAGCGTCTTGTTGCCGCACAGCGTCGCGATCGCGATGTGGAATTCGGCGAGTGCCAACCGAGCCTGTTCGTCGGACATCTGGGCGCGGCCGGGCAGCAGCGCGGTCTCCAGGGCGGCGATGGTGTCCGGATCTCGTTCGGCGGCGAGCTTTCTGATCATGTCAGCTTCGAGTGTGGCGCGGGCGTCGTAGACATCCTTGAGGGTTACGCCCTCGTACTCGAGGATCAGCCCGGCGTACCGTGCCAGAGTCTGCTTGGTCGGGCTGGTGACCCGGGCGCC
>CAYLWH010000224.1:0-2818 GCA_964387245.1 uncultured Mycobacterium sp.
CCGCTGCAACCGCCCGGTCAGGGCCTCGATGGTGGCGGGGTCGAACACGTCGGTGTCGTATTCGAGGCGCAGGCCTAGTTCGGTTCCGGGCATGGCTTGCAGTGTCAGTGGGTAGTGGGTGGATTCGCGGGCGGTGATGTCGGCGACGGCCAGGCCGTTGGCGTTGAGCAGTGCGGTGGTGTCGAGGGGGTAGTTCTCGTAGACGAACAGGGTGTCGAACAGTTGGTCGTGGCCGGTGGCGCGGTGGATTTCGGTGAGGGCCAGGTGTTGGTGGTCGAGGGTGTGGGTGTGGGTGTGGCGCAGTTGGTCGAGCAGGTCGGCGACGGTGGTGGACGGGGTGATGCGGGCTCGTACCGGGATTGTGTTGATGAACAGGCCGACCATCTGTTCCGCGCCGGGCACCTCGGTCGGCCGCCCGGAGACCGCGGTGCCGAACACGATGTCGCGCTGGCCGGTCAGTCCCATCAGCAGTTGTGCCCAGGCGCCCTGCAGCACGGTGCTCACGGTGGTGTGGCAGCTGCGGGCCAGGTCGTTGACGGCCCGTGTGGTCTGTTCGGTCAGCCGGTGTGTTTCGGAGCCGCGGGCGCCGAGCCGCCGCCGGTGCGGCGGGCCGACCAGGGTGGGTGTGTCGAAGCCGGCCAGCACCTCACGCCAGGCCGCGTGCGCGGCTTCGAGGTCGCGGTCGGCCAGCCAGGTGAGGAAGCGGCGGTAGGACCCGGCCGCGGGGAGCCGCTGTTGGTAGTAGCTGGCGAATATTTCCTGCAGTAGGATCGGCAGCGACCAGCCGTCGAGGACGATGTGGTGGTTGGTCAGCACGATCCGGTGCCGTTGGGGTGCGGTGCGGATCAGCGCGATCCGCAGAGCGGGTGGTTCGGCGAGGTCGCAGACCGCGGCGCGTTCGGCCGCGCATACCTGCTGGATCTGCTCCTCGGAGTCCGAGTGTAGGTATTGCCAGGGGATTTCGGGGTCGCAGGGGATGATCTGGACGGGTTGGCCGTACTGGTCGCAGAACCGGGCGGCCAGGTTGGGGTGGCGGTGGGCCACCGCTTGCACGGCGGCGCGGAGGCGGTCGGGGTCCAGCGGTCCGGTGACGGTGATGCCGAGCTGCATGGCGTACAGGTCGCCGAGGTCGCCGATGGTGTTGGCGTGGAAGAGCAGTCCTTGTTGGAGGGGGGTCAGCGGGAGGACGTCGGCGATCCGGTGGTGGTGTGCCAGTTCGTCGATCTGGTGCTGGGTGAGCGGGGCGGGGGCGACGTCGGACGGGGTCAGTCCGCCGCCGCCGTGTGCGACGTGGGCGCAGATGCCGGTCAGGGCGTCGAGCCAGAGTCGGCTCAGGTGGCTGATCTGGTCGTGGTCGAGGGTGGAGGGGGCCCAGGTCCAGGTGGCGTTCAGGGTGGGGCCGGCCTCGGTGTCGACGGTGGCGGCGTTGAGTTCCACGGTGTGTCCCAGGGGCATGGGCACCGCGGTGGCGGTGGCCGCGAGCGACAAGCCGTCCCGGGTGATCCGCCACAGCTGCTCGGGTGGTTGGGCGGTGGCCGCGCCGGCGCCGAGGCGGCCCAGGTAGTTGAACCCGATCGAGGGGTCCGGCCCGGCCAGGTCGGCGTCGGGGTGAAGGTAGCGCAGCAGGCCGTAGGTCAACCCGTCGGGCTGGGCGCGGAGTTGTTCTTTGGCGTCCTTGACGACCGGGCCGAGTGCGGCGTCGCCGGCGGTCACTTGGGTCCAGCGCAGTCCGCCGACGTCCAGTGCGACCGGGTATTTGGTGGTGAACCAGCCCACGGTGCGGGACAGGTCGACGTGGGGGGCGAGTTCTTCGTCGCGGCCGTGGCCCTCGACGTCGATGCCGATCGGGGTGCCGCCGGTGCCCAGGTATTCGGTGCAGGCCAGCGCGTAGGCGATGAGCAGGATGTCCTGCACGCCGGCGTGGAACGCGGCGGGCACCTCGCCGAGCAGCCCCCGGGTGGTCTCGGGATCCAGTGCTGCGCTGAGATGTCCGGCGCTGGCGTAGGTGTCCAGCTGGGGCCGGGGTGCCGGTAGCGCGGCCGGGGCGGCGGCGATGTGTTTCCAGGCGCCGGCCGCCGCGACGACCGCCGCGGTGCGCGCGTGTCCGCTGAGGACTGTCGCCCACCGGGCGAACGATGTTCCGGTGACGGGCAGCGTGACGGGTTGTCCGTTGTGGTGCTGGGCCCAGGCGATATTGAGGTCTTCTGCCAGGATCCGCCACGACACCGCGTCGACGGCCAGGTGGTGGATCATCAGGACCAGTCGGCCGGTGGAACCCACCCACAGCGCGCTGAGCATCATGCCGGCGGCCGGGTCCAGCCGGGACCGGGCCGCGGCCAGCGCCTCGTCGGAGAACGTCTCGACGGTGTGCAGACATGACCCGGCGTCGACCGCGCCGGCCTCGGGTACGTGTAACGACCAGCCCCCGCCGGCCTGGTCGGTCACTTGTAGCCGCAGCATGGCGTGCCGGTCCAGCAGGGCCTGCAGCACCACGACCACATCGGCGGGGGTGACTCCGGCCGGGGCCTGCAGCACCACCGTCTGGTTGAACTGATCCGTCGGGCCGTCCACGTCGTGCAGCCAGCGCATGATCGGCGTCGCCGTCACCGGCCCGACACCCTCGTCGGCCGGGCCGGCCGGCGCGTCGGCGACCCCGGCGACCCGGGCCAGCCGGGCCACCGTCTGCTCGACGAAGACGTCGCGCGGGCGGCAGGTCAGACCGGCCGCGCGGGCGCGGGCGACCACCTGCATCGACAGGATGCTGTCGCCGCCGAGGTCGAAGAACGAGTCGTCGATCCCGACCCGATCCAGGCCCAGG
>CAYLWH010000225.1:0-2817 GCA_964387245.1 uncultured Mycobacterium sp.
GGTGTTCTGGCTGGCGCCGCTGATCGGAGCCGCGATCGCCGGCTTCGCCTATCCGCTGCTGTTCAGCCAGGCGCAAACGGCGGCGGGCCGGGCGGCCGCCGCCGAGCCTGCTAGCTGACCGGGGGGTATGGGCGGTTTGGCGCGGGCAACGGTGGCGGTTCGGCGCGTCGTTGCACCGTTGCGGCAGAGGTGGACGGTGTGGCGTTCGGCATGTCGAAGGTGGCCACGACGGGAGCCCGTCGGATTCGGGGAACTTCGCCTCTCCCGGTGATACAGGCCGTGAGCGGTATGCGATCGAGAAGGTCTTGACCGGCTGGAAAAACGCCAGGGCCGAGCGCGGGTAGAGCCAGCTGGCGCCGTGGCGATGGGAGCTGCATTCGGTTCCGGAACTGGGCGGGTCGGCTCAAGCGATCGACGGCCAGGCTCATCGAGCACGACCTCAACAACGTCGTGACCGCCCACCGCCGACATGTCGGCGACCGTGCGTCGACTCGACCTGCGGGCTGGTGGCGATCGCCGGCGGCGTTGTCCTAGGACGTTTGCGACAGGGCGACGGCAATTCCCTCCAGTATGTCGACCACCTCGGCCAGCGGCCGGGCGGTGTCAATCTCGTGGGTGGCTGCCTGGCGCAGCAGCGGTTCGACCTCGGCGATGTCGCTTGCAATCCGCTTCCGCTCCTCCTCGGTCTTGCCGAAAGGATTGTTTGTGCGACTTTCGAGACGGGCGAACACCACATCGACCGGCGAGCTGAGAAGCACGATCGCGTCGAATCGCTCGTAGAAGCGAACCTGGTTGGCGACGGTTCCCTGCACGAACAGCGGTGTGTCGCGTGGGCGGTCGAGCAAGGCCTGGATCAGGGGCTCGCGCCATAGCGGTTCACCCTCCACGACATGGATCCACGCATCGTCGTCGGTATCGATCGTGGTGAAGCCGCGCTGTGACAGCTCGCCCAATGCTGTCGACTTCCCGACGCCCGACATCCCAGTCACCAGGACGGCGGCATATTCGGCCATGAGCACCGATCTAACCAACAAGAGGTGGCCACAATGGACGAAAAAGCGTTGGCGAGCGTACCTACAACCAGGGGAGCCGATGAGGACCGTTCTACTCGACGCTACCGACTTGGGCGAGGCCGAAGCGCTGGTCCGCGACCAATACGCACACGTCCGGTTCGGTGGTAAGCACCCGAATGGGCGCGACGATCATGCGTATCGAGCGAACGTCGATTGACGTGTTTCTGACTTTGCGATAGAGATTCGTGTTCTATTAGCCAACATCGTCGGGGTCCTGGATGGGTTGAGTGTGCCGGTTCTGGCGATGCCAGGCAAGGCGGCGGTTACGGGCGGATTCGAGCCCAGCTTGGCGTGCTTTTCGAATGGCTTCTCCTCGTCCTTCGTGTTCGTCGTTGGGGGTGACGTAGCCGACGCCGGCATGGAGCCGGACCGCATTCCAGAACTCGCGGGTGACGGCGAGCTCGGCGCGCAAGGTGGCGGGGTCGGCGACCGCGAGCAGGTGCGGGAACTCGACTTTGAGGTGCCCGTTGAAGCTTTCGATCCACGCCTGATCGGTCGGGGTGCCGGGGCGTCCGAAGTGCTGGGCGATCGCGCACAACGCCATGAACTCCCGGGTGGAGCCCGACGTCATCTGCGGGCCGTTATCGGACACCGCGAGCAAGATCGGCCGGTTGGCGTCGTCGGCGTCGAGGTCGACGAGCCCGTCGGCACGGCGCTCGACGGCCTCCAGCAGGCCCTCGCGTGGAGCGCGTCGGTGAACCTGATCTCGACCTGGGTGGAGGTTTCCTCGACGCAGACCACCTCGGTGATCCACTTTCGCGACACCAGATCTTGAACGATCAGCACCGCCATCCCCGCTCGCGGGAAATGCGTCGTGTCATAGATCCAGATCGAGTTCGGTTTGTACTGCACCCAGTCCGGGAACGGTTTGCGCTGCGAGCGGCCCGGCTTCAGGAGCGGCCGGAAGCGCTTGTCCGCCAAGAACAGAACCCGACGCACACTCGACGGCGACACCCACACCCGATGAAGGTAGGAGCCGCGGTGGGCCAGCTTGCGATGGCTGCGGTCGGTCTCGCCCCACTCGTCGAACAGGGCCAGGATCTCGGCGGCTTCGGCGGCCAGCAGCCCATGCATCGCCGACCCACCCGGTGTCTTGTCAGCCAACTGCCCCAGCGCGCGGCGGGCGATCCAGCGGTGCGCGCGGACCTCGCCGAGCTCCAACTCGTGGCAGGCGCGGCGCAGCGTCCAGCCGGCGTCTACCGCGTCGTCGAGCAGGCCCAGCAGCGCCGTCTTGGTGACCGCGTCAACCCGGTGCGGGACCCGGCCACTTAGCCCCAACGCCCTTTTCCCTCGACCAGCGTCAGTCGCACCGCCATCTCCTTGAGCGCCTCCGATAACCGCGCGTTCTCCGCCTTGGCGGCCTCCAATTCGTAGTCGCGCTGGCGAGCTGCCGTGCCCGGCTTGGACGCGGCCAGCGCCGCCAACGCACCCTCCTTGGCGACGGTACGAATCCGCATAATCGTCGAGCGGTCCACCTGATGCTCGGCGGCGGCCTCGGCGATCGTCACCTCCTGGCGCACCAACTGCAGCCAGATCTCGTACTTGTGCGACGGGGTCAAAAACCGCTTCGCGCGCCTGCCCACACGGGTTGTTTCGGTCATGATCAGATCCTCCAAGAGGGTTCGGAGGACCCGTCGGATGTTGTCTGATCGACACGCCGATCTCTATCGCGAAGTCAGGCGCAAAACAGCCACCGTGGCGTGGCCGGGGTCCTCGGCGCTGTCCCAGGCGATGCGCCGGGTCG
>CAYLWH010000226.1:0-2817 GCA_964387245.1 uncultured Mycobacterium sp.
GTGGCCGCCGGTAACGCGGCCGAGGGTTTAGCGCCGGGTTAGCGCAGCCGGGTGACCACCGGCAATGCCGAACTGTTCGGTGGCGGCGGACCCCTGTACAGGAAAGTACCGGCCCTTCGCCAGCGAAAATCCGCGGTTCGCGCCGGGGTGTGGTGCGGGATGGCGGGGGTGGTCTGCGGTGCGGTGCGATGGTGCCGTTGTCCCGAATGGCGGTTGGGCGTGAATCGGGCGGCAGTACCGGCGGGCCGCGTGTGCGGTCTTAGAACGTGTTTGGAAAGCGGGCGGCGCGCCTGCGTGACTGATGTGACACATGTGGTCAATGTGATTCTTCGTGTGTGCGTGCGAACCGCAGTCGTATCCGTCGAACTTGGCCGACGCGCAGTGGGAGCTGATCGCGCCGATGGTGGAGCCCCGCCCGGGCGGGCGCCCGGCGACCCATCCGCGTCGCCGGATTGTGGATGCGATCTTGTATCTGAACCGCACCGGCTGCTCGTGGCGCCAACTGCCGCATGACTTTCCGCCGTGGGAGACGGTGTACTGGTATTTCAAGACCTGGAACGACGAGGGTGTCACCGCCCGGATCCACGACGCGCTGCGGGCGGCGGTGCGCGATGCCGCAGGGCGCGATCCGATGACCAGCGCCGGGATCGTGGATGCCCAGTCGGTCAACGGCGCCGACACCGTCGGCGCCGGCAGCCGCGGGTATGACGGCTCTTCGATTTTGACCGGGCAATCAGCATGATGTCTGGGTTGCGGCCCGCTGTTTGCGGGTGCAGTGGAAGCGTATCCGGCGGGCGGAGTTCTCGCGGTTTCGGAATCCACATGCGACGCGTTTGACCTGTTTGACGAGCCGGTTGTAGCCCTCGGTGCCGGCGTTGGTGATACCGGTGGTCACGAACGCGTTGATTTCGGGCCACCAGGTGTCGACGGTGGTGGCCAGGGTCAGCAGCTCGGGGATCTGGGAGTCGATGCACCAGGACAGGAACCGGTGCAGGCGATGGCGGGTCAGGTGCGGATCGCCGCCGATCCGCACCGTGGACAGCAGGGTGCGTAGCTCTTCCTTGGCGATCCAGGCGGACAGGATCTGGCCGGTGTCGTCTTCGGCCACGATGGCGTTCCACATCTTCGCGAAACTCCTGTCCGACAAGCGTTCCCGTGCTCGCAGCAGTCGACGCCGGTTGGCCCACTCCGGATCGAGTTTGCGACCGCGACGATCGCGCAGGTCCCAGGTGACCCGCCGTCGTACCTTGGTGACCGCATCGTTGGCGAGTTTTACTAAATGGAAGTGGTCGACGACGGTCGTCGCGTTGGGCAGCAGGCCCGGGGCGCGGATCGCGGTGGCATAGACCGCGGCCGGGTCGATGGCCACGAACTCGACCCCGGCGCGGAACGCGTCGGGGCGCTCAGCGAGCCAGTTGATGACCGCGGCACTGGTGCGGCCCTCCCGCTGCCCGAGCAGGCCCTGGGAGCCGGCCAGGTCGACGAACCCGGTGTCCCAGGGGTCGACTCGTACCCACCGCCGCGTCTGCGCGCAGCGCTCCCACCGGGGCTTTCCGCGGCGGGTCTCATCGATCCCGATTACCCGGGTGGGTTGCGGCTCGGTCAACTCCGCCTCGGCATGGGCGATGAAGGCGCGGTGTGCGGTCGGCCACGACACGCCGTGGGCGGCGGCGACCTCGGCCACCGAGCGGGCCGCGTCCCCGATCGCGGCGCCGATCTGGGTGCGCAGCCGCCCGGTGGTCCGTGCCCGTGCCGGGACCTGCGCGATGGACTCGGTGAAGGACCCGCGCTCGCAGTAGTCCTCCCGGCACCGCCACCGGGTCTTGTTCCACCGCAGGATAATTCGGTCCTGTCCGTAGGGGATGTCGCACGGAGAGGTCGTCACCCGGGCCTTCACCGAGGTAGACACCACCCCACACGACGGGCACGCCGCCGCGGTCTCGCTCGCGGTCACCGCGTGCACCACCCGCGTCCCGTCGGCGCAGCGTTCAACACGCCCGACCCGTACACCTGGCAACCCGAACAACAATGTCGTACCGTCGGTCACAGCCCTTGGTTCCCTTCCTCGGCCTGAATGCTTCGCAACTTTCAGACTTCGGAAGGCCAAGGGCCTCTTCATGCAACGACACGCCCTATGAGAGCGAAATCACAACTGCCCGTTTAAAATTGAAGACCCGGTATGACGCCGGCAAGAAGGTCAACGGACGCACGAGACACGTCGTCGTTGACACGCTCGGGCTGCTGATCGTGGTGCTGGTGACCGCGGCCAGCATCCGGGACCGCGACGGCGGGCGCGCAGTCCTGGACCGCGCGCGGATGGCGATGCCGTCGATCGCGCTGATCTGGCCCACGGCGGCTACGCGGGCAAGCTGGTTGCCTGGGCCAGGCAGTACTGCCGAATCGCACTCGAGATCGTCCGAAAACCCGAGGGGTGGCGCACGTTCGAGGTGCTGCCACGCCGTTGGGTGGTGGAACGCACCCTGTCCTGGCTGTACCGCTGGCGGCGACTCGACCGCGACTACGAACGCCTGCCCGCACATTCCGAGGCGATGGTCAAATGGGCCATGATCGGCCTCATGGCACGACGCCTGGCACCCCCACCCGGACGACGGCCCTGGCAACCAGCCCATGCCCCATAACCCCTTTCCAAACACGTTCTTAGAGCGCGCGGCGCATGCGAGCGACCGGATATCGGCAGAGCGTTCCGGGGAGAAGTCTGCTACGCGCACCCGGTCGGCCGGTTCGTGGTCGGACGTCCTCGTAGGAGGCGGCCAAGAAATCTCTGGCAGAGCAAACTTGAAGAAACTGGATCAGGAA
>CAYLWH010000227.1:0-2812 GCA_964387245.1 uncultured Mycobacterium sp.
ATCGCCCTGGAGATCAAGCGCGAACAAGATGCGGCTGCGGCAAGCTGACCTGCGGTTACGTTTCCGATAGGTCCGTCGGAGCGGTCTGGTGGTTGGGCCCGCAGAGTCCTTCATGGCTCTGCGGGGCCTCTGACGGGCCGTGCGAAACCGCCTGAGCGGTCCGGTGTCGGGGCGGCCGGGCACGATGGGCGCATGGCAACCCGGGACAAGGCGCAGGCGATCCTCAATCGACTGGCGGGTCCGACCGCCACGCTACGAGACGACCAGTGGACCGCGATCGAGGCGCTGGTGGTGCACCGTCGGCGGGCGTTGGTCGTGCAGCGCACCGGCTGGGGGAAGTCGGCGGTGTATTTCATCGCCGCCAAGCTGTTGCGTGCCGCCGGGTACGGACCCACGGTCATCGTCTCGCCGCTGCTGGCCCTGATGCGAAACCAGGTGGCCGCCGCCGAGCGGGCCGGCGTGCACGCCGCCACCATCAACTCCGCCAACGTCGCGGAGTGGGACGACATTCACCGGCGCGTCGGCGCCGGTGAACTCGACGTACTCCTGGTCAGCCCGGAACGGCTCAACAACCCGGACTTCCGCGACGCCGTGTTACCCGCGCTCGCCGCCGATGCCGGCCTGGTGGTGGTCGACGAGGCACACTGCGTGTCGGACTGGGGTCACGACTTCCGGCCCGACTACCGGCGCATCCGGACACTGATCGCCGACCTCGGCTCGCACGTGCCGGTGCTGGCGACCACCGCCACCGCCAACGACCGGGTGGTCGAGGACGTCAAGGCTCAGCTGGGAGTGGGTGACAGCGACACCCTGGTATTGCGGGGCGGGCTGGATCGTGAGTCGTTGAGGCTGGCCGTGGTCCGGGCCGCAACCCCGGCCCAACGGGCCGCCTGGATCGCCGAGAATCTCGAATCCCTGCCTGGTTCGGGCATCGTCTACACACTCACCGTCGCCCAGGCGCACGATGTGGCCGCACTACTGCGCGAGCGGGGGCACTCGGTGGCGGCCTACACCGGCGCCACCGAAACCACCGAGCGGGAACAGCTCGAGTCCGATCTGCTGGGCAATCGTGTCAAGGCTCTCGTCGCCACCTCGGCCCTCGGGATGGGCTTCGACAAGCCCGACCTCGGTTTCGTGATCCATCTGGGGGCACCGTCCTCGCCGATCGCCTACTACCAGCAGGTCGGCCGCGCCGGCCGGTCCTCCGACAGCGCCGACGTCATCCTGCTCCCCGGCCGGGAAGACCGTGAGGTGTGGCGGTATTTCGCGTCGGTGGCGTTTCCGTCAGAAACTTTGGTGCGCAACATCATTCAAGTTCTGGAGCGGGAACGGCCACAGTCCACCGCGGCTCTGGAACCGCTGGTGAATCTCAACCGGACCCGGCTGGAGATGGTGCTGAAGGTCCTCGACGTCGACGGCGCCGCCCGGCGCGTCAAAGGGGGATGGGTGAGCACCGGTCGGGACTGGCGCTACGACACCGAACGCTATCGTCGGCTCGACCGGGCGCGGGCCGCCGAACAGCAGGCCATGCTGGATTATCAGGACACCGCGGAATGCCGAATGGTGTTCCTGCGCAGCCAACTCGACGACCCGGAACTGCGTAATGGCGAGCGCTGCGGCCGCTGTGACAATTGCACTGGCCGTCGGCGCGACGCGACGGTATCGGAGTCGGCCGCTGAATCCATTCGGGCACAACTAATTCGGCCGGGTGTGGAGATCACCCCCCGCAAGCAGTGGCCGTCCGGCCTGGGCAGGCTCGGGCTCACGCTGATCGGCCGGATCACCGACGGACCCCAACCGGGCCGGGTCATCGGCCGGCTCACCGATCTGGGCTGGGGCGCGCGACTGCGCGGACTGCTCGATGCACCCGACCAGAGCATTCCCGACGACGTGGTCCGCGCAGCCGTCGACGTCCTGGCGGCCTGGGAGTGGGTGAACCGGCCGACGGCGGTGCTGGGCCTCGATTCGACAACCCATCCGCTGTTGATCGGTTCACTCGTGCAGCGGTTGGGGCAGTTGGGGCGGTTGACGAACCTGGGTACCCTGCGTTACTCGCCGCAACGGCGGCCCGTGACTGCGGCCAACTCCGCTTACCGCGTTGCGGCCCTGGTGAATTCGTGGGAGACACCAGATCTGGGTGAGATCATCGGTCCGGTGCTGTTGGTCGACGATGTGATCGACACCGGCTGGACAATCACCATGGCCGCGCGCGTGCTGCGCAGCGCCGGTGCCGACGAGGTACTGCCGTTCGCGGTCGCGAGCGTCAGTTGACGGCCGGCGAAGGTACTACGGCAGGCGTAGCGTGGTCGGGTCCCTCGACTGTGCGTCGTCATATGCGAAATCGCCGACATGCGTATGCGAGCGCACAATCGGGGCGGGCTGAGGACGGCCGACCGGGTGAGGCGCTTGGCGAGCTAATCCGCACTGCGGCATTCGGCAATCACGCGTACGTCCATCGGCTGCCACCTCCGGGCCGGCCTGTGACCTTCACTCGCGAGCAGACACAGAATCACCCGAAACAACTCGGAAAAGGGTAATTCCGCGTCTGCTCGCGGGGAACATCTAGCCGTCGCCGGGGGAGGGGGCGCTGGAAACCGCTTCGAGGCAACCTTCGGCGACCGCGTGTTTGATGCTGTCACCCAGCCGCGGGCACCCCCGCGCCCGGCCGCTGTTACCGCCGCCGGTCCGGAGCTCGGCGAAGAACGCGCAGCGCTGTGAGGCCTCGGAATTCCACTGCACCGCAGTGTATTCCGGGCCGAGCTTCTTGACGGTCACGGTGGCATGGCAGAACCGGCAGTCGACCGGGGTCAGA
>CAYLWH010000228.1:0-2806 GCA_964387245.1 uncultured Mycobacterium sp.
GTCACCCCACACCAGGGCGCGGTCTCGCAGATCATCGAGAGCATCCGCGATCGCGGCCCGCGGTGCCCGGCCACCGACCAGGTCGACCAGCAGGCTCGACGGCACCGCGGACGCGTCGGCGTGCAGAACCAGCAGCCCGTCCAGCACGGCCAGGCGCAAGAAGTCCAGCTCGTCGGTTGCGGCTTTGACCGATTGACGGGCCTGGGCACGCGCAGCGAGTGCGGCGACGCTGCCCGGCGGCGGCTGGGCGAGGTCGGGCCGCAACTCCAGCAGCCGGATCAGCCGCTCGTCGGGCAAGTCGACCAGCCAGGCCCCCAACGGGACGCCCGGGATGTGTTCGGTCATCGTCGACCAGCGTAAAGCAGCCTCGGTAGCGCATCAGTACGCCATAACCTGTCACAATGACTCCCGTGGCTGACATTGTTGAGACCAAGAGGGGCCGCTACGTCGACAACGGCTGGCCCACCACCGACCCGGATGACCACGCTGTGAGCGAGCTGGCGACCGACCGCACCGGCGCGCTCTCACCGTTCGGTGACATTGTGTTCCCGGTGCCGGCAGACGACCTGCCGTACGTCCACCCCGTCACGGTCGTCAACCGGTAACGGTGGTTCGCGGCTCCGGGTCCGGGCCCCTGTCGCATCTCGATGAACGCGGGGCGGCGCACATGGTCGACGTCACCGACAAGGATGTGACCCGCCGCACCGCGGTCGCGTCGGGCATTGTGCACACCACCGCCGAAGTGGTCGCCCTGATCACATCCCGGGGCCTGCCAAAGGGTGACGCCCTGGCCACCGCCCGAGTCGCCGGCATCCTGGCCGCCAAACGCACTAGCGACCTCATACCGCTGTGTCACCACCTGGCACTCACCGGCGTCGACGTCGAGTTCAGCGCACGCGACGCGGAGATCGGCGTCACCTCCACCGTGCGCACCACCGACCGCACCGGTGTCGAGATGGAGGCCCTGACGGCAGTCACCGTGGCCGCACTCACGCTCTACGACATGATCAAGGCGGTGGACCCGGCCGCGCGAATCGACGACGTCAAGGTGGTCAGCAAGGTCGGCGGTCGTACGGGAGAATGGCGCAGGTGACCCGTACTGGACGCATCATCATCGCCTCCACTCGTGCCGCTGCCGGCGTCTATGACGACCGTAGCGGTCCCGTGATCTCGGAATGGTTTGTCCAACAGGGCTTCTCGAAACCTGGCATCGTCGTCGTCCCCGACGGCGACCCGGTGGGCCGGGCACTGCGGATAGCAGTGTCCGACGGTGTCGACGTGGTGATCACCTCGGGTGGAACCGGCATCTCGCCCACTGACGAGACCCCGGCGCAGACCAGGCCGCTGCTGGACTTCGAACTGCCCGGGCTGGCCGAAGCGATCCGCCGATCCGGTCTGCCCAAGGTCCCGACGGCCATCCTGTCTCGTGGGCTCTGCGGTGTTTCCGGGCAGACATTGATCGTCAATCTGCCCGGCTCGCCCGGCGGCGTGCGCGATGGCCTGGACGTGCTGACCGACGTCGTGCACCACGCGCTGGATCAACTGGCCGGCAAGGACCATCCCCGATGACCGTCGTGTTGCGCAGCGCGCTCACCGATCAGCCGATCTCGCTGGTCGAACACGAGGAACTCGTCGCCCATCACGCCGCAGGCGCGGTGGTGGGTTTCGCCGGGGTGGTGCGCGACCACGACGGCGGTCGAGACGTCGTGCGACTCGAGTATTCCGCGCATCCGACCGCGGGCGAGACGATGGCGCAGGTGCTTTCCGAGGTGGCCGCGCAGTCCGACGGGGTGCGTGCGATCGCCGCGAGCCACCGCGTTGGGGCCCTCCGTGTCGGTGATGCGGCCCTGGTCGCAGCGGTTGCCGCCGATCACCGCCACGCCGCATTCGAGACCTGCGCGCGACTGGTCGACGCGGTCAAGGAACGGTTGCCGGTGTGGAAGCACCAGTTTTTCGCCGACGGCAGCGAAGAGTGGGTCAACTCGGCGTGAGCTCGGCCAACGTCCGGCGCTGTGGCGAACCGCAGCGCCGACTGTGCTGGAAACAGGTGCCGCGGCCGCGGATTTTCGACCACAACCTACACACTCGGTCACACTCGGTACGAAGAATTCGCCCGCACCTAGACCGGTGCGGGCGCATTCTTCGGGCTGAATGTCAGGCAGACGGCAGCGGGTCGCCGGCCGTGACCGTCTCCAGCTCCAGCGGTGCGATCGGTGTGTTGGGGTCGATCGGGCCGGCCAGGGGCGGAGCCTGATCCGTCAGCGGCCGCTGCGCCAGGGCGAACAGGGCATCGTTCCCGCTGACCTCCTGGGACTGCACCGCATGCCACAGTTCACGCAGATAGGTCACGTTCGGACTGTTCTGCGTATCCACGGGAACCTCGCTGGTTCCGGGCGGCAGGTTGTCCGGGCTGGCCAGGTGTGGGACACCCTCGGGTCCGGCCAGATCGCCGGGCACCGTCTGGTTGACCACATCGAGTGCCGGAGCGGGGACGTCGACCGCATTGAACGGGTCGGGCGCGGGGGCAGGCTCGGGCAGTACCGGCGCCTGTGGTGCGGGATTCAGTGCCCAGTCCTGCGGTGGTGAGGCACCCTCGGCGGGCGACTCTGCCGGAGCCCATTCGTCGGCCGCCGAAATAACGGGTAGTTCAACGGGCAGCGGCACATTGAGCTCGGTGTCGATCACCGCTGGCTCCGCGGGAGCCGGGGGCAGGTCCCACGGAGCCTCGGGGGCGGGGGCTTCGGGGGCGGGTGGTGTCAGCAGGTCCCACGGAGCCGCCGGGGCGGGGGCCTCGGGAACGGGCGGC
>CAYLWH010000229.1:0-2790 GCA_964387245.1 uncultured Mycobacterium sp.
TGAGGTGCTAGTGCCCTATTAACGGGCGTGGGGGTTCAAGTCCCCCCTCGGACACTTAAGTGACCTACCAGAAGTCTAACTACAACCGACCCTCAGGCCGGACACGTGACACGAGAGGCGCCGTCCGGCCTCGGGCACCGCGATGGACCGCGGCCGGCGCCGTACCCCCTCTCACATCAAACGGTTGTGGCGTCGAGTCGGCGTCGAGTCGGAAACGTGGTGCCGCGCCTGTCGGCGGCCCTATCTTCCCGGTTCCAGGGGGCTTTGTTGTATCCAAACTCTCTCGCCGCAACCAGATAGCGGGCTCAGCGGAGCTCCCCGGTGCGTGTATTCAATCCGCGGGATAGTCGGGAGGGGTTCGATGGACGAGCGGCAGGAAGATCGTGTCGACGATTTCTTCGATCACTTCTTTGGGGACGGGCTGCATTGTCATCAGGACTTCGTGGCGGAACAGGTCCACGGGGAGCCGTGCGATGCGGTCGGTTATCTGCCCCGGCTTGATCTCGCCGCGATCGACCGCCTGCTGGATCACTCGGTCTACCACTGAGGTTTGGCTGTCGTGTAGCGATGAAGACAACTCGGACAGGCTGGTGCCTATCGCACGGTTGAAGTCCCCGACCTGGGCGAACACCTGGGTTGCCACGCGGATTCGCCGCTCGTTGCCTTGGTGCAACAGTGCGATGACATCGCTTCGCAATGTACCGGTGTTTGGGGCAGTGACGACGTCCTTGCCGACCGCATGAAGGATCGCGGCGCGGACAAGCGCCTGCTTATCTGGCCAGCGTCGGTACAGCACTGCGCGACTGGTAGCGGCCCGCGTGGCCGCGGCGTCGATGGTGAACTGGTCGTAGCCACGTTGGACCAGTTCGGCCCACGCCGCTTCCAGCAATGCCTCCTCGAGAACGCGGCCACGGCGCCGCTTGGGCACGTTCACCTTGCTAAGAGACATTGCGTTTCCTAACGCGCCGCCATACACTACTTAAATACATCACGTACCTTAACGCCAGCGGAGAGCGCATGCGCATCAGCATTTCCCGCGGTTGCGGTCAGGGCGTTCTGGGCTATGACGATGTCAGGCTAGTCCAGCCGATCACCGCTGAGACGTAAAGCTTTCACCTGTTGTTACGGAGAGGAGCCGTCGCATGAGCGAACAGCGAGATGAACTGAAGTTGACCAAGCGATTGACGCACACGGTTTTCTTCGATGGCGAAGACATGGACTTCATGTTCCAGTTCTTCCTGTCCAACCACGCAGAGCATGGTGCGGCGCTGGGTGAGCTCTACAACGTTGCTCGCCGGATCGACCCGCAGAGTGCGCCGAGTTGGAAGGTGGAATTCGTCAAGGAGGCCGAAAAAATTGAAGCTCTTGCAGAACAATGCCTTGAACGGGGGCACCGAATCAGTGCGAGTGACGCATTCTTGCGAGCCTATACGTACTACCGGGCGGCGTTCTGTGCCGCAGCCCCTGGCGAAGAGGACCATGACCGCATCTATTACAAGTCAGCGTCCTGCTTTAAGAGTGGGCTAGACGCAAGGTCAGAGCTCGTGCCTCACGACTGGATCACGGTTGACTACAACGGGTTCAAATTCCCTGGCTGTCTGCTCAAGCCTGATAACACCGACGAGCCGAAGCCAACGATATTCTTCCACAACGGTGGAGAGTCGCATAAAGAAGACGCCTACTTCATGTGCGGAAAAGCGGCGATCGACCGGGGTTACAACTGCCTCATTCTCGATGGCCCATGGGATCCGCCGGTTCGATTCTACGAGCCAGACGCTACGTACAAAGTCTTTGGAGAAAAAGACCTCACCGGGTGCTGGAGGGCAGCCACCGACATGCTGCTCGCCCGTCCTGACGTGGATTCTAGCCGTCTCGTTGTGACCGGGGCGAGTTATGGCGGAGCGAAGACCATGTTCCACGCGAGCGTTGATGACCGGTTCGCCGCGGTAGTCCCAAACTCGCCGATCTACTCAATTCCGGAGCTATTCAAGCAAGAAAACGAGAAACTTCCGATCTATTGGGGAGTGACTCCTGAAGAGTCGAGGAGTTTTGTAGAAAATCTCCCATTGTTTGCCAAAGTGACGTTGAAACGAGTCGTGTGGTTTCACGGTTTTGACAGCCTGGTGGACTGGATTCCCAACGCTGGATTTCTCGACGTGGATTGTTCGAAAATAACGGCCCCGTTTCTCTCCATGTACGCGGAAAGTGAAGCTCCAGAGCTGAAGCGGCAGGCTGAATATGCACTGAAGAATGTTTCCAGCAAGGTCAAGAGCCACGCCATTGGAACGGTCGCTGATGGGGCAGATTTGCACTGTCAGATCAATAACCTCACAAGGGCTCAGCAGATGATGTTCGACTGGTTGGACGAGGTATTGGATTACAGGGTTTCGATTTGAAACGTACGGAGGTGTCGGATGGGTTTGTGTAAGGGATGGGGTGTTCTGACTGAAAGTCGACACTGATGACTGGTTGATCCTGAAGCTCGTGAGCAGCGGCGCCGTGAGTTGAACCCGACTTGGCTCAAATTAGCTTCTCTGGGTCGCCTCGCTCTCCACCGTGATGATCGAAAATTCCCGGGGCCGGTTACGGTTGCGAATGGGGTCGGGTCGGCGTTGGGTCAGCAGTAGGGCCGCCGGCGGTTCATGCTGGAGGGTGTTTCGGTCGAGCCCGGTCGCACTATGTTGCCTGTGAGCCCGCAAATTAGCCTGAGGCTGGAGAGCCCCTATCCACGGGGACCGTGGAATGTTGCCGTCGAGCAGGAGTGTCAGAATTCTGTTTCACTTGCTCTCC
>CAYLWH010000230.1:0-2772 GCA_964387245.1 uncultured Mycobacterium sp.
GCGGGCCGCAACATCCGCGGGGTCGTGCTGCACGATCACTGAGGAAGTGCCCGGGGTCGCGAGCGTGCGCATCCCCGGTAGAAACACCGGCGTGTCGGCCGGGGACGCGCACGCTCGCGGTACTGACTAGAGCCGTTCGATGATGGTGACGTTGGCGGTGCCGCCGCCCTCGCACATCGTCCGCAGGCCAAAGCGGCCGCCGGTGCGCTCCAGCGTGTTCAGCATGGTGGTGAACAGCTTGGCTCCGGTCGCGCCGAGCGGATGACCGAGCGCGATCGCCCCGCCGCTGGGGTTGACCTTGTCCGGGTCGGCCTTGGTCTCCTTCAGCCAGGCCATCACCACCGGTGCGAACGCCTCTTTGCCCGCCCCGCGGACGATCTTTCAGACACTCTCGACCATCCCAAGCGTGCCGAATTCGACTTGACCTCACTGCGTTTCGGCGTGACCGGCGCGCCGTCGTGCCCGTAGTGCTGATCGAGCGGATGCTGTCCGAACTCGACATCGACATCGTGCTCACCGCGTACAGACTCACCGAGGCCAGCGGGTTCGGCACGATGTGTCGCGATGACGACGACGCCGTCGCGGTGGCCACCACCTGCGGGCGCCCGATCGCCGCCGCCGCCATCGACCCCGACGTCGCCGCCGAGGCGGTCCAGTTGCACGGCGGCATCGCGATCACCGCTGAACACGACATCCAGCTGTACTTCAAGCGCGCGCACGGCAGCTCCCAGTTGTTCGGCCAGCCGGCCGAGTACCTGCGCCGACTCGAAACCGAAGCGCTGACCGCCGACTAACCTGAAGCAGTGAAGACCGCGCTGCGAGCCGGGATCCCGCCGTTCTACGTCATGGACGTGTGGCTGGCGGCTACCGAGCGGCAACGCACCCACGGCGATCTGGTCAACCTGTCGGCGGGCCAGCCCAGCGTCGGGGCACCCGCGCCGGTGCGGGCCGCCGCGGCGTCGGCACTGGCCGGCAATCAGCTGGGCTATACTGTGGCGCTGGGGATTCCGGAACTGCGGGCGGCCATCGCGCAGTCCTACGCCCAGAAGTACGCACTGTCGGTCGACGTCGACGACGTCGTCCTCACGACCGGCTCCTCGGGCGGGTTTCTGCTGGCGTTCCTGGCGTGCTTCGATGCCGGCGACCGAGTGGCGATCGCCAGCCCCGGCTATCCGTGTTACCGCAACATCCTGTCCGCGCTCGGCTGCGAGGTCGTGAACCTGCCCTGCGGCCCGGACACCCGCTACCAGCCCACGGTGGCGATGCTCGACGAGGCCGGGCGGTTGGACGGCGTGATCGTCGCGAGCCCGGCGAACCCGACCGGGACCGTGATCCCGCCCGCGGAACTGGCCGCCATCGCGTCGTGGTGCGCGCAGCGGGGAGTGCGGCTGGTCAGCGATGAGGTCTACCACGGCTTGGTGTATCCCGGTGCGCCACAGACCAGTTGCGCGTGGAGCACATCGACCGATGCCATCGTGGTCAACAGTTTCTCGAAGTACTTCGCGATGACGGGCTGGCGGCTCGGCTGGCTGCTGGTGCCCAAGTCCCTGCGGCGCGTGGTCGACTGCCTGACCGGAAACTTCACCATCTGCCCGCCGGTGCTGTCCCAGCTGGCCGCCATCGCCGCATTCACCCCCGAAGCGATCGCGGAGTCCGACGGGCACCTGAAGCACTACGGCGCCAACCGGGAACTTCTGTTGAACGGGTTGCGCGATATCGGGATTCACCGGCTGGCACCCACCGACGGCGCATTCTACGTCTACGCCGACGTCGGTGAGCTCACCGGCGACTCCCTGTCGTTCTGCGAAAAGCTGCTGGCCGACACCGGGGTCGCCATCGCACCGGGGATCGACTTCGATCCGGATCGCGGCGGCTCATACGTCCGGCTGTCGTTTGCCGGGCCGACATCGGACATCAACGAGGCCGTCGCCCGATTCCGCTTCTGGCTGGCGTGATTTCGGTGCCTGTGCTTGACCGGGCGCACAGCGACTGATGCAGTGGGACATGCCCCTGATCGACACCGCCCGCGGTTCCGTCTACTACCGACATTGGCCGGCCGCCCCGCCGCGGGCCTGCGTGGTCTTCCTGCACGGGTACGGCGAGCACACCGGCCTGTATCACAGGTACGGATTCGCGCTCAACGCCGCGGGCATCGACCTGTGGGCGGTCGACCAGTACGGACACGGACTGAGTCCCGGTGAACGCGGCGACTTCGGATCGCTGGCCGACTCGTCGGCGCTCGCCGACCGGCTGACCGAGCTCGCCGAGGCTGAGCGCCCCGGTTTGCCTGTAGTGGCACAAGGGCATTCATTCGGATCGCTGGCGACGCTGTTCCGGCTGATCGACGCGCCCGAGCGGTACCGGGCCGGCGTGGTCTCCGGCGCACCGCTGGTGCCGATCCCGGAACTGCTGGATGCCGACACCTCGATGGACCTGGACCCGGCGGCGCTGTCGACCGACCCGTTCTATCTGGATGCGCTGACACACGACCCACTGGTGTTCACCGGCGGCGACGGGTCGTCAATGGCGCGTGAACTGGACGCGGCTTGGGACCGGATGGGTTCCGAACTTCCCAAGCTGACGGTCCCCACGCTGGCTATCCACGGCGGCGCCGATCCGATCGCCCCGGTGGGGGCGGTGACCGCCTACGCCGATCAGATCGAGGCGCTCGACGTCCGGGTGTTCCCCGGTGCGCGCCACGACGTGCTCAACGAGGCCGTGCATGCCGAGGTGGCCGAAGCCGTGATCGCGTTCGTCGCCGAACACACCTGA
>CAYLWH010000231.1:0-2763 GCA_964387245.1 uncultured Mycobacterium sp.
CCAGCGTTTCGGCCAGCAGCATGGCGAGGGTGTAAGCCTCCTGCCCGGACGCGCATCCGGCGCTCCACAGCCGGATCGGAGGGCCCGCGTTCGGCGAGGATGCGCGGTACAACGTCGGTTCGCACGAATTCCCACGCATCGGGGTCGCGGAAGAACGCCGTCACATTGATGAGAATGGTATTGAGGTTTTCTCAGTAGTCTCCTCGTTGGAGAGTCGATAGGACTATTGCGGCGGCGTCGATCTGGCCGATTCTTTTTGGGCACAGGCGGATTCGTCGAAGACACCGCCAGCGTTGTTTGAGCTCAGCGTTGGCGCGTTCCCCGATCGCTCGGACCGCGGTCAGCAGCGCGTTGTAGCTGCGATTGTCAACGGCGAGGCCGCGGCCCTTGATCGGGCTGTGCACCCCGATCCCGGCCCCTTGGTAGCCCTTGTCGGTCAAGGTCGGCAGACCGTCGGCGGCGGCTATATACAGCGCGCCCAGGCAGTGTGCGCGGGCGGCGGTGATGTCATGCACACTGCCCGGTTCGACCTCGCTCGACCACACCGGGAATCCTCCCGGGTCGGCGAGGATCTGCACGTTGGCGCCCTGGGTCTTGTGCTTGCCCGAGTACCACAGGTGATGGCCCTCGCCGGTGCGCTCGTTGACCCGGTCGATCTCGATGAGCGTCCCGTCCAGCGTGACGTGCGACCAACCCTCCCGACTGGCCTTGTCGAGCACGTCGTGCAGGCCGGGAGCCTGATCGGCGATCACGTCGATCGCCTCGTGCAGGTATCGGTAGGAGGTGGAGATCGGCAGGCCGGCTTCGGCGGCGAGCAGCCGCATCGGGGCGTCGTCGCGAAACCGCAGAACCAGCTTGGCCTGTGCGCGCACGGTGCCCGCGCGCCGCCCGACACGGGTGCCGATCTCGCGCCGGTGCGCGCGCAGCAGCGCCGTCACGTACCGCAGGGTTTCCTCTGGGACGTCGCAGACGGCAGAGTAGGTGAACACGTGGGGTCCTCTTGCGGCAGAACGGCTTTCTTGGTCGAAACCGATCCTTGGCAGGGACCCCACGTCCTGCTCTCACGACACGCCGGAAACTTCAGTCACACCAACCTCACAGGCCCCAAGTGAGAAAACCTCATTGAACAGCGACTCGAAAGAGTCGTCATTGGTGCCGTTCGTCGTCATGCGTGTCCTCCGGTATCGCTATTGGAGAACCTGCACATTACCCCCACTCACCACACGTTCTGCGGACCGACCACTGCCCACACGGTCTTGCCCGTGGGTGTCGGCGGACAGCCCCACACCGGGCAGAGAGCGCTCACGACCGCCAACCCGGACACCGCCTCGGCGCCGCGGACGGGATCCTCATGCCTGCTGGCAAGCCGACGGCTGCGATCCTCCACCGCGACGGTCACCACATCACGGCTCCTCTCCACGATCAGCGACGGGGGCTCGCGGTATGTTCGAGAGTGTTCTCCACGAACGCCGACGCCACCGTGGTGGCTACCGGGATCAACGGCTCCTGCGCCCAGGCCGTCAGCCAGTGCCGGACCAGGGCACGGGCCAGCGCGGGGCTGTCTTGTGTCGCCAGCAGATCAGCACGCGCACGCTGCCGGGCATATCGCACCGTCTCAGGAACACCGTCCAACGCTTCCGCCCTGTCGGCGTAGACGGGTACATAGCGCGAAACGCCATTGGCCGCGATCGTGGCCCGCCCGGCCGCATCGCCGCAGATGAGCAGAATCGGTACATTGAGCCAGACGCTGACGTGCCAACGCGCGCTCGTGAACAAAGACCATGCAGGGCCCGTGGGGACCAGCAGCCCGCTGACGTCGACCAGCACCGCGGCCGGCACGTCCAGTGCGGCCTTGATAACGGTGTCACGCAGCTGCCGGTAGTTGCAGCTGTCCAACACCCCGTCAGTCACCAACAGCGCCGCCGGCCCAAACGTGTGGGCCTCTATTCGAATCGTCGAATGATCACTCAACATGGCCATCGCCGTCATGGGTCACGTTCGCGGCGAGCCATTGGCTCAGCACGCTCAACGCACGCTCGGTTTCCTCGGCCAGTGCGGTGTAGCGCCAGGCAAGCGTGCCGCCGCCGACTGCTGTCGGCCCTCAGCCGGGCCAGCTTGGCCTTCTCCTGCAGGCTGCGCACTGCCACCCACAGCGCGCTCCGTCTCGCCGTCGCGGGCTTGGAGCAGCGCATCAGCGGACCAGGCATGGCCCACCCGGCAGCGGAAGTTGTCGGTGCTCAGCGAGACCAGGGAACCATTGCAATCCGGGCAGGTATATCCCGACGGCGGACCGAGGTGTTGGGTGTCGACGGCGGCCGAGTACGGGGCCATCTTCGCGATACGGTTCTCCAGCTCCAACGTTGGATCACGCTCACTGTCGCGATGCTCGACCCACCCCGCGCGGCCCGAACTCCACTGCGATGGACCGGAAAAGCGTGTTGATCGCCGGGCGGTGTCCGTTCTCCGTAGGATCTCGGGACAGCATTACCTGGTGGTCCTCCACCAGTAGGTGACGGTCCGGCGTGCACACGTAGATATGGCCCGATCCAGGCGCGCCCCGTCTTCACCGTTTGTCGCGGGCAGCGGCCCACTGCGGTCGATGATCCGAGCCAGGATGCTGGTGCTGTGCGTCGGCAGGTGCAGCACCATCAGATAGGCGTAGCGCAGATCCGGGTTGAGGCCGGAGGCAGCCCTCGACAGCGCCTCGACGCCACCCGCCGACGCGCCGAAACCGACCACACCGTCAAAGCCTTTTCGAGCGTT
>CAYLWH010000232.1:0-2718 GCA_964387245.1 uncultured Mycobacterium sp.
CCATCGCGAGCGCCAGCGGGAAGACCACCGGCGTCATCATGATCAGCAGGGCTAGCGCGTCGATGAAGCAGCCCATGCGGAGCATGACGACATTGATCAGGATCAGGACAACATACTTGTTCGTCGTGAGTTCCGTGACCGTGCTCACGGTGCAGCCCGCAGCCAACGCAGGTGCGACTTTCCGCCCCACCTTACCCGCGGGGAAGTTCCACGGCGTGATCGCAGCGACGACGCCAATCGGCTGATAGGTCACGAAGATCCGCGCGTCGGCGCGATGCGAAAGGATCGTCTCGCCGCGAATACGGCGGGCCTCGTCGGCATTAAGTCTAACGCGCCCGTCTTCGCCGGAGCCAGATCCGAGTGCCCCTAGTTATCGAATCTGGACAGTTCGAATCCTTTTGCGACGATCGACGGGTCGGTTCCGTCGTTTTCAGGTCAATCGAACTCCTGATTTCTGAATGGCTTCTTGTGCCATGCGGCCGTATTGGCTTCGCTCGTGGTTGTTGACTCCCAGCCAATTCGGAATGAGCGCACCTTGAGAAGCGAAATGCTCCACGTGAACGACCACGATCTTGCCGTCGGTATAAGAAACGTCGTTGAGCCAACTCCATCGCCCGCCGCGAGCCCGGCCATATAGGTCAAAGCCTTCTTGGACGTAGTTGAGCTTGGTGCCCAAGCCAAACATCACGACCAGTTTCGCCTGATCTGGCAGGTCTGTCAGGAACCGGTCGGAGCAATTTGTGGACACTGTCCGGCCGAAAGGGGTTCGGACGAACTTGTCGAGCATCCCGCCGCCGGAACCGACCCATGCGCTCTTCTTGTGGTCGTAGCGTTCCACGGTGCAACGAATGAGTGATCCGAAGTGGAAGCGGCCCTTCGGGTCTGCGATTGCTTTCGATACTGCGGCAGTTTTCTCGGCGTCGGTGGTGCCGGGGATCAGGCTCACATGGCCCAAGATTTTTCCCACGTTGTGCCGGCTACCCTTGTAGGCAATTTCGCTGTGCGGTGCGCTTGCCAATGCTCCGGCTTGGGTTGGCCCCTTGGAGAATCCCAGCACCAGTATCTCGGGCATTGCATTTCCCCAGGCCAAGGGATTGGCGGTGATGCGCCACTCGCTCTCCGTACGCACTGTGCTATCGAACAGAATCTGACAGCCAGTGGGATAGCACCGGGAGCAAGCAATACGACCAGAAGCGGGAAGTGTGTTCACTTGAGTCCTTGGATCTGGAAAAAATAGACGCCGGCCATTTGCGTATGGGCAACTAGGCAACAAACTCAGTGGTGCTGATTCGTCGAGTAGCGTGCATGATTGTCACCACAGTTTCAGAGGGCGATTTCACGAGCGTTACGCCTGACATTCGGTCGATGGCCTGACGAAGCTGGGTCAGTTGTCGCTCTGAAATATAGCTGAGTGTTGTGCCACCTCCCTGTAGGTGGTCTTCACCGAAGATGCGGATCAGTTCGATCTGGATATCGCTGATTCCGCGTTGTTGCTTGCGGTGCTGAGCGTGCTTGGTAAGGTGGTACCGAGTCATGCCGCCTCCCCGTCACGCAACACTTGCAGTTCTTCGTTGAAGAACACCCGCATGACACAGTTGAGGAAGGCTTTCCGTCCGACCTGGTAGAAGTCGGCCATGGGAAAGACAGCGTCAAGAGTCGAGGTGAAGACCCCGGCTTCGAGTTGGATGAGGACATCAAGACTTACGCGGCGGTGGAGTACTAGAGGCTTGCCCGCTTCGATGGCAAGGCCCAGGCGCTTGCGTCGGTCAGACAGGTATGCGCCAAATGAAGCCGGCGTACTGATGTCGTCGATCTGGAGAGTGGCTGAATCTCCCTGCATCACGGTTGGTTTGAATCCCTTTCGACCAAGCAACCAACGTCGCGCAGAACGATTCTCGACAAGTACTTCGTCGTCTTGCTTGAACGAGGCGAGCTCGCCGGCACTTATTGCGTTGCGAACCGTCCGCAGGTCTACGTTAGCGAGCAAGGCCAGCTTGTTATGCGAAAAGGCGCTTCCATCATCGAGCGCGAATCGACCATCGCTCATTGCGACGATATCGCGCCATTCATCGCTAGGCCGATCGTTTTCTGCGGTGACGAGCCATAGAACATCTGACCCGTCGATAACAATGCTCTCAGGGTCACCGCCATGCTGGAGACCATCGATTGCGTAGTCATAAAGGGCGGACAGAGTGCGCCAAGCGGGGTTGGCCCGCAGGAGGTGCATTTCCGCCTCCACATTGCGGCCGGAGTCTGCGGGCGTTCCGCCAAAGACTTGTTCGCAGATGCCCTTAAGTGCGAACTGGATCTCGAGGGTTTCGAAGGTAGCGCGCGCAGTCCGATAGAAGTCTTCGAATAGAGACTCTTTGCGCGGCTTCGTTGGCGCTCGGGAAGCGATGGTCAGTCGCTCGGTTGTTGTGCTCGGGGTCTTCGCCTGCGGGGTCGTTTTCTTGGCCATGATTGTCCTGTGAGAATTTCCGGGAAAACAGCACAAGACGAAATATCCGCTGCTTTCGGATCGCAGTCAAGAAATAAATGATTTGTTCCCAGAAATAGTCACAGATTTAGTGGGGGCCTGTAGCTCCACCGGAATGACCTCCCCCGTGTCATGGCCAACATATTGAATACATGCTTATTTCTTGCAGGGCGTTCCGCAGCACCGAGGGATGTGGTGGCTCCGGACATTGAGCCGCTCAGGTTGCAACGCGATGTCGCGTG
>CAYLWH010000233.1:0-2659 GCA_964387245.1 uncultured Mycobacterium sp.
GCACCAACGCCGGTGCCCCCGCCAGCTCCGAAGACGTAACCCTCACCTTCCTCGTGTTTGAGACGCCGAATCTCAGCGCCGAGTATTGGGACGACGTGATCGAAAAGACCAACGCCGTCGTCCCCGGCGTCACCATCGAGAAGATCGTGGCCCCCAGCGCCGAGGGCCGGAACGACTACGCGCGCCAGCTGGACTCCACCGGCGAACTGCCTGACGTCATGGTCGCGATCGAACCGTCCGGCTTGGCCGAGGCGGGCAAGCTCGCAGAGTTCAGTGAGGAGGAGCTTTCCGACTGGTCGAGCCCCCTGTCGAACAGCTTCGACGGCAAGATCTACCAGCTGCCGACGAACAGCCAGTCGTGGCAGATCTACTACAACAAGGCCGCGTTCGAGACGGCTGGTATCGCCGCTCCCCCGACGACGTGGGACGAGTTCATCGCCGACGCCGCCGCTCTGCGGGATGCCGGGATCGAGCCTCTGCTGGTCGGCGGCGGCGCTGACACCGTCGGACCGCGCTGGCTGTTCGAGCCGATCGTGGCGAACGAGGTTTACGGCCCGAACCCGGACTGGCTGGGTGACCTGATGGACGGCAAGACCGACTTCAGCGACCCGCTCTTCGTCGCCGCACTGGAGCGGATGGTCGAGCTTGCGCCGTTCGCGTCGGAGGCCGGGCTGTCGCAGGGTTATGCCGACGCGCAGGCGTCTTTCCTCGCCGGCGAAGCCGCGATGTACGCGATGGGCTCCTGGTTCGCCGCCGCTCCGGACGAGACGCAGCAGGAGGAGATCGGCCTGTTCGACATCCCCAGCGCAGATGGCTCCTACGCAGTCGCCACCTACACGGGCGGAGGGCTCTCGGTCAGCTCCAGTGCCCCCGACGTGGACAAGGCCAAGGAGTGGGCGAAGGAGTTCTCGAAGCAGAACGCTGACGGCGGAGCGCGCTACGACGGTCTGTTCGTCGCCCTGGAAGGGTACGAGCCACCGGCAGATCTGCCCAAGCTGTACCACGAGACGTACGCGCTGTTCAAGGACGCGGTGGAGACCGGGGCCGCGACGCCGTCCTTCGGATACGAGGGAGGCATCCCCGCGCTGCCGGCCGGTTTCATCACCGAGGTCGATGCCGTGCTGCTCGACCTTCTGGCGCAGCGGACGACGGTCGACGACGCGGTCGTCTACCTCAACGAGAAGTTCGTCGAGATCCAGAAGTAGCGACGTCGGACGCGGCGCCCGTGGCATGGACGGGCGCCGCGTTCGTACGAAGGGGAACAGATGTACAAGGGCGAACCTCTGAACGAGGTCGATGGAATACCCACGGCCGCATACCAGAACCACCAAGCTGAAGCTGTGCCCAGTCAGCGTGCAGCGGTTCCCGCAACCAGACCCCGGAGGTCGTCGCGTGCGACCGCAGGACGCAAAGCGGTGAGGGAGTTCGGGACGTTCGCAGCGTTCGTCGGGCCGACCGTCGTGCTGTTCGGCGCAATGGTCATGGTGCCAATCATCTGGACTCTGGGTCTGGGGCTGACCGACGAACGCGCTACGCGACCGCAGACGTCATTTGTCGGCTTGGACAACGTCCTGTTCCTGCTGGGCAGCGACACGTTCCTTCGCACCATGGGGAACACGATTCTGGTGACCGTCATCGTCGTCGTCGTTACCAATGGCCTGGGTCTTGCTCTCGCTCTCCTCATCCGCCAGCAGGGCTGGTTCTACAACCTCGCACGCAGCGTGTTCTTCACGCCGATGATCCTCTCCGCCATCGTGGTCTCTGTGATCTGGAGGGCGCTCCTCCTCGACGACGGCCTGGTCAACTCGGCAATGCGCAGCGTCGGGATCACAGATCCGCCCGGCTGGCTGTCCGACCCCGCCATCGCGATCTTCACCGTTGCGGGTGTCATGGTATGGCAGATGCTCGGCTTCAGCGTCGTTGTCTACCTCGCCGGCCTGGCCGGCATCCCGGTCGAACTGGAAGAGGCCGCGAGCCTCGACGGCGCCGGACCCATCGCACGGTTCCGCCACATCACATGGCCGCTTCTCGCACCGTCATTCACGATCATCACCGTCATGCTGATGATCAGCGCGTTCAAGGTCTACGACCAGGTCGCTGTCCTCACGAACGGCGGCCCCGGAACGAACGGTACCGCGACGATCGCATTCGACGTGATCCGAACGGCCTTCGGCGAGCAGCGGACGGGAATGGCCTCGGCGATGGCCGCAATCATGCTGGCGCTCGTGGCGACGGCATCCGTCGTCGTACTCCGTCTGCTGCAGCGCAGAGAGGTCACCTACTGATGCTCGCTACCCGCTGGACTCGCGTCGCTGTGACGACGTTGATCGCCGCCATATTCTGCCTGCCGCTCTATGTCGCAGTCGTGAACGTCTTCAAGACCAGCGAGGACGTCGTTGCCGCACCGCTGAGCCTGCCGCTGGCACCGACGCTCGACAACATCATCGGCGTTCTGACCCGCCCTGACGGTCTCTACTGGAGCGGCTTGATCAACTCGGTCGTGCTCACCGGCGTGTCGATGGTGATCACCACCCTGCTCGCCGCCATGGCGGCGCACTATCTCGTGCGATCCGAGCGGCTGTGGGGCAAGATCCTTCTCGGCGTCATGCTCACTGGGCTGATGATCCCGGCTGCCGTCGTCATGCTTCCCATCACGCGC
>CAYLWH010000234.1:0-2508 GCA_964387245.1 uncultured Mycobacterium sp.
CGCGGGCCAACTGGTTGCCGCCGAGGTAGAGCTCCCCGACGACCTCCGCGGGCACCGACTGCAACTCCGGGTCCAGGATGTACGCGTACACGTTGCGGTTCGGCACGCCGATCGGCACAGGGCCGGCGCCGACCGGACCGTGCACCGCCATGTGCGTCGAGCAGACCACGGCTTCGGTCGGCCCGTAGTGGTTGCGCAGCTGGGCATGGAAACGTTCGGCGAACAGCGCTGCCAGCTCGCCGGTGAGAACCTCGCCGCCCACAGGTACATGGCGCAACTGCCGCCACTGGCCCGTGTCGGGCAGCGCCAACAGGGTGCGCAGCATGGAGGGCACCATGTGCACCACGGTGACACCGTGGCGCTCGATCAGGCCGGCGATGGTTGCGATGTCGGCCACGGCGTCGGCACGGGGAATGACCAGTCGCGCCCCTATCGAAGGCGTCAGGAAGATCTCCAGCACCGAGGCGTCGAAACTCACCGACGAGGACTGCAACACCGTGTCGTCGGCGGTCATGCTCCACTGCGCGGTGAAGCCGTGTACGTGCTCGGCGATCGCATGATGTGCCACCCCCACGGCCTTTGGCCGGCCGGTGGAACCGGAGGTGTATACGACGTAGGCGAGATGTCCGGGCAGCAGAGGACGCAGTCGGTCGGCGTCGCTGACACGCTGGTCGGACAGCCGCGCCGCGGCGGATTCGGCGGCGTCGAATTCGGGCTTCCCGATCACCAGCACGGGTCGGCTGTCGGCGATGAGGAATTCGATGCGATCCGGCGGATATGCCGGGTCGATGGGCAGATAGGCCGCGCCTGCCTTGAGGACGGCGAGCACCGAAACGACGAATTCGACAGACGCGCTCATGCGCAGACCGACGATGTCCTCTGTCCCGACCTCCTCCCCGATCAGCCAGCGCGCCAGCCGATTAGCGCGTCGATGAAGCTCGCCGTAGCTCAGCCTGTCGTCGTCACAGACCAGCGCCGTGGCTTCGGGGGTGGCGGCCGCCGCCGATTCGAGCAGGTCCACCATCGTGGTGGCGGGCATGGCTGCTAGTTCGCCGTGCGACTGTGCCAGGATGGCGGACCGACCGCCGGTGCCCAACATGTCCAGCACGTCGATGCGGCGTCCCGGCTCGGTGAGCGCGCTGTCCAGCAGCCGCAAGTAGTGGGCCGCCATCTGTTCGACGAGGGGCGCGGCCATGGCGTCGGCGTGATAGTCGAATTCGGCGAACACGCTGTCGGGCCCGACCACCACGGCCACGGCCAGCGGCACCGCCGCGGTGGCCGCTCCCACGTCGAGTTGCTGCGCGTCGATGCCGTCGAGCTCGATCGCACTGGCGCTCCTGCGCATGCTGAATCCCAGCCGAACCAGGCGGTCCATGCCGTCGCGCCCCATCGTCCGGTCCGGGTTCACCTCACGGATCACGCGGTCGATCCCGACGGATTGACGGGCCAGGCCTTCCAGCACGGTGTCGCGCACCCCCTCGGCGAGCGAGGCGAACGAATCGTCGGGCCGCACCCGGATCCGCACCAAAACCGTGTTGCCGAAGTACCCGATCGCACGGTTCGCCGCCGCGGGTCGCTCGGTCACGGGAACGGAGATCAGCACGTCGTCGGCGCCCGTGTAGCGCCGCATCAGCGCGCCGAACGCCGCGAGCAACACCATGAACGGCGACGCAGCGCGCGCCCGGGCGAAGTCCTCCACCCTGCCGAACAATTCGGTTGGAATCGCGAGTCCGCGGCGATCCATCCGCCTGGAGGGATCGGGGGCGGCCTGCCCGGGCAGCGTGATCGGCACGGGCAGCGGAAGCAGTGCGTCGCGCCAGTACTCGATGTCGGCTTTGGCAGGTTCGCCCCGTTCCTCCGAGGCGCCCAGCACCCCGACCGAAATGAATTGCGGCGGTTGCCCATCCGGGTGGCTGCCGTTGTAGGCGGCACCGAGTTCAGCGAAGAAGACGGCCCAGCAGTCGTCGTCCCAACAGATGTGGTGTATCACCATGAGCAGCACGCACTGGTCCGTACCGGTGCGCAGCAGGGTTACCCGCAGCGGCAACTCCTCGGCCAGGTCGAACGGCCTGCCGAACTCGGACCGCGCCAGCGCCTCGATCCGGCGGTCCATGCCCTCGACGGCAACATCGCGCACATCCCGCTCTTGCCAAGGGATCTCGGCGGCGTCGGCAAAGACTTGGAAGGGTTCGCCCGCGTCGTCCATCCCGTAGGTGGTGCGCAGAATGGCGTGGCGTGCCGCGACGGCATCGAACGCGGCACGCAAGCGCGCTTGGTCGACCCCGCCCATCAGCCGGTAAGCCACACAGATGTTCAGCGTGGTGTCGGCGGAATCCAGTGTCTGCAGGAACCACATGCGGCGCTGTCCGGCCGACAGCCGATACGGTCGACCGGGCTCGATCGCTATGGGGACGACGGGCTCCGCTGCGATAAGACCGCTCTGGGCGACGCGTCGGCGAAGGAGCTCCCGGCGGCGCTGCTGGACGGTCCCGGCCTCATCCGCCATGG
>CAYLWH010000235.1:0-2471 GCA_964387245.1 uncultured Mycobacterium sp.
GCGATCATCGCCGCCCGCGCACGAGGGTTCCAAACGTTGGAGTCAATCCACTAGTTTCCGCACCCAACCAGTGAAGGTTCCGCATTTGCTTTGCCAAACTGATGATGCGTCCAGCCGCACCGCTTTCTATGATTGATGTTGACAACGGGATGCGAAGGACATTTGCACCACCTCCTTCAAGATAGTCCTCGGCGATCTGGGAGTTATAGATTCCAGCGAGATAAAAGAGAAAATCATCGACGGCGAACCCGTCGGTCGCAAGTGCCGTATAAAATACCATCGCGTCCGCACCAAGATTGTTGGGCCCCGATAGTGAAGGCTGTGCGAGCGGGTTCGAAAGCCCCGTATAATGAAACTGCTGGCTCTCCCCTCCATGGGACTTCACTATCCAATCGCCGGGAACAACAAGCGCCTTCAGTCCGTAGTCCGGATTTGTGCCTGTCGTGAAAACGAACTTGGGGTCGATCGTGTGGCTCTCGGGATCCCGCCACTGAGACATCGTTCCGTATCCTGGATCTCTGCCTTCGTGTACGTTGCGGGGGATTCTGAGTCTCGGCTCGTAGTAGATCCAGGTATGAAGCCGCTGATCCGGATACCATGCGACTTCATTGGGGGCGCTGCCCGTCACGGCCCGTCGCACGCGAGCGGGGTCGAATGTAAGTCGACCGTCTGCTGCATGAGCGGCCATGAGAGACAATCGTCCACGGCTTTTCGCCGACGTGGCACGAATGGTGCGGGCCAATTCGTCCAGCGCGGCTTCGCGCGCAGGGCCTTCAAGAGCGGCGGCGGCCAGGAACTGCTCGGCTTTGCCGGCAATCTCTTCCCGCGTGTCGCCCCTGAACAGCTCATCGAATGCCGTAATGAGCCCCGGCCACTTCTTGACAAACACGCGCCGCGGATTGTCGCCGTGAAGGACATTCGGAAAAGCTTCCACCCGCCCGACAACATCGGAGGCAGGAAACAGCATAAAGTTTCGTCGCCTGATCGGGCGGTGGTCCAAAGGTGCGGGCAGGTCTCCGCGATCAAGGGCGATCAGCCTTGGATCGATCGAGGAGCCGAGTGAGGCAGGATCGCCGGCGAGCGTCCGCAGGTCGGTCACGGGTATGGCCTCGACGTCGTCTGCCCGCGCCAGATCTTCGGAACGGCGCTCAAGAATGACGATTACGAACTGCGTTCTCGGCCCGACATCCCGAAACACCGACGTGCCAAGAATAATGAGATGCCGGACCAGATATCGTCGAAGTAGATCCTCGCGGAAAAACCGATAGGACGTTGCGTAGCAGAAGCTGTCAGATACTACGAAAGCAATAAGACCGCGGTCAGCGACATAGTGGTCTGCAGCTGCGAAGAACCAGGCGTAGTCGTCCCGGATATTCCGCTTTCGCGCACGGGCATTGGCCCGAGACGAACGGAGTAGCATTGGAAACCGATCGGCGATCTGGGCAAGCGTCTGATCGGAGTTATTCCGATACGGTGGATTGCCAATCACAAGAGGGAAGCGCGATTTCTGTTTCACCGACTCGGCCAAGTCGATCCTGCTCCGCAAGAAAGCTCGCGTACTCTCGTCCGCGAGGAGCGGCAAGATCGAACGTAGACGCGCTCCGTTTCGCGGGTCGAGGGCATCGGTCGGATAAAGTTGAAGCGTGCCAACTGCTTCCGCCTCCTGCCTGTCAAGATGCGCGAGGACCGCGAGATATACGTTGATCTGCGCTATCCCGATGGCCTGCGGCGAGATGTCGAAGCCTGTCAACCGGTCCCAGAATCGCGGAAGTCCGACATGGTGGAGCTGGTTTGCGCCTTCGATCAGGAAGGTTCCCGAACCTACGCCGGGATCAAGTACAAACAGCTCCTGCACGACCTCACGCTCGCGCACGATGGCCATTGCCAGCCGCCACATACAGCGCACGATCGGCAGTGGAGTGTAGTACTGACCAAGTTGCTTTCGACGACGACGATCAATTCTCTGGGCATAGATCTCGAAGAATCGGCCAAGTAGATCTCCGTCTAGTTTGGCGAAACTGTGTGCAAAGAATATCGCCAGAAGTCGTCGGAATGCTGTGGAATCGAGCTGCGGCCCAAGCCAGTCATAGAACCGACCTGTGGCCGCCAAGTCCTTGACGGCCGCGTTCTCTACCGCGGCAAGGCCGGCCATGCCCCTAAAGAAGGCTTTCGGAAGTTGATCCAGCGCGACATCATCGAATCGCTCGGTATGAAAGACCCAATCACCTCGGGAGATCAACGGGGGTTCCGTATCCACGCAAAACCAGTCTTCAATCGCTTTGATTGCGAAGAGCCGGCCGATTAGGGAATGCACGCTGGCGCCGACGAATTCCGACCACTCGTTCTGCCAGTGGGTCGCGATATAGTTCTGTGCCGCATCGACTGACATGCCTCCGTTGGCGGCCATCGTATAGACAACTGGACACCTCCAAAAACCCGTGCGCTTTCCGTTGGATGGTGGTTCACTGAGC
>CAYLWH010000236.1:0-2448 GCA_964387245.1 uncultured Mycobacterium sp.
GACTGGTATCGGTGACCCCACTCCGAGCCGCAGCCGCGCGAACCTGTTACGAGAGGCGAGATGGCCCAGCAGCGTCCACGGCTCCAGTGCGGCATCGATCTTCGGCCGAACTCAGCTCCACGTAGAAAAGATTGCACAAAACTGTTGCTGAAGGCGGGCCAATCACCCTCAGGGACTTGACCCAGGCGCTGCGGAAGACGGGGCAGTCTAAGGGCTGGCCAGCATTATTCTTGAGAATCTGGACTTCGCCATCGACCGCGCCAAGGAGCTGGCCGACCTGCTCGACCGTCGCAGTGACGAGGCGTGGGAGGAAGTCGAGGACAAAGACGAATAGCCGTCACGTCACGGCTGTCACAGATAATGCCCGGCGCGGCGCTGCAAGGCTGGCCATCCTGTGGCGCGGCTGCAGTGAAGTCGGGTCAAGTCAGAAGCCGGTCAGCGAGCCACCGGCAGTGCCGATGACGGTATGCGCCTGCTTCCACGTGCGTCCCGTACGCAGGCAGCTGCTCGGTGCGCACCATTCGTTGGATGTCGCGGGCGCCGACGCCGAGACGCTGTGCGGCCTCTGGGTAGGTCAGCAGTTGGTCGGTCGTGGTGGTCATGACGATCCCCTCTGGGCGGTATGGCCACCGGGCGTCACATAGGTGACACGCCGCCTCGGAGGTGAGGTCGAAAACAGCCTCTGACCTGCAGACGAACGTGGTGCCCCCGGCATGATTCGAACATGCGACACCGGCTTTAGGAGAGCCGTGCTCTATCCCCTGAGCTACGGGGGCGTACCGCGTGGCAGTGTAGTTCAGCCGTGCCGACCGGTGGCGCCCGGATTCCGCCCGCAGAGCGCGACCAGCGGCAAGTAGCCACGTTTGGGCGCCTCGGCGGGGTATCCGGCGCGCAGCCAGCCGACCGCCAGGTGGAGCGGCTTGGCAAGTGTCATAAGTACAGCCTGCCACGTACCAGCGCAATTTTCCCGTAGCCTCGCAGAGAACTCCGCCCGGCGGTACTGCCGGCTGAACGCCCTCACCCACAGGTGTCCCGCGTTGCGCAGATGCTTGTTGTTGACATCGAAGCCGAAATTCTCCAAACACCTTGCGGTTTAGCTGAATCCAGCTGCGACTTGGTGCCCCGGACGCCTACGTCGAAGCGGAGTTCTCCGCGCACCGCGCCGATTTGTGCGCGCAGAAATGTTTAGCATCGGGCATAGCGGTTAACCACGACCCCATGAGTGCAACAGACAAGATCAAGAATGCAATCGACGATGTCGCGGGTAAGGCCAAGGAGGCTTTCGGCGAAGCGACCAATGACGAAAGCACCAGGAACGAGGGCAAGGGCGACCAGGCCAAGGCCGATCTCAAAGATGCCGGTGAGAAGGTGAAAGACGCCTTCAAACACTGAGCCCCCGCCCACTGTCGGGGTCGAGGAGGAGTTCCTGCTCGTCGACCCCGACAGCGGTGCGCCGCTCGCCTGCAACACCGTGGTTGCCGAGGTCGCCCGAAACCGCGGTCTCGACCTCCAGCTCGAACTGACCTCCTGTCAGGTCGAAGTCGCCACCGAGCCCGTACTCAGTAGCGCCGAATTGCATGACGAGTTGCAGGCGTTGCGGCATGGCACGGCGCGAGCCGCCGAGGAGTGCGGTGCACGACTGCTGGCCGTTGGATTACCGCCTACCGTCCCGCACGAATTTCCCGTCACCGACACACCCCGCTACCGGCAGATCGCCGAGCGCTACGGCATGCTCGCCCATGAACAGGGGATCTGCGGTTGCCACGTGCACGTCGAGGTTCCCGACCTGGACACGGCGGTCCTGGTGTGCAACCGGCTACGGCCCTGGCTGCCGACACTTCTCGCGCTGAGCGCCAACTCGGCGGTGTACCGCAACGCCGACAGTGGTTACGCAAGTTGGCGTTCCGTTCTCTGGGGCCGCTGGCCCACCGCCGACCCGCCGCCGCACCTGGAATCGGCTGCCGAGTACCACGCGACCCTGCAACGTCTGCAGGACATGGGCGCGATGCTGGATGACGGCATGGTCTACTGGGACGCCCGTCCGTCGGCCAAGTTCCCCACCGTGGAGGTGCGTGTAGCCGACGTGCCCGCCACGGTGGCCGAGACCGCTCTGCTGGCCACTGTCACGCGTGCCTTGGTGATGGCGGTGCTCGGCGAAATCCGTTGCGCTATCCCGGAAACGCTGATCGCCGATCCGGTTCTGCGGGCGAGCTACTGGCTGGCCGCCCGCGATGGTATGCGCGGTGCTCGGCTGGGCGAACTCCTGACGAAGATCACGCCGGAACTGCATGAAATAGGTGAATATGACTATGTCACAGCAGAATTGGATCGCATTACCGGTGCAGGAAACGGCGCGATGCGCCAACGCCGTGCTTGGCAGCGCCGCGGCGACGTGACCGATGTGCTCGCGGAAGCGGCGCGGGCCACCTTGGAATGAACGAATGTATG
>CAYLWH010000237.1:0-2431 GCA_964387245.1 uncultured Mycobacterium sp.
CGAACCCGCGTATTCAGCTTGGGAAGCTGATGTTCTGCCATTGAACTACATCGGCACGGTGCTGACGAAGGATAGCAACAGGAGCGACCCCGATTCCAACGGCCGGGCGCGGCGAATGTGGACTTGTGACACGCGAACCGGCCCGGCGCGTGCAATAACTCCACGCTCGGCGCCGGTGAACGAATCGCTACGCTCGTCGGGTGCTGCTCTCCGATCGTGACATCAGGGCCGAACTCGCCGCCGGCCGCCTGGGCATCGAACCGCTGGACGACTCGCTGGTGCAGCCATCCAGCGTGGACGTCCGCCTCGACAGCCTGTTCCGTGTCTTCAACAACACCCGCTACACGCACATCGATCCGGCGCAGCGTCAAGACGACCTGACGAGCCTGGTTGAACCAGCCGTCGGTGAGCCGTTCGTGCTGCACCCCGGCGAGTTCGTGCTCGGCTCGACACTCGAGCTGTGCACATTGCCGGACGACCTGGCCGGCCGGTTGGAAGGCAAGTCGTCGCTGGGGCGGCTCGGCCTGCTGACGCATTCGACGGCGGGCTTCATCGATCCGGGGTTCAGCGGCCACATCACCCTCGAACTGTCGAACGTGGCCAACCTGCCGATCACGCTCTGGCCGGGCATGAAGATCGGCCAGTTGTGCCTGCTGCGGCTCACCAGCCCGGCCGAGCACCCGTACGGCAGCGCGAAGGTCGGCTCGAAGTACCAGGGGCAGCGGGGGCCGACGCCGTCGAGGTCGTATCAGAACTTTGTCAAGTCCGGTTTCCCCCCGCAGGGGTAGCCTGGTAGCTACCCGCGCGCCCGGGTACGGCGCAGGTGACTTATAGCTGCCGACTCTGTAACGCTGCAGGTGGCGGCACCGATGTTAGGTCAAGGCGATTGCCGCGGCGGTGCGGGTACTGGAGTTGAACCGAACCGCACAGCAAAGTGATATGGAGGGGCAGTGGACATCGCGCTTGGTGTGTCGATGACACCAACGACCGTCCGCATGGTGCTGGTCGAAGGGGAGAACGCAGACGGCGTCACCGTCGATCACGACGTCTTCGACATCGAATTCGACGAGACTTCGGCAACTGCGCCAGAACAGGTAGTAGCTGCGATCCTCGGCACCCGTGAAAGCGCCGCCGAGGGCGGCCACCGACTGGTTGCGACGGGCGTGACGTGCCCCGACCACGCGGCCGCCGCACGCCTGCGCGACGCACTGACCGCACACAGCATCGACGACGTCATGCTCGTGTCGGAATTGCACGCAGCGGGTGCATTGGCACAGGCGGTCGGCAGCACCTTGGGCTATGAGCGAACTGCTCTGATGTTCCTCGACGGCGACGCCGCCACGCTGTCCGTGGTCGAGACGGCAGATGCCTCGGTCGTCCGCGTCGAGCGCCAGGACCTACACACCGACGACGCCGTCTCGCAACTGACCACGATGGTGGCGGCTCTCGAGCATCTGGACGCCCCGCCAGAGGCCGTATTCGTGGTGGGCTCTGGGGTCAGCGCGGCCGAGTTGAAGCCGCAATTGCAGTCCGCTACCTCCTTGCCTGTCAGTGCGCCCGACGAACCCGGGTTCGCTCTGGCGCGTGGGGCGGCGCTGGCCAGCGCGCGAGCGCCACTCTTCGAGGCTTCCACCGTGGCGCGTGCGTACGCCCAGGACGGCGACGAAGGACCGACCGCCGGGTCCGCCTTTGCCGCCGGGCAGTTGGAGGCGCCGGCAGCGTTGGCTTACAGCGAGGTGGACGACGAGTCGGCGCTCGCCGACGCTGGGCTGCCCGGCGAACCCGCTCCGGCCGCGCGGCCGGAGCGGAAGTCATTCCTGCTGGTGGGCAGCACGGTTACCGGTATTTTCGTACTCGGCGTCGCGGCCTTGGTTGTCTCGCTGGCGGTGAGCATCCGCCCGACCGTTGATCAGCGTCCCAGTCCGGCCGAATCGGTCATCGTGCCGACCAACGCGCCCGCTCCCGCGGCCGCGGTGCCAGTGGCGCCGGCCGCTCCAGCGCCACCGCCGGAGACGATCCAGGCTCCGGTGCCTGTGGTTCAGGAGGTTCCGCGGCCGCAGGCTCCACCGCGCACGGTGTTTGTCGACGCGCCCGCCGCTCCCGCTCCTCCGGTTGCCGCCGCCCCAGCGCCAGCGCCCGCTGCTCCAGCACCAGCACCCGCTGCTCCCGCACCGGCTCCGATACCTGCTCCGGCCGCGCTCCCCGTGGTGGCACCCCCCGTGATGGCACCCCCCGCGCCGCCGGTGGTTATCCCCGCACCGATCGTGGTACCGCGAGTGCCGGTCATCAAGTGGCCCTGGGAGCGGCAGGACCAGTACCCGCAGACCTCGCCAAGTCAGCAAAATCCGCAAGACCAGCCCGTGCTCCAGCAGCCGTCTCAGTGGAATCCGCCACAACAACAAGTGCCTCAGTGGAATCCGCCACAACAACA
>CAYLWH010000238.1:0-2322 GCA_964387245.1 uncultured Mycobacterium sp.
CAGCGGCACCGCTGGGACAGGCGGCCTTGGCTTCATCGGGGTCATCGACGGCTCCGTCACTGACAGCACGGCCACTGGCGGGATCGGCGGCGCCGCCGGCATCAACGACGGCACCGGCGGGGACGGCGGCTTCGGGTTCATCGGCGTCGGTGCCGTTGGGGCCAGTGTCACCGGAGGCACTGCCCAGGGTGGCGACGGCGGGGCCGGTAGCACCTTCGGCACCGGCGGCGCCGGCGGCGCCGGCTACCTCATCGCCGACGGCGCCGAAGGCATAATCGGTGGTGCTGGCCAGGCTGCCGTTGCCACGGGCGGCCAGGGTGGAGCCGGCATTGACGGCGGTCAGGGCGGTAGCGGCGGCTTCGGTGAGCTCGAGGCCGGGCCGCAAGGCAAGTCCTACGGTAATTCCACCGGTGGTGCCGGCGGTGACGGTACCGGCGCCGGCAGCATCGGCGGTATTGGCGGAAGCGCCGACATCCGAAGCGGCGGGACGACTGACTTCCAGGATCTAAACGGCACCGCAGGCGGCCCCGGCGGAACGTCCAGCGGTACGGCGACTGGCGGTGTCGGCGGCAGCGCCACTGGTGGCGGCACCGGTGGCGAAGGCGGTGACGCGGATATCCTCTCCGGTGGGACCAACGCTTTCGCCGGCGGCACGTCTCAGGGCGGCACCGGGGGTAACGGCCTCGGTGGCGGCCAAGGCGGCAACGCCGGAGAAAGCCGGATTGCCGCACTCGCTGCGCCTAACGGACCGGACGCGAACAGCTCCGCCACCGGCGGGACCGCGACCGGCGGCAACGGTGGCACCGGTACCGGTGCCGGCAGTGTCGGCGGCGCCGGCTCTGACGGAAACATCCTTGTGGGGCTGGACAGCACCGGGACGTCTGCGGACTCGCCGTCTGCCGATAACGCCACCGCCACCGGCGGCAGCGGCGGCAGCGGCGGCTCGGGCCTAACCGGCGGCAACGGTACCCAGGCCAATGTCGAGGCAGTCAACGACGAGAACAACGACGGAGATACCGCCACCGGTATCAACGGCGCGAATAACCCGTAGAACTGGGGAGTGAAGGCCCCGGCTCGGCGGCGCCGGTAGCAACGGCAGGAACTGCGGGCGCCGACCAGCCCTGACTGCGGTCACCCGCAAGCAAGGTGGGAATGCCTCGCACGCCGAAATGCGTGCGAGGCATTCGCGTTTCGTAACCGAAAGTCCTCAACGGCGGCGGCGGGCAGATGATTCTTCCTGAAAGAACAGTGACCGCTGCAAACGCGCAGCTTTTGAGGGTGCGGCCGTATGTCCTCGATACGCAGGGCGCCACCGCAGGCGAAGGCCAAAGAACGCCATCTTTGCTGCTCGCCAAAGAACTTCTCAAGATGGGCGACCGGCGTCAACGTGGCCGACGCAGTGAAAACTCACAGCGATTAGGGACCGGTGGATCCACTGCGGGCCGACCTGATCGGCAGACCGTCGGCATGCGTCTTTCGGCTTCGGCGGGTGGTACACGGCCGAGGCGGTGCATCAGGCGCTGTTGGTTACCAGGTGACGTAGTCGGCGGTGACGTACTCGCGTCGACCACGGTGCTCCGCGGGTCGCCCTGGGTGGTCTTGACCTTGAACGTGCACGGACTCGATGCCGTTCTCGGCCATGATATTGGCGACCATGTTGACCGAGATGGTGATACCCGCGGCATGCAGGTCCGCGGGATCGGTGGCGCGAGGTGCCCGACGCCGCTTGTGAGGAACACCTCCTGGAAGTCGGGATCGCGGCCGGATTGGCCAGAGGTTCAGCCTGGATATTCGACCCTCCAGGTTTATGCCTATGCCCACGGGAGGCGGCGCGAGTGCCCGCCGGGGGGTTCATCCCCCACCCCCGGCCCGCGCATTTATGTACGGCTGGCGATGCGGCGAGGTGTACCACCGCTGCAACAGCATCGCCTGATAGCCGCGAAGCCACACCTTCGCCAGCGCCAGCGACCGGGCGGCGTAAGGGTTGGCGGCGCCGACATCCGCAGCGCGGCCCTCACCGAGGGCGCGTGTCGCATCGTCCCTCATGCTCACCGTGGCCGATGTCCGAACGGGTGATTCAAACTGCGGAAAATGCGCAGGGCTCCCTCTACGTCGTGCCGTAGACCCGTTCCGCCATAGCAGTGTCCCCGAAGTTCTGGGCTTTGACGACTTTGCCATCGCGGAAGGTGTACACATCGGCGCCGGCCGCGGATTCTCCGCCGGCGGTGACTTGGGAGAGGACCACCACGACATCGCCGTCGGCGAGGAACCGACTGGGCGTCAGCGTATAGGGGTGCTCGGCCACCTTCGCGAAAAACTCCG
>CAYLWH010000239.1:0-2319 GCA_964387245.1 uncultured Mycobacterium sp.
GCATGCAGATGATCCTGGCGTCCGGCGTGGCCGCGGCGACATTGTTGACCGGTTGTTCGACGGCGGTGATGAACTCCGGTGGTGACACCACCTGCAAGGACTTCACCGCCGCCGACGAGAAGAGGCAGAACGAAAGCATCACCAAGATGCTCACCGACGAGGGGAAGAGCGCGCCGGCGAACCTGGAGCTTGCCGGAACCCGGATCGCCGTGCAGACCTACTGCCAAACCGTCGGTACCCCGGACAGCAAGATCAGCCAGGCCCCGCACATGTAGCTCTCAACGGTCCTCGACGTCGATCGGAGACGGTCGGTCGATTCGACGTCGTGCCGATCAGGACCACGCAAAGCTGTTTGGGACTTATGAATTCGAGCCACAGGAACCGAACCTTCTCGACGTCGGGCAGGTTTGCGAATCGCCGTCGGGATCTGGTGGTAGGGGTCTGACGACGCTGTCGGCGACAGTCCAATTCGGGGTGCAGCGACCAGTGCGGTGTCGACCAAAACAGCCGGGCTCGCCAGGACGCGTGTTGCTGCGCTGCCTGCCGTCGGTGGTAGTTAGCCGTTTCAGGTGATTCGCCTGGGGCACATGCAGGATTCGGCGATCCCCTTGCAGGACCCCAGACGGAGCACCTGGACGGAGCGAACCCGTTGCGATCTACTACGACGCCGGAACCTACGACGGTTCCGGTGCGCTCGCCGTGACCGCCGCTTGGGTGAATCTCGACACCGGCGCCTCGGGAAGCGGTGAGGCGTCACCTGAAGAGGTGACACGAATCTGAGACGAATCACGGATGACATGGCGTGCGACGATCTCTCACGGATTCGAGGTCACTGCGGTCATCAGACGGCGTTGATGGACTACCGTCGAGTGATGCGGATATCGTCCGTCATCAAGGCGGCGGCCCCGCTGGCCGGAGTGGTTTTAGTGCTCGCCGGATGCGCCGCCGAGGACAACGCACCGCCCGCCGCGGCGGGTCCCTGCTCGATCATCGAAAACGGCACCCCGGCCCCCAAGACCTCGGCGCCGGCGGCCGGCAGCGAGGCCACAACTTCCCGGAACATCTCGACAAATCCCGAGGTCGCCACCGGCTACCGCAAGGACATGACGGCGGTGCGAACAAGTAGCTACTCGGTGGTCACCGCCAACCCGCTGGCCACCCAAGCGGCCTGCGGAGTGCTTCGCGACGGCGGCACTGCGGCCGACGCTCTCGTCACCGCCCAGGCGGTGCTCGGTTTGGTCGAGCCCCAGGCCTCCGGTGTCGGGGGCGGCGGGTTCCTGCTCTACTACGACGCCGCGTCCGATTCGGTTCAGGCCTACGACGGGCGCGAGGTCGCTCCTGCGGCCGTGACCGAGAACTACTTGCGGTGGATCTCCGACATCGACCGCACCGAGCCCAAGCCGGATGCGCGGGCATCGGGCCGTTCGATCGGTGTCCCCGGCATCATGCGGCTTCTTCAGGACGTCCACGCCGAGCACGGCAAGACCGCGTGGCGCGACCTGTTCAATCCAGCGGTCACGCTGGCCGACGCTGGCTTCGACATCAGCCCGCGGCTGGCCGCGGCCATCGCGGACGCCGCGCTGGAGTTGAAGATCGACCCCGACGCGTCGGCGTACTTCCTCAATACCGACGGAAGCCCCAAGGCATCTGGAACCCGGCTGAACAACCCGGCCTACTCAAAGACGTTGGGCATCATCGCATCTGACCCTCAGTCGTTCTACACCGGCGATATCGCCCGTGACATCGTGGCCGCCGCGGCCGATACCTCGGGCGGCCGTACCCCAAGCCTGATGACGTGGGAGGACCTGTCCGGATACACCGCGAAGAAACGTGAGCCGCTGTGCACTCCCTACCGCGGCAAGGAGATCTGCGGTATGCCACCGCCGTCATCCGGCGGCATCGCGGTCGCGGCGACACTCGGCGTGCTCGAGCACTTCCCGATGAGCGATCACAAGCCGACCGACCTCGACCTGAACGGCGGCCGACCCTCGGCGATGGGGGTACACCTGATATCCGAAGCGGAGCGGCTGGCATACGCTGACCGCGACAAATACGTCGCAGACACCGATTTCGTCGCCCTGCCGGGAGGGTCACCCGACGCGCTGATCAACAGCGACTACCTGACGGGTCGGGCGGCACTCATCTCCGATCAGCGCACTATGGGCACTGCGAAGGCGGGTGAATTCGGGCCTCCGACGGCACCGGCACCGCCGACGCCCGAACACGGCACCAGCCAGATCAGCATCGTCGACACGTTTGGCAACGCCGCCTCGATGACCACCACCGTGGAGTCGGCGTTCGGCTCGTTCCACATGGTGG
>CAYLWH010000240.1:0-2296 GCA_964387245.1 uncultured Mycobacterium sp.
CAGCTGCGCGCCGGCCAGCATCAAAGAGAGTTGTTCACCGGCGCGGATGACGGTGACAGCGCTTTTCTTTCCTTGCTCGGACAGCGCCTCCAACCGATCGCGGCGTGCGGAGATGAGCGCGAACTCCGAGCCGACGAAGAACGCATTGGCGGCCAGCAGGAACACGGTCAGCAGCACGCCCAGGATGTCGGTTCCCATCAGCGCTCTCTCCGGCCGAGCTCGGTCAACTCCAGCAGGTCGATCCGCCGACCGTCCATGGCCACCACGGTCGCCAGCCAGCGCACCGGATCACCGGAGGTGCCGTCGGGATCGAACGCGGCCAGTTCCACCGACTCACCGGCCTGCGGGATGTGCCCGAGTTCCCGCAGTACCAGTCCGCCGATGGTCTCGTAATCGCCCGCCGGTGCACGGAACCCGGTTTCGACGGCCACCTCGTCTATGCGCAGCAGACCCGACACCTGCCAGCCGTTGCCGGCCCGCACCACGTCGGGAGTGGCGTCGTCGTGTTCGTCGCGGACGTCGCCGACGATCTCCTCGATCAGGTCCTCGACGGTCACCATGCCGGCCGTACCACCGTATTCGTCGACCACCAGGGCGGTCTGCAGCCCGTTTGCTCGTATCTGGGTCATCACCGCATCGCCGTCGAGCGTCGAGGGCACCACGGCGACTGGTTGGACCAGCGCGCTCAACCGGGTGGTCGACCGCTGCCCGGCGGGCACCCCGAAGACCTGCTTGAGGTGCACGATGCCGAGGGTCTCGTCGAGGTCGCCCTCGATGATCGGGAACCGGGAGAAGCCGGTTTCGGTGGCCGCGGCGATCAGGTCGGCCACCGTGTCGTCGGACTGCAGCGCCTCGATCTTGGACCGCGGCGTCATGAGTTCCTCGGCGGTGCGCTCGCCGAACTTCAGCGACCGGTCGACCAGTCTGGCGGTGTCCTCGTCCAGCGACCCGCTGCGCGCGGAGTTGCGCACCAGCGACACCAGCTCGGCGGGGGTGCGTGCCGAGGTCAGCTCTTCGGCGGGCTCGATGCCGATGCGCCGCAGAATCCAGTTGGCGGTGCCGTTGGTCACCTTGATGGCCGGGGTGAAGACCTTGGCGAACAGCAGCTGCGGTCCGGCGGTGGCGCGGGCGGTGGGGACCGGTCGGGCGACCGCCAGGTTCTTGGGTACCAGTTCGCCGTACACCATCGACAGCGACGTCGCGACCAGCAACGAGCCGGCCAACGCCAGTCCGCCGGCCAGGCCCTCGGGCAGGCCGAGCCGGTCCAGCCCGGGGCGCAGGAACTGCGCCACCACCGGCTCGGCCAGGTAACCGGTTGCCAGCGTGGTGATCGATATGCCGAGCTGGGCGCCGGACAACTGGAAGGACAACGAGCGGTGGGCCCGTTGCACGTACCGGTCGCGCCGGTCGCCGGTGCGCGCGTTTGCGTCGACGGTGCTGCGCTCCAGGGCGGTCAGCGAGAACTCTGCGGCGACGAACAAGGCGGTGCCCGCGGTCAGGGCCAGAATGGCGAGCACGCTCAGTGCCGTCCACCAGTCGTTCATCGCTGCGCCCCGATCACCCGGTGGGGCGCGCGGAAGGTGCGGCCCGGCCTGCTGGGGGAGGGAACGTCCGCCCGGCCCGCAGCGCCTGCTCACAACAGGCGTCCTCGACGGGTGCCTGCGGCACGTAGCCCCTTTCGCTCGAGTTCAGTTCGCTGCAGTGCGAATTGCACGTGAACGAACATCGTATCGGGAACCAGGCAAGTCGTGCGTCGGCGTCACCAGCCGGCCGGAAGCGGGTGCCCTTCGGCGAAGCCCGCCGCCGACTGCACGCCCAGCACGGCCTTGTCGTGCAACTCCGGCAGCGTCGCAGCCCCGACGTAGGTACAGGTGCTGCGCACGCCCGAGGTGATGTGGTCGAGCAGGTCCTCGACGCCGCCGTGGGCCGGATCGAGAATCATCCGCGACGACGAGATGCCTTCCTCGAACAGCGCCTTGCGGGCCCGGTCGAAGCCGCTGTCCCCGGCCGTCCGGGCGGCGACGGCCCGCTTGGACGCCATGCCGTAACTCTCCTTGTACGGCCGCCCGGCGCTGTCGTGCATCAAGTCACCGGGGGACTCGTAGGTACCGGCGAACCAGGAGCCGATCATCACGTTCGATGCGCCGGCAGCCAGTGCCAGCGCCACGTCGCGCGGATGCCGCACGCCGCCGTCGGCCCACACGTGCGCATCGAGTTGCCTTGCCGCCGAAGCGCATTCGAGCACCGCGGAGAACTGCGGACGGCCGACGCCGGTCATCATCCGGGTCGTGCACAT
>CAYLWH010000241.1:0-2274 GCA_964387245.1 uncultured Mycobacterium sp.
CCACGGTGGCGGTAGAGGCCACGCAGCCGGTCGATCAGTTCCTCGTCGGTGTAGCGGCGGGCGCGCGCACGGATGATGCCCTGCGCTGTGTAGAACACGTCGGGCGCAACGATTCCGGTGAAGGCGCCTTCACGGCGAATCCACATGTCCGGCGTATTCACCACCCGCAGCTTCTTCAGCTTGAACGACACCCGGTTGTAGACGTTGTGGCCGACGTACTTCTCGTTGGTCAGCACCCCGTGCACGGTGGCGCGCGTCCAGTCGCGGCAGAGATCGGTCTGCACGCGCATGCCGTTGAGGCGGCCAGCGATCTCGGACTCGACCAGGCCGTCGTCGATGAACCAGCGGTAGATGTCGTTGACGATGCGGACCTCGTCGTCGGGCCCAGGCATCAGGATCACGCGATCGGTCTGCAGGCTCTTGTGCTCGCCTCGCGCCAACTCGGTCTTGACGGCGCCCTGCACGTCGACCAAGGTTCGTCGCAGGCCAAAACCCGCAGGACCGCCCTGACGGAAACCCAGCTCGATCAGCCGGCACTGGCCGGCGAACACCTTGGCCGACAACTCTCGGCTGTACTCGCCGGCCATGGCGCGCTTGACGCCTTTGACGATGGTCGACACCGGTGAGCCGTCGTTTTCGAACTGCTCGGCGCAGTAGGCGACCTGGATGCCGGCGCGGCGGCAGATGTACTCGTAGTACGCACTCTCGTCAGCGTCCTGAAACCGGCCCCATCGGCTGACGTCATAGACCAGGATGATCTGGAAGTCGGCGCGGCCGTTCTGCACGTCGGCGATCAGGCGCTGCAGGGCCTGACGGCCGTCGATGCGCAGGCCACTCTTTCCTTCGTCGGCGTAGGTCTGGACGATCTCGATGCCGCGCCGAGACGCGTACTCACGGATCTTGTCGCCCTGGTTCTCGGTCGAGTACTGCTGGTGCTCGGTCGACATGCGAACGTACTCAGCCCCGCGCATTCGTGGCGGCGGCGGTGGCACGTCTTCAGTGATGTTGTCGTTGCCCGGGTCCATGGGGGCCTCACCTGGAGGGGTGGCGGAATGGCGGTCGCTGCCGATGCACGCCTCGGTCGGTAGCGCGTACGTTGGTGGTCGGCACGGCGGCGAGCAGGCGCGTCGCGGCGCGTGCAGCAACAGTAACAGTGTTGCCATGAAAAGCCGAACGAGTCGTCTCTTTGCAAACTCGGCAGAACGCGCTCAAGTGCTTGTCAGTACGGTGATTTCGACGATCCACGTGTCCATCTTTGCAACGCCCTTGGGGGCGATGGCGCTGAGTCGGTAGGTGCCGGAAGTCAGCGCCGGCGCGGGCTTTGACGCGTTCATCTTTGCAATCGTGCCGGCCCGTTGTGTGGCGCTCCGCACACGTTGTTGTTCGCGATTGCGTTGGGTGTAGTCCGGATGCTCGGCGCGGTACCGCTGCCAGTAGTCGGGCTGGCTGTCGAGCCACTTCCGCTGTGCCCGGGCCTGGTTCTGTCGGTAGTCGTCGTCGGTCTGGCGCTTCTCGCGTTGCCACAGCTTGCGGCGCTGGCGTTGGCACTCGGGAGCGGAGCAGTAGCTCTGGTCGGGCGACTGAGTTCGCAGCGGGAAGGGATCTCCGCACGCCAGGCATCGTTTGATTCCCATGATCGTTTCCCCCTGTGAAGACGCTGCGTCGTGCAGCGATTCAAGGGGGTATCGCTGCGATCACGGCCGGTCGGCGGTGCCGACGGCTGGGCAACAGCGCCGCGCACTCCGCAAGACCTGTGGCGGGCTGACCGCCGTGGGCGAGCAGCACCGCTGACGAATTGACGCAGCGCCGGCAGGTCGCGCCCATGCGTGCGGCGAATGCCTGGAGCGCCGAGCGCTTCAACTGCATGGATGGCGCCCGAGTGACGTGCGCTTGGGGAGCAATGCGGTCGGCGGTGAGCTGGCCGGGGCATCGACGGCGGACTTGAGGTGGCGACGTTTCGTGGGAGCGTGGATTGGCTCACCACACCGAGGTTGCCACCATGTACGAGTTCACCACCATCAGCGGTCGCGTCATCGAGGCCAGGCGCTACATGAACCGATGGCCACGCCTCAATGAGCCCGACCCGGCGCAGGAGCGCTGGGAGGTGTGGATCAGCGAGCGGTCCTGCAGCGAGATCAAGTTGACGGTGGCAAGCCGCGCCATGCCGGCCCGATGTGGGCACTCGGTGACGTTCGTGGTGGCCGACGATCGACCGGTGGGCATGGTCAACTTGACCATCGGCGCCAGCGTGAACTTCACCCGTGCTGATCCGAT
>CAYLWH010000242.1:0-2271 GCA_964387245.1 uncultured Mycobacterium sp.
CGGTGGTGTATCCGCGTTCGGCCAGAAACAGCGACAGCGCAGCTTCACCGCAGCCGGCGTCGAGTACCTCGCCGCGGATCTTGCCCGCCTCGATGAGCGCGGTGATTTCCGGTTGCGGCTCTCCGATGCTCCATGGTGGACGAATCCCGTTGAACTGCGGGTTATCACCGCGGTAGGCCGACTCGAAGATTTCGTCGAACGGTGTGCTCATGGGTTCCTTCTCCGTTGTCGGGGCACGGCCGGTTCGGTGTGACCCTCCCGCACCAAGATATAGACAGATGTTGAGAACTAATCTAGACACTTGTTGAGAAATTTGAAACAGTGGGATCCGTGCAAAAGCGAGGAGAAGTGATGGCACAGCTACCGATGGATTGGGACGAGGTCTACAAACGCGACGGGGCGCCGCCGTGGAGTATCGGGCGCCCGCAACCCGAACTGGCGGCGTTGATCGGTCGTGACGCGGTCCGCAGCGCGGTGCTCGACGCCGGGTGTGGGCACGCCGAGTTGGCGCTGGCCCTCGCGGCACAGGGGTACACCGTGGTCGGCCTGGACGTCAGCGCCACGGCGGTGGCCGTCGCGAGGGCCACCGCGGCCGAACGGGGCCTGGGCGCAGCGACTTTCGCGCAGGCCGATATCACCGACTTCGGCGGATACGACGGCCAATTCTCCACGATCATGGACAGTGGCCTGTTTCATGCCCTTCCGGTCGAGAAGCGGGCGGGCTACCTGCGCTCCATCCTCCGGGCGGCTGCCGCGGATGCGGCGCTCTATATCTTGTCCTTCGCCGCACCCCCAGGAGGCACCGCCGAGGGCCCCGGTCCGCGGGGTGTCACCGAAGAGGAATTCCGGCAGGCGGTCTCCGAGTACTGGGTTGTCGATGAGATCCGTCCCGCCTACCTCTACGGCAACGCCGCCGCAGCCGGTGGGACACCGAACCTCGACCGTATCGTCGACGGCGACTCCATGACAACGCGCGGGTTTCTGCTCAAGGCACACAAGCCCGGCCGACCGGATCAATCAACCGCGTAGCTTGAGGAATTGCACGACGCGGTGGTCATCCATGTCGTGGCGCGCGGGGACGGCGCGCCGCAGTTGCTGGCGGGCCTGCTCCACGGGTGGGGTGTCGGGATCGAGCACGCTCAGGTACTGCTCGTGGGAAGCCAGCGAGGCCACCGCCTGGTCGATGAAGTCGTCGACCAACTCGACATGGGTGGCGTCCAACCCCGAGGCGAACAGCCACCGGGGAGGGTCGGTCATCGCGTCGTAGGCCTGTTCGACGGCTGCGGCGAACTCCACGTGGTCACGTTGATTCGGCACTCCCGGCGCCCACTCGGGGCCGCCGAAGACGGTGACGACGACCTCGGGTTTGCGTGCGGTGAGGGCGGCGTTGATCGTGTCGCGCAGTGCGGCGGTGTTTCGGATGTTGCTGTCGGGCTCGTTCCAGAACACGACATCGTGCACGCCGACGATGGCGGCCGCGCGACGCTGTTCGGCCTCGCGCACGACTGCGGCCTCGTCGGCGGCCATGCCGGCGATTCCGGCTTCGCCGCGGCTGCCCAGCAAGTAGCTCACCTGCCGCCCGGAGGCGGTCCATTTCGCCACCGCGGCCGCGACGTACTCGGGGTCATCGGGATGGGGTACCAGGACCACCGCTGTGGTCCAGTCGGTCGGGAACGTTTCAGGGCTCATCGTCAAACCTCGTCGGCCGGAGGGCATCTACTCGTGCACGGTCTTTTTCGGCGCAGCCATGTTCTTGTGGTCTAACGGTTCTCCGCTGAGGTTCCAGCTCCACGACACCGTAGGACGGACCCGTAGATAGGGCCGCTGCCCGTCGACAACCTCAGCGAGGCCATACACGCGCACATACCGGGGTGTCCACGGCTGGGTCGACACCAGGTCATCGATGACCACCGCAATTTTGCTGTGCCCGGCCAGGACGTTGGCGTGGCGTCGGGTCTTCTCCGGCGCGAATCCACCGATGTTGATGTAGGTGCCGTCGAACTCGAACCCGACGGGGACCACATCGGGCTGCCCGTCGTCATCCACGGTGGCGACGCGCGCCAACGGCTGCGAGGCCATGAACGCCACTTCGTCCTCGGAAAAACTCATCGGTTCTGCTCTGCTTCCTTTAGTAGTTCGGGGACCGGCATGTGTCTGCCACCAGCCGGGTCAAAGTAGACATCTGTTGATATGTCCGACGCTACCCATCGGAAACACGCCTGCGACGGAATCGGCCGCCGGGCAACCTGGAGGACTCGTTATGCCGACCTC
>CAYLWH010000243.1:0-2271 GCA_964387245.1 uncultured Mycobacterium sp.
CTAACCGATCCAGCGGACCGGCACCCAAGCGCGTCACAGATGCGCCACGATGATTGCGGTAGCCGGAGGTGATGTGATGCTCGACGACGTCCAGCGGCCTGTCAACGCGGCTGCGACCGACGCAACGGACCCCGACCCGCATCCTCCGGCCAAGGACGCAGCTTATGAACGCCGGGAGATGGTGCGCGAGACCATAGCCCTGATCCTGCTGTCGGTGACAGCCATCGTCACCGCCTGGTGCGGCTTCGAGGCGGCCAAGTGGGGCGGGGAGATGTCGATCGCTTTCAGCCAGGCCTCGGCTGCACTGGTCGAGTCGGCCAAGCAGCAGGGCATCATCAACAATGCGCGGCAACAGGATCTGACGATCTACGGCCTCTTCCTTGAGGCCGAAGCGGACGGTAACGCGACATTCGCTCGCTACATCGAGGACCGGTTCTCCGACCAGTTCAAAGCCGCGTTCGCCGTATGGAATGCGTCGGGCCGCACGAGCAACTCTCCGTTCGCTTTGCCGGAGTACGTCGAACCCGGCACGGCGGAGGCCAGGGCCGCCAATCAACGCGCCGATCAGTTGTTCGCCCAAGCCCTGGTCAACAACCGACGCGGCGACAACTACACGCTGCTCACGGTGCTCGCCGCGCTCGTGCTGTTCTTCGCGGCCGTCTCGGGACGACTCCCGCGGCCGTCGTTGCGGTGGGCCGGGTTGACGTTCGCCGGGCTGTTGTTCGTGGTCGCCGCTGGCTTCGTACTCACGTTCCCGGTGGTCATCTGAGCTGAGCTCAGTGCCGTCGACCCTCTTGCCCGCACGTCACACCACCGCCGCCACCCGTCTTCAGACCCGCTCGATAGGATCGGGATGCCGTTGGTGTTGACTGCGCCAGCTCAGGGCCGACGTGCGCGAGGCGCACGTCGGGCCGTATCCCGCGCGATACTGTGAGCCGCCCGCCTCACCGCGGCATCCTCGACACCTGACCGACAGCGATTCCGGGAGAACAATTGAGCGCCGAGCAGCCGACCATCATCTACACGCTGACCGACGAGGCACCGCTGCTTGCGACCTACGCGTTTCTGCCGATCATCCGGACCTTCACCGAGCCGGCGGGCGTGCACGTCAAGACCAGCGACCTCTCGGTCGCGGCACGCATCCTCGCCGAGTTTCCCGATTACCTGACCGAGGATCAGAGTGTCCCGGACAACCTTGCCGAGCTGGGCGGACTGACTCAGCGGCCCGACACGAACATCATCAAGCTGCCCAACATCAGCGCCTCGGTTCCCCAGCTCACGGCCGCCATCAAGGAACTCCAGGGAAAGGGCTACGCGATACCCGACTACCCGGCGGATCCGAAGACCGACGAAGAGAAGGCCATCAAGGAGCGCTACGCCAAGTGCCTGGGCAGCGCCGTCAACCCGGTGCTGCGCGAGGGCAACTCCGACCGCCGCGCCCCGAGGGCCGTCAAGGAGTACGCCCGCAAGCACCCGCACAGCATGGGCGAGTGGTCGATGGCGTCGCGCACCCACGTGGCCCACATGCGCCACGGCGACTTCTACGCCGGGGAGAAGTCGATGACCGTCGACCGCGACCTCGACGTGAAGATGGAGCTGGTGACCAAGGGCGGCGAGACGCTCGTACTCAAGCCGAAGGTGTCGCTCAACGACGGTGACGTCATCGACAGCATGTATATGAGCAAGAAGGCCCTCTGCGATTTCTACGAGGAGCAGATGGACGACGCGTACAAAACGGGCGTCATGTTCTCCCTGCACGTCAAGGCCACGATGATGAAGGTGAGCCACCCCATCGTCTTCGGCCACGCGGTGAAGATCTTCTACAAGGACGCATTCGCCAAGCACCAGAAGCTGTTCGACGAACTCGGCGTCAACGTCAATAACGGGTTGTCCGATCTCTACAGCAAGATCGAGTCGCTGCCCGCATCACAACGCGACGAGATCATCGACGACCTGCACCGCTGCCACGAACACCGCCCCGAACTGGCGATGGTGGACTCGGCCCGCGGCATCTCCAATTTTCATTCGCCCAGCGACGTCATCGTCGACGCCTCGATGCCCGCCATGATCCGCGCGGGCGGCAAGATGTACGGTGCCGACGGGAAGCTCAAGGACACCAAGGCGGTGAATCCGGAGTCGACGTTCTCCCGCATCTACCAGGAGATCATCAACTTCTGTAAGACCAACGGCCAGTTCGACCCGACGACGATGGGGACCGTCCCCAATGTCGGCCTCATGGCGCAGAAGGCCGAGGAGTACGGCTCCCACGAC
>CAYLWH010000244.1:0-2261 GCA_964387245.1 uncultured Mycobacterium sp.
GATGCGGACACGCTCCGCGCGCCGGCACCGGGCGCTGGCGATGGTGACCGACGGCAACGGGCTCGTCAGCGCACTGAAGGCCGTTGTGGACGGCAGTGAGCACCCGTGCCTGATCCGCCCCGGCGACCCCGCGACGGCGCGCCGGATCGCCTACGTTTTTCCGGGGCAGGGCGGCCAACGGCCCGGGATGGGACGGCTCTTCTACGATTCGACGCCGGCATTCCGCGACGAGGCGGATCGCTGCGCCGCCGAGTTCGAGTCGCTATTGGGTGTGTCCCCGCTGAATTACCTTCTCGACGAAGACTTTCCGGAAGACCACACCGCAAGCACCATCCAGCCGGCACTGTTCACGCAGATGGCCGCGATGGCCGCGATGTGGCGAGAGGTCGGCATTCTCCCGTCCGCCACCGTCGGACACAGTCAGGGCGAGATCGCCGCCGCTTACGTATCCCGGGCCGTGACGCTGACCGACGCGGCACTCGTCGTCGGGATCCGCGCGCGGGCCGCGGACCGATTCGAATCCGCGCGGTACGCGATGGCGGTCGTCGCCACCGACCGCGATACATGCGAAGACGTGCTGGCCCGTTGCCCGGGGTGGGCACAGCTGTCGGCCGTCAACTCACCGAACTTGATCGGCGTCTCGGGTGACCGGAAATCGATACAGGGCGTCGTCGATACGTTCGCCGAACGCGGCACGTTCGCGCGCGTCATCGACGTCGGGTACCCGGCACACACTCACCTGATGCACGATCACAGCGGCGAGGTTCGCGACGAGACACGGCGCAGGCTCCACAATCCGACGTTTCTCGACACCGAAATCGACTGCATCGGAGCGACTCTCGGCGACGTTCTCACTTCGGACCTGCCGGGCGACCAATATTGGTCGTGGAATCTGCGTAACACCGTTCGATTCGACAAGGCGATCTCGGCGGCGCGCGAGCGAAATATCGACACCTTCGTCGAATTGGCCGACCACCCGACACTGCAGCTGGCGATCCGCGAGAATCTCGCCTATTGCAACCTGTCCGCGGCCACGGTGGTGGGCACCTCCGAGAGAACCGCGACCGATCTTCAAGCCTTTACCCGCAGCCTCGCATTGCTGGCGGTCCAAGACCTCGACTACCGGTGGGAGTGCCTGCGCACCGAAAACGACGGGTTGCCGATCTCCGTTTCCCTGCCGTTGGCCGACTTCCCCAACACTCCGATGCAGCAAACCCGGCTGTGGCTGCCGTACTACTTCGATCCACCCCCGTTGGACCCGGCTCGGCCGGAGAGCCAGGCCTCGACCGCCGGGCGTGTCGACGCACCATCCGGGCCAACCGGGGCCCCCACCGCTGAATCCGCACCGGCTCGGCTGCTGCGTGAAAAGTGGATACGGCTCTCGCGACGCAGCCTCGCACCGCCGGGTGCCATCGGCTTCGTCGATCACACCGGCCAATGCGCGGACCTGGCCCGCTCGCTTCGTGCCGCGGCCGAAGAGTTCGGGGCAACCGCTTGCGTCGTCGACGTCACCGCCGAATCCGGACATCCGCGACCGGACGGTCTCGACACGCTGGTCATCCTGGTGCCGCCTTCGCAAGAGTCACAACAGGCACAAGAAACCACCGCCGTCGACCGTGTCGCAACGTTCTTCGGCGACCGGACATGGTGGCCGAAAGAACCCGCCACCGCATCGGAATGCTGGCTCGTCACGGTCGGCGGCGAAGCGGCTGTGGCCGGCGATGCTCCGCCGGATCCCGTGCACGCGGCGGCATGTGCCGGTTTTCGCTGTCTTGGCGCCGAGCATCCCGCTGTCCGGTTCCGCCACCTCGACCTGCCGGCCGCGACGGCCACCCCGGAATCGCCCGGTGCGATCCTCAAGGCGCTGCAGACGGCCGGGGAATCCGACCTCGCACTGCGCAACGGAGCCCTCTACGTGAAGCGCATAGTCGAGGCACAGACCCTGGCCCGGGCCGACGGTTCCGGCACCGCGCATCCGCAACACGTGCTGATCGTGGGCGGCACGGGAAGGCTGGGACTGGAATTCTGTCAGCACTTCGCTCGGCTGGGCGCTCGGCGGATCACCTTGATCAGCAGATCCGGTGAGACCCCTGCGATCTCCGACCGGTTGCAGCAGCTGCGTGCCACCACCCCGGCGGACGTTCGGGTCCGAACCTGCGACGTGGGTGATCCCACCGCCGTGTCGCAGCTTGTCCGCGAGCTCCGCGACGTTCCCGCGGATCTCATCGTCCACGCCGCCGTCGAGTACGCGGATGCCGAGC
>CAYLWH010000245.1:0-2247 GCA_964387245.1 uncultured Mycobacterium sp.
TCCTCGCCGAGTCGCACGAAGTCGTGATAGCGGCTGATGAGAAAAACGGCATAATCTGTTCCCGCCCCGGCCATTATTCCGCTCAGGAGGGTAATGGTCTGGTTCGAAACGCCCAGTCCCAATTGTGATGCTCCGCCCACAGCTGCCTGCGCAATCCCCAGGGAGACACCGATTGTGATCAACGGCAGCATGATCGTGGCCGGTTTTCGGTAAATGATGAACAGGATAAGAAGCAACAGTGAAATGATCGCGACTTCGATCTTGATTTGATCCCGAACGCCGACGTCAATGGAGTCGGCGATGGTGGCCGCCGGCCCGGTCAGGTTTGCGGTCAGTGTCGATCCCGCAACCGTGTGTTCGACGATGTCGGCGACCCGCTTGTACGCGGTGTAGGACTCTGTGGAGCCCAAGTCGCCAAACAGGCCGACCGGCACGATCCAGGCTTTGCCGTCCTCGCTGCTGAGCGTCTCGCGCAACTGCGGGGTACTGAGGAAGTCCTCCAGCATCACGACGTCCTGGTTGTCCCGACGCAGGCGGTCGACCAGAGTTCCGTATAGCTGCTCGTCAGCCTGTCCGAGCCCCTTCTCGTTGGTCAGGAGCACCAGGAGCACGTTCTCTGAGCCGGCTTCGTCGAACGCCGCGGCCATCTGTTGGGTCGCGACGATGGAAGGAGCGCTGGCCGGCAGGGGGGAGACCGGCTGCTTCTGGGTCGCCTCTGCCAGGGTGGGGAACAACGGCGGCAGAACGACAGCGAGCGCAACCCAGATCCCGATCACAATCCACGGCCACCGCACGACAAAGTCGCCCAGCCGCGAGAAGACGCCCCCGGCTCCAGCTGTGCTAGTGGTATCCGTCCGGGATGCCCCTCGTGCCTTTCTCGGCCAACGCATTATTACTCCAGGCCGCGACTCACCGCTTAGCGACGTCGGGAACGGGCACTGGACAGCCGCCGTCCGCAAAGCGGACATGCACGGATTTCATCGTCGCGAGATTCCGGACAACTGATTTGCGGGCGAACGGATCGTGGAGCGACATGATCATTGGTCTCCTTGTCCGTTCGATTCACGAATATGCAGAATTCATACGAAAGCCTGCTGCCGAATCCAGATGCGAGGGAACGGAATTCCCCCTAACCATGCCCCTCTGACAATTCCTGTGGCGCATCCAACCGAGACGTCCCCGTTCTCGCAACCAGCGTAGCGGCTTCTTCAACGCAGGAGTGCGGAATCTTGGATCCGGTGCGCACCCTTGCATGTCAGTCCAGCGAACAGGCGCACGAGCCGCATCCCCATCGCCTCGGTAGGCACCGACGCCAGCCTTGATCCTGCTGGTGGACGGGGCGGCCAATTCGGCACGGCCGCTTCGGAAGCCGCTCGAAATGGTCCCGGCAAACGTGACGGAAAGGGGTCGCCTACCCGGGCGGACAGCGCTAGCCTGCCGTTATGCCACGATCGTTCGACTTCTCGGTCGAATCCTCGTTGAGCGTCGGGCAGATCCATTCGGCGTTCTCCACGGAGGAGTACTGGCTGGCGCGGCTGGCGAAGTTCGGCGGCACCGGCAGGCTCGACTCGTTGACCATCGGCTCCGACGGCTCGGCGCATGTGGCAATCGTTCAGGGCGTGAGTCACGACGGGCTGCCCGGTCTGTTCGCCAAACTCTATCCCGGTGATCTGGAAGTCGTGCAAAACGAGACGTGGAGCCTCGTCGGCGGCGACACGGTGCGGGGCGAAGTCAGAACCACTGCGCGCGGCGCGCTTGGATCCGGGCTCGGCACCGTTTTGATGACACCGGCGCAGAACGGCACACACCTGAAATGCTCGGCCAAAGTGCAGATCAAAGTCCCGTTCGTCGGCGGTGCGATCGAGAGCTTCATGGCGCGCCAGATGATCGATGAGACGCCAGTGATGCTGCGCTTCACCGCGAACTGGATCACGGAGAACGCCTGACGCCCTTGTGCTGATGGAATACAGCCTCATCGACCGGGGTGTGCCCACGTCCCTGCCGACATCCCTGCCGACGGTGACCTCCGCACCAGACGCCATCGACAGCCCACTCTCCATGCCTGGCGATGATCACCGTTTCGCGGGCATTCCTACGTGATGCGCCAGATCAGCGGCGCGCGGCCGAATGGATCCTCGCGACTCGAAACAACAAAGCGGCTGATCACGCACCCCGGCAAGGCTAGAAATCAAGCTTAGGCGGCGTGTCGGGCGATCTCGATGCCGATGGTGGCTTCGAGTTCGCTGA
>CAYLWH010000246.1:0-2235 GCA_964387245.1 uncultured Mycobacterium sp.
GGAATGTCCCACCAATCCTTTTGTCCGGCAAGCGGATCGTCCGACGCGATGAGAACGGCCAACTCGATCTGGATGGGGTCGGTGTCCTGGAACTCATCGAGGAGCAGACGACGGTAGCGCTGCGCCAGTCGGCCGCGCACGCCCGGGCCGTGCTCCTCGTCACGAAGCGCGGAGCGGGCAAGCACGAGCAGATCGTGAAACTCGAGTTCTCCCGCCTGGCGACGGGCGGCGGCACCCGAGATGGTGAACGCCGCGAGGGCGTCGGCCAGTACCTGAAGGACGGCATCCAGTACGTGCTTGCACACGTCGTCGCATGCCTGTTGGAGGTCGTCGAGGCGTTGCACGACGGCTTTCTTGCCGACGTTCGCCCAGTTGCCCGTCAGGCCCTTCGCACACTTCAGCTTGACGTTGTGGATTAGCGCCAGCCGGTCTTCGCCGGTTGTCGCGCTTCGGAGTCTGGCCTCGAAATCGGTGATGCGGCTCTGGAGGTGGAGCAGCAGTTTGTCGTCGGCCGAGGTGCAGTGCTCGGCGAAGCCGATCACTTCCTGTGCGCACGTGAGGATTTCGCCAACATCGACTCGTGGCGGTGCGAGGACGGGCGCAGTCGTGCTGCGTTCTGCGACCAGATCCCAGTTGGCGTTGAATGCGACGGCCACATCACGGAGTTGCCGCAGCTTTCCCCCGGCCGCCAGCAGGAGACGCACCGACGGCTCCAGGCCGCTGTCGCACAGCAGATCGTCGAGGTACTGCTCCCACCGCACATCGAAGGAAATGTGCGAGGCGATCTCATCGTTGACCCTGAATCGCGGCGGGAGGCCGGCTTCGACGGGGTGTTCGGTGAGAACCCGTTGGGCGAATGCGTGCAGTGTGCCGATCGCCGCGCTGTCCAACATCGGCAGCGCCGCTTGGCAGCGCACATTGGCGGGGGCTTCGCGCTGGAGAGCTGACCGGATGCGGTCGACCAGCTCGGCGGCGGCTTTCTCGGTGAACGTGATCGCGGCGATCTGGTCAGCCGCCTCACCCGACTTGACCAGCGCGACGAACCGGTCCACCAGACAGGACGTCTTCCCCGAGCCCGCACCGGCTTCGAGGAAAATGGTGCGCCCGAGGTCTTCGGTCACGGTGATACGGGCCTGCTCATCGCCGAGCAGTTCAGCCGCGGCCATCTTGCTGCCCCGTTTCACTCAACGCCACGTATCCGGCCAGCGCCGGGTCGGTTCGTTTGCGTGCCCAGTCCCGCTGCGCGATCGTGCTGCTGAGGCCGTCGGGGGAGCAGTACCAGCAATCGACCCATCCGTAGGGCTGCTTGTCCGCCGGCCGCGCCGGGAAGATTCCGGACGTGATGCCGTCGATGATCGAGGCAATCGCGCCGAGAACCTCTTGCTGGACTTCGGCGGTTATCGGGTACCCGCGGTGCTTGTTTCCCTTGGTGAACCAGTACTCGGCCCGCACCGAGGGGGCCGACGGATAGCGGTCCATTGCGGCTTGGCTGTACACATACAACTGGAGGTGCCTGCCGTGGTCGTGTGGGTTGTCCTGCGAGAGTTTCGTGTAGGCGGAGTCACCGCCGGTCTTGTAGTCGATGACGATCACCGAGCCGTCCGGGGCCAGGTCGATACGGTCGACGGAACCCCGCATGTGCAGACGGTGCCCGTTCGGCAGGGCGATCCCGATGTCCAGGAACCTGTGTTCGGCGACCGCGGGGCGAAGACCCTCGAGTAGACGTGAGTTGTCATGGGCCAGAAGGTTGTCGAGTTCGTCGATGATGCGTCGCTGTTCGATACGCCAGAGCAGGGCGCGGCCGGTGCGGCCCTGCAGTTCGATTCGTCGGAACTGTGTCTCGGTGATCGCGCCAAGCCGGTCGCGGTCGCTGTCCGACCATTCGGTGAGGGCGTGCCCGTCGTCGATCGACGTGCGAATGAACTCCTCGAGGATGTCGTGCATCAGGGTGCCGCGGCTGAGCGGGTCGATCTCGAAGCGCTGCTCCGGCTCCTCGACGTGTTCGACGCCGAGCAGATGCGTGAACAGGTAGGCCCGTGGACAGGTCGCCCATCTTTCGAGCTGGGTGGCCGAGATCGCCTGCGGTGCAACGATCGTAGCGGCGATACCGGTCAGGTTCCCGTCGAAGCGGGTGAAGGCCGGGCTGCGCCTTGCCCGGACGACCTCGAGTGCGACCCTGGTCCCGGGGTCGTCGGCGAACATGTCATCGCTCGTGCCGCCGCGAGCGATCTGCGC
>CAYLWH010000247.1:0-2228 GCA_964387245.1 uncultured Mycobacterium sp.
TCCTCCAATGCGGCCTGCACCGCTGGGGCGAACCGCACCATGTGCCGCAGATTCTGCACCCAGTACTCGGCGTCGCACACCGGCAGGTCGCGCGGGTCGTACAGGGTCGCCGAGTAAAAGGGAACTTCCGGTGTCATCGGCTGCAGCCCAGCGAGTACGTCGGTCAGCTCGTCCAGGATCGGATCGACCTGCGGGGAGTGTGACGCGACATCGACGGCGATCTCGCGGGCCATCACATCGCGCTGCTGCCAGGCTGCGACCAGATCGCGAACCGTTTGGGTGGCACCGCCGATCACCGTGGACTGCGGTGAGGCCACCACCGCGACCACGGCGTCCTTGATGCCGTGGGTGATCAGTTCTGAAAGCACCTGCTGGGCAGGCAGTTCCACTGATGCCATGGCGCCGGCACCGGCGATCCGAGACATCAGCCGCGAGCGCCGGCAGATGACGCGGACCCCGTCTTCCAGTGACAGGGCTCCGGCGACGACGGCTGCGGCGGCTTCGCCGAGGGAATGCCCGATGACCGCGCCCGGGCGCACCCCGTAGGAGCGCATGGTGGCGGCCAGCGCGACCTGCATGGTGAACAGGGTCGGCTGGATCCGGTCGATAGCGGTCGCGATCTGCGGTGCGGTCATCGCCTCGGTCACCGAGAACCCGGACTCGCGGACGATCAGCGGCTCGGCCGCGGCGACGGTGGCCGCGAACACCGGCTCGGTCGCCAGCAGCTCAGCACCCATCTGAGCCCACTGCGAACCCTGCCCGGAGAACACCCACACCGGTCCCTTTTCGTCCTGGCCGATCGCGGCCTGATAAGCAGCGTCACCGTCCGCGACCTCCCACAAGGCCGCGGTGAGTTCCGAACGGCTGCTCGCGATGACAGCTGTGCGTACCGGGCGGTGCGCGCGCCGCCGTGCCAGCGTGTAGGCCAGATCGGACAACGCCACGTTCTCATGTGCGGCCACCCAGTCCGCCAGTCGGCCGGCGGTCCGGTGCAGTTCGTCAGGCGAGGTGGATGACAGCGCAAACAGCAGCGGTGGCGTCGCCGAGGATTTATCTGAGACGTCCTCGGGCGCAGTGACTTCTGGCGCCTGCTCTGGTGCCTGTTCCAAGATGGCGTGCACGTTGGTACCCGAAAGCCCGTACGACGACACCGCCGCCCGCCGGGGTTGGCGGCCGTTGGTGGGCCATGGCGTGAGACCTTGTGGCACAAAGAGTTTGGTATCGATTTTGGCCATCGCGTCGGGCAGTCGGTTGAAGTGCAGATTCTGCGGGACGACACCGTGCTGCAGGGCCAGCACCGCCTTCACCACCCCCAGTACGCCGGCGGCGGACTGGGCATGCCCGAAATTGGTTTTCAGCGTGGCCAGCGCGCAGGGGCCCTCGATGCCATACACGCCGGCGAGGCTGGCGTATTCGATCGGGTCACCGACCGCGGTTCCGGGGCCGTGGGCCTCGACCATGCCAATGCTCGCGGCGTCGACGCCGGCGGCGGCCAACGCCGCCCGGTACACCGCCGTCTGTGCTGTCACCGATGGCGTTGCGATGTTCACGGTGTGGCCGTCCTGGTTGGCGGCGGTGCCGAGGACCACACCCAGAATCCGATCACCGTCGCGCTGCGCGTCGGGCAGACGTTTGAGAAGCACCACGACGCAGCCCTCGGAGGACACGAAACCGTCCGCGGCGACGTCGAAGGCATGACACCGTCCGGTGGGAGACAGCATGCCCTCCGCCGACCCCGCGACGAACTTGCGCGGATCCAGGATCACTGCGGCGCCACCGGCCAGGGCAAGGTTGCTCTCACCGTCGATCAGGCTGTGACAGGCCAGGTGCACCGCGGTCAGACCCGACGAACATGCGGTGTCCACCGTCAGTGCGGGACCGTGGATGCCCAGGGCGTAAGCGATGCGGCCGGACGCCAGGCTGAAGCTGCTCCCGGTGAAGCCGTACGGCGCCTCCATGGCATGCGCATCTGCGGCCAGCAGTTGATAGTCGCCGTGTGTCAAGCCGACGAATACCCCGGTCAGTGAGCCGGCGATCGTTTCCCCGGTGAGCCCGGCATGTTCCATTGCCTCCCAGGAGGTTTCGAGCAGCAACCGGTGCTGCGGGTCAATCGCGGTGGCTTCGCGCTCGTTGATCCCGAAGAACTCGGAATCGAAGCCGGCGACGTCATCGAGGAACCCGCCCCATTTCGTCACCGACCGACCCGGAACCCCCGGTTGGGGGTCGTA
>CAYLWH010000248.1:0-2220 GCA_964387245.1 uncultured Mycobacterium sp.
TCCATGCAGACGCCGGCGAAGGCTTCCCCGACTCGGCTGATGTCCTCCGGCGTCTCGATGAGACCCTCACTGGTGGCGACACGGGCGAACTCCGACCAGCTGCGGGGGATGTCAGGATTGTTCTCCAGGGAAGCAATCGCGGATGCGATCGCCGGGTCCACGGCGACATCGTTGTCGGCACATCCAGCGAGGATGGCTGTCGCGGTGAGAGCTGAGAGGGCGACCTTGAATCTCATGGCACTTTGAGGGTAAGTCGTCACTGTCACGCATCCCCGTGATGGTACATACGCCGCCAAGCCTATGACTGGAGGCGAATTGTGCAGCGGCGCGTACCGTTTTGGGTCACGATACGATTCCGCCCGCGAATCGAAACTGGTGAGATAACACATTACTCTGCGCGGACCGGTGAAATGGACCTGTTTGTTGCGCAATTGCCACGGCTGAGTCGCAGTGACCGCCGACCGTGGCGCCAGGACACCCTTGGTCAGCGTGTTCTCCGGGTCCAAGGGGTTGACGAGCACCTGCGTACACCTACTGGTCGAGCGCGGCGAGATCGACCTCCACCAGCCCGTGGCCACGTACTGGCCGGAGTTCGCCCAGTCAGGCAAGGAGGCGGTCACCGTCGCCATGGTGATGGCGCACCGTTCCGGCGTCATCGGTCCGCAACGGCGGATGAGTCCGACGGAAGTGCTGGACTGGGACGGCGTGTGCGCGCGGCTGGCCGCAGCCGAGCCGTGGTGGACACCCGGAACAGCGCAGGGCTACCACATGGTCACCTTCGGCTTCGTCCTCGGCGAAGTGGTCAAGCGTGTGACCCGGCCGGTCGATCGGCGAGTTTGTGCGGGACGAGATCGCCGGACCGCTGTGCGCCGACGTGGTCATCGGGATACCGCGGCGGGACCATGCGCGGTGCGCGGACATGATCAACAAGCCGCACATCCGCGACGTCCTCGCGGCGAGCGGCGCACCGGAGCATCCGACGTCACTGGCCGAGCATGACAAGGCCGGGCTGGCCGTGGCCTGGACTTCATCCAGTCAAACACTCCATCGCGCAGTCGATGCAGTCATTTTGCATATCTTGCAGTCACCGGCGAGGATTTGCACAGTACGGGAAACCGCGGCGCGGAGCCTCGACGTCTGCGTTGATCAGCCTCAGGATTCACGTCAACCCCATCAGCACCGTGCGCCACATAACCGGAGGCCAAGACTTAGGTGTGTCGGCGCGCCACCGCGGTACTTGCCCATCGCGTTGGTTAGCGTGACCCGTACACGCCACGAAAGTGACACATCGATGTTGGTCCTGCATGGATTCTGGTCCGCCGAGGGACTGTCCCTGTGGGCTGAGGACTCTGAGCTGTCGGTGAAGAGTGCCAGCCAATCCCTGCGCGCCGCACGCCGGCACCCCTTCGCCGCGTCCACCGAGGTGCTCGCGGCCATCCACGCCGGCAAGCCCGGCAGTTCCGTGGTGTTGTTGCCGTCGCTGCGGTCCTCGCCGCTGGACTCGCCGGAACTGCTGCGGGTCACACCGCGCCCGGCGGCGCACAGCGAACCGGTGTTGCTGCCGTGGACGGTACCGGTGACGGTGCTTCCCGCGGTATCGGCGTTGGCCGTGCTCGACGAACCCGCACCAGATGTGCGCTACGGCGCGTCGGTCACCTACCTCGCCGATATCGCTCAGTTCGCCCGAAAGCTGGTGGCGCGCGGGCGGATTCTGCCGGCACTCGGCGTGGACGAACACGGGCCCGTCGCGTTCTGGCGGCCCGTCGTCCAAGGTGCCGATGTTCTGGAACTCAATGCGCTGGTCAAAGCGATGCCGCCGGTCTGCCGGGCGGAGTTAGGAGCGGCGGCGCCGTACCACCTGGCGCTGGCGGCCGTGAGTGTCTTCGTCGACGAGGAGGCGCGCGCCGTAATTCCGACGGCAGACGAACTGCTGCCGCCGCGTCGTGGTCGTCGTCCGAGACGCCTTGCAGTCGAGGAGGAATGGCTGACCGCACTCGCCGCGCCGCATGGCAGTTTCGACGCCGACCCGGACGAACTCGACGTGCTGGCTGATGCGCTGGCACCATGGGATGAGATCGGCATCGAGGAGTCGGGCCCGGCCCGGGCGATCTTCCGGCTGGCCGAGGTTGACGGTGAGACTCCTTCCTGGCGGTTGGAGTTCCTGTTGCAGTCCGTCGCAGACCCCAGCCTGCTGGTGTCTGCGGAGCAGGCCTGGGACGA
>CAYLWH010000249.1:0-2197 GCA_964387245.1 uncultured Mycobacterium sp.
AACTCAGTACCCGAGTTCTTCGAGCCGGGCTCGGCGCTCCCGGCCCGCTTTCGAACCGGGTTCACGTAGCGTGGTGACGATGTCGCTGAGTTCCTTGCTCCGAGCCGCCATGAGATCGAGAGCCTTTGCGACGACCGCATCACCGACAGGAAGGTCCAGGCACCACTCTGCGCTGGGGGTCGCACCGATATCCGGCTGAAATTCTTCGCCGGCGGCCAGGTAGTCGCCCCAGACGGGACGATTGGCGCGGTCGTTGAGTGCTGCCTCGGCGAAGAGCCTGGCCAACACATGTCCCATGCTGAGTCCCCAGTGCTCCTCGAGTGGTTTGTCGAGGAGCCAGTCGAGGAAGATCGTCGCGTCGCCCTCGACCGTGCCGTCGCGTCGCCAGACGCGGACGTTCTCCTGTATTCGGCCAGTCCGGGATCCGGGGTGGTGGTGGCGACAACCACGGTCGGGGTGACAAGGCCGAGTTCGGTCTTGTCGATGCCGGACAGCCTGCTCTCGGTTTCGATGAACCACAGCTCCGCCCAGTAAGCCGTGAACTCGACGCCGTCCCAGACCTCGGGCAGGAACACTTCTCTGTCGTTGGTAGGCCAGGCGCACCACTGCTTTTCGTTCACATGAAGCACGCGGTAGAGCGCGCTGGGCCGCCGGTCCTCGTCGATGTGTTCCAGGCGCAAGGTGTCCGACCATGCGGCCTCGTCGAAGTCTTCGCGGTCGCCGGGCAGCGTGAGCAACAGCGGCAACTCGGCCTCGACCTCGGGACTCGCGGTGATCCGGGTGAACTGATCGGCGCGGACTTCGTTGAGTTCCGAGTGACTCCGGATCAACGCAGTGATGTCGCTGTCCGTCACCTCGCGTCCGTCGACGCGGCGCCACCGGTACCCCTCGGCGGTTCTTGCCACCTCAGCGCGCTCGAGCAGCTTTTCCTCGTCGCCTTGGGCCCCGTAACGGGCGATCTCGTAGACGATGTCAGTACCCATGTGTTCCTCCCCCCCGGACAGCAGGCTAACTCTGGGGTCCGACACGGCCGATCTGTCACCGGCGTCGGATACGGTGATGACAGCTCATGAGTGGACGCCTGTTCGGGTACCTGGCCCGTCGTCCCGGCAACCGCGCGACCACCGCACGGTGCTCCAGGGGAAGAGCGGGCACGAAATACGTGCAAGTGGTGGGCGCCCGGGTGCGGTGCCACCGGATTGGCTAAGCGATGACCGGAGATGAATTGAGCCCGACCGATGCGGCGTTGCGGGAACGCCTTACAGAACTGTCGGTTCACATCCCGTGCGGCCGACTACGGGGTCCGCTGCAGACCCGAAACCGCTTTCACCCTGAACTGCCGGTGCTGTGGCAGTCGTGCCGCGACGAGGACTCGCCGGCGAGGTGGGTGGCCTGCGACGTGTCCGAGGACCGCCAACTGTGCATCGTCTGCTTTCGGGGCACCGCAGGCGGGCGCTCCCGTTGGTCATGGCTGGCCTGTGAGCACTGCCGGGACATCAACGCCGCTCTCGAATCGGCATGGGGTTTCAAACCTTTGGCGCTGGGCAGGCACAGTTTGATGAATGGGATCGGCATTCGGGGCGGTGTCACACCGCAGGTTCGCGACGAGCAGGCATATCGACTGAGCGAGTTCGCCCGCGGCCATCAGATCCTTCGGGACTGGCGCGACCGGGAATACTCGCAATTGGCGAGCGCGTTCGACCCACTTGCCGATATCCCGTTGCGCGAGTGGCAGGGCCGCTGGCCTGCGAGTCGGACAGCCTCACTTGACGCGTTCTCGCGAATTCTTCTGTGCGACTTACCGTTTGATGATCAGATCTGATCTGATCTGCAGGCGCCCTGCGGAAGGAGGGCGTCAAACGCAAGTGGGACACCCGGTTCGAGCAGCCGGCCGGGCGCCCATCCGGCATGCAGGTCAGTCCAGCACAGGGGAGGCGCGCCATGAATGAATACAGCTCCGGCGATCAATGGCGGTCGTTCCAGACCTTCGTCGCGGCTTACCTCGCGGGCATGCTGCATGCCCGGGACATCTTCACGATTTCGCGACGCGAGAGCGTAGCGCCGCCACTGGTGGAGTTCCGCTGCGACACCGATGCTTGCCTGTGGTTCAGCGTCGGCGCCCTGGCGTGGAGCGATACGTACGGCGCATCCGTCCAGGTCCGGCACGAGGACGCCAACCAGGTCGCCGCACAGACCG
>CAYLWH010000250.1:0-2192 GCA_964387245.1 uncultured Mycobacterium sp.
TCTTCTTGATGAGGGTGCCGGTGGGCTTCTTCTTGATGAGGGTGCCGGTGGGCGTCTTCTTGACCGAAGCAGCCGGAGCCTCTCCCTCGGTCTGCTCGATGACCCGCTTGGTCGCAGTGGTCGTAGGCACCGTGGCGCTGGCCAGCTTGGCTGCATCGTCGGCCGCGGGTACCTCGGGAGCCGACTCGACCTTCCGGTCGGTAGCACCCTGGGCCGGACCGGTGGTCGACAGCAGTTCGCTACCGGTCCGCGCACCGGCCGTGGTCGGCGGCGTTGTCACCGGCAGCGGGGGGGTTCCGCCCAAGGCGGTGATGAGCTGGTTCTGGAAGTCCACCAGGGTGTATTTGATGAGTCCGGGGGCCGGCGTGGTGGCGTCGATCAGGCTGGGCCATTCTGCACTGCAGCCCGGCGCGGTGCAGGTGCTGAAGCTCGGCACGAATCCGTTGACGAAGGCGTTTGTGACCCTGACCGGCAGGTTGATTAGCTCGTTGAGCGCAGCGTCACTGTTCCCGGCGTCCAGCGCAGCCTGAGTGTCATCCAGGATGTCTGCAATTTGGAACGCCATGGTTTGGAACGGACCGGTAATGGCCCTGGTGAACGTCTGCTCGTTGAACACGTTCACCAGGTTGTCGAGCCGTTCTACGCCCGGGAGGGCGCCATCGAATCCACCGGGAACCTCGCCTCCCAGGAAGTCGCCCGGGATGGAGAAGAGCGGGACGATGCCCGAAGGCGTGGCCCCTATCAACGGCCGGAAGGCGTCGAGGATGTTCAGCACGAAGTAGAAGTTGGCCTCGAAGACGGCATTGGTGACGGGGCCCTGGTTCGGATCCGTCGTCGGCGGGTCATACGTCAGAATGTCCGCCAGCGTCGGCCCGAACCCCTCGAACGCTTCTACCACGCGGTCGAAGACGCCGTCGTAGGGATCGATGCCCGAGGGGTTGTTGGCGGTCGGCCCTGTCGATGGGTTGTCGTCCCAGCCGAACAATGCGACTTCGAGGTCATCACCGTAAACCGCCTGGAAGTTCAGCAGTCGTGTCACGAGCGGCAACGGATTGCTTGCGTTGAGCGCGAAGATGTTCGCAAGTTCGCCGAAGAGGTTCGCGCTGTTGAACGCCGCAGCCAGCGCCTCGGACGACGCCGGGGTGTTGATGCTGAGCAGCTGCAGGTTTGTCCGCGTCTCCGCGAAGAACCGCTGGATCTCGACGATCGGATCCGCGACAGCCGTCAGCGCTACCGCGCGCTCCTGGACCTTGATGTCGTCGACCACCGGCGTGACCGGGCTGACGGCGATGGCTCCAGCGCCGACGACAGCGATACCGCCGGCGAGGAACTTGCTGATACGCGACTTCGAGGCGGCGGAATGCCGGCTTGAGTCGACGGTATGGGCTTCTTGCACTGGGTCTCCTGATCTAATTAGCTAAGGCTTGGCTTACCGAGCAAGCGAACAGTAGCTGAGCGTTAGCTGAGGAACAATGCCTACGTCTGACCAGCGAAGCCCGATCTCATTCGAAAATCGTCTTGGAGAAACCTGAGAAGGAACATTCACGACAGCATTAGCTAGTCGGGCTCGTACGAAAATTCACGCCGGCGCAAATCCCACTGCTTACCGAGTCGCAAGGGGTAGGCCCTCGCGAGGCCCTATCCGGCGGCAACCTCGAGCGAACTAGTCCGGCCCACAGAGAACCAGCAGACCAGCTAATTTAGGCGAGCCTGGCCTAACTAGCTATCTAGGAACTGCCGGAGCGGAGCGCCGCGAGGGCGCAGATACCCTCGCCGCAAACAACGGTGATCATGTTCGCGGTTCAGATGAAATTTACTGAGTGCTTCAGCTCGGACAAGCGTGACGTCCGTCGCAGACAGATTGCCGATGTAATCCTCACCACAACCGTCTGCCAAGGGCCTCAGTGGTCCACTGCGGCGTCCGCCGTGCCGCTGCGGCGGTCGCGGGTAGCCGCTCGAAACCGTCAACCTGGTAGCAAAGTTGGCGTTGCTCACTGAGCGATGGGTTCTTGCTGCGAGCACTTTCGCCTCTGCCCAAGAGGTCGTCGGCGAAGGTCGTCCACCGCGGTGTGCTGGCACCTCAAGGGCTCGGTCGACCATCTCGGCGTGCGTGTTGTCCAGCGCGTCGGCCCCCAGAGAACGAAGCCAAGCCGTACGGCGCACCGCCAATCGTTCTGCTTGACGGCAACCAG
>CAYLWH010000251.1:0-2184 GCA_964387245.1 uncultured Mycobacterium sp.
CCGCGGTACTGGTCGAAGTCGATGGGGGTGCCGCTGGTCGCGTTGATCGTGAAGTCGTAGATGGTGTCAGCCATGCATTGAATCGTCCACGATTCAATCGTGTACGGCAAGTCTGGCGGGTGATGCGCTACCGGGCCAGGGTATCGGTGACGCTCGGCTGGGTCGGCTCGACGGGCTGGGTCGGCTCCACAGGCGCGGTCGGCTCCACAGGCGCGGTCGGCTCCACAGGCGCGGTCGGCTCCACAGGCGCGGTCGGCTCAACCGGCTGGGTCGGCTCGACCGGCACGGTCGGCTCGACCGGCTGTGCGGGCTCTGTCGGCGCGACGGGCGGGGTCGGCTCGGCCGGCGCGGTCGGCTCGACGGGCACCTCGGCCGGAGCCGCGCTGAACACGATCTCCCCGCCGCTGTTGATATCCGACGCGTAGGCGTTTGCGGTAGACATCGATCCGAGCACCAGGCCGGCCGACAGCACCATCGCCGCGCCGGTGGCGATTGCGATGCGATTCCTCCGCATTGTGGTTCCTTCCTCTGGCGAATAGCTGACCCGAGGGTCGCAAGATCTCAAACTCTGCACCCGGCTGAGGGGTGGCTCACGTTGTGGTTCTTTCCTGTTGCGGGCCGGTCGAAGCCGGCCTCAGCGTGCGTCCTGGCCGACCAGCTCCAGCGGCTCATCGACGCTGGACTCGACCTCATCGCCATCGTCGTCCTCGCGCCGGCGGCCGAACAGCGCCGAGCCGAGGAGCGCCAGGCCCACGATGCTGATCGCGGCGGCGGCGAAGCCAGCCGGGGTCGACAGGACGGCGATCGCCTTGCCGAGGCCGGGGTAGACCCCCACCACTACTCCGTTGATGTCGTCGACGGTGACGACGAACGGATCGGGCTGGGTCATCGCGTCGCCCTGGGTGACGGTCGTGCCGTCCTCGTTGATGACGATCAGGCGATGGGTCGTTACGTTCCCGCCCATCGTGTAGGCGACGACGTCGCCGGTTTCCGGGGTCTGCTCGGTGTCCACGACAACCAGCGATCCCACGGGAATCCCCGGCTCCATGGAGCCCGATTCCACGATGTAGAGCTCGTACCGGGACTCCCCGGTGTAGAGCCGGCCCGCCCCGATCAGGACCAGCCCGGTCAGCACGGCCAGGAGCGCGACGGCCGTCACCTTGATGATTCGCATTGTCTGTCTCCGATCAGGACGGGGTTCCGAATGAGACAGCCGGCCCGAGGTGTCCGGGCCGGCTGTCGTCACGGGTGGCTAGGGAGCCGGTCAGGCGCCGGGCTCGATGCCGGGCTGGGTCGCGATGACGCTGTAGGGCAGCTTGGCGGTCGCGTACTCGTCCCAGGTTTCCCCCGGCTGGGTGACGAAGTCGGCGTCGAGCGTGAAGGAGAACTCGACGTGGATCGACTCACCGGGAGCCACGTCCTCGGCCAGCAGCAGGGTCTCCGGCAGCGGCGTCACCGAGGGGTCGCCCGGGTATTCGTCGTTCAGGTTGTCGGAGTAGAAGACCTGCTCGTCGTTGACGGTGATCTCGATCGTCGCGGTGGTGCCGAGCTCGTTGATCGCTTCCAGGACGCCTCCGGCTTTGAACTGCACGTACAGGTCCTGCGTGCTTTGACCGGTGTTCTTCGCGGTGAAATCTCCGGTCGCGGTCTCGCCCGGAAGGACGTTGTCGAGCATGATGTCAGACGTGTTCGTCGGGTTGCCGTCGGTGTCGACGTAGATGCTGCCGGCGCTGACGACGACCGAGCCGCCGCTGTTGGTGTCGGAGAAGTAGGCGCTGCTCGTGCCGACCGCGGCCAGGCCCAGGCCCAGCGCGAGGATCAGCGCGGTGCCGCCGGCGACGATCTTCTGGTTTCTCTTCATGGTTCGCTTCCGCTTCTGTTCGGTTGCGGCGATCTCGTCGCCGCACATCGTGGCTTCTGTCGTTCTGGCCGGTCCGCTTTCCGCTTTCGCCGGCACACCACCGGAATGCCCGGAAACACCCGATCCACACCCGCGGGGCGCAGCATTGACCTGGGGCGTACAAAGCGCTGACCTTCTGCCGCAGGGGCCCGGCGGCCAGGAATACGGGTCGTCGGGCCCGCGGTCCGCCACGATTCCGCCGCCCTGCGATCATGCACGTTGTGCCCCCGCCCTTCGCCATCGTCGACCGGCTGGAGGGCTGCGCGGGTCGCCGCGGCGTCCTG
>CAYLWH010000252.1:0-2181 GCA_964387245.1 uncultured Mycobacterium sp.
CCCACGGTGGGATGGGAGATGTCTCAATGGAGCCGCAGGGCGGACAACCGCCGCAATGTTTGGATCGCCCGTACGTTGAGCTCGGCGGTGTGGTTGCGCGCGTCGACGGTATCCGTTCCCCAGAGTTCGACGCCGAGCATGCGGCGCATGTCTTGAGGTGCAGCCACAGAGAATCGTCCACCGCTCGCGCCGGCCAAGATGCTCAAGACGGCGGCGAGCAGAAGTAAAACCAGAAATGCAACGAGCAGCAGAACGGGCCCGATGCCGTGGACCGTGAAATGCTCGCCCTCGGCGACGGCCATCACAGCCAACGACACGGTCACCACTGCGGTGGCGCTCGTGATCGCCGTGGACGAGCGCGCGTTGAGAACGTCGCGACGGTCGTACTCTCGGTCGAGTTCCTTACCGATGAAGCTGACCCACTCCAGACCTTGATCGTCACCCATCGCTGGCGTCGCCGTGGATCACCTTCCGGACAACCTCGAGCGCGGCAGTGCCCAGAGTGGACGGTTCCTGACTACGGGTACTTGTTTCGGTCTCCCAGTGAATCGGAGGCGGCGGAGGTTTCGGCGCCGGCGGCGCACTCGGTGGCACTGGCGCTGGCGAATGAGCCGGCGGGGAATCTTGATCGGCCACAAGTAATCCTCCAGAAGGTTTGCTCCGTCAGTGTTCAGGTTACGGTCCGGCACCGACAGACCTGGCCGGACACGCCCCGCGCAAGCCGATCCACAAGGTCAATTGCCAGCAAGAACCAGCTGCGTGCCTCTTGTCATGCGATTGCCCACCCGTCGGCGCGCCGACGCGTTGGCCTCGGTCGATGTCGCCTCTCGACCAGCTGTGCGATATCTTAGGCGATACTCTCAGAGTATTCTTCAGTCATTATAGCGATACTTTGCGAACTATTACGGCCCCTTGTATGGTTGTTGCGAGTGCAAGACCGGGTAAGGAGGTGGCGTCGGATGTCTGATGTGCTGGTGAGGGCGGCTGATGGCACTGCGCGGATGGACACCCATGAGGTCGCCGCGTATCTGTTGAGTCGGTTGGGCCGCACGCTGACCGCCTACCTGGCGGGGTCGAAGAGTCGGGCGATGCCGGCGCGCTGGGCGGCACCGCCGTCGGATCCTGCCCATGCCGAACCATCCGATGACAAGGCCGGGCGTCTTCGGGCTGCGCATGCGGTGTTCCGGTCGATCGAGGATGCGGAGAACGATCAGGTCGCCCGGAGCTGGCTGATCTCGGCGAACCCTCGACTGGGCGGTGTAACGCCGGCCGAGCTGGTGCGTGAGGACAAGTTCCCGGCCGTCTATGGTGCGGTTGAAGCGTTCCTCACCGACACCTATCACGCCTGAGTCGGGGCCCGTCCCTATACTCAGCCGCGACCGCTGCGGATGAGGGGGAAGGTGTAGGTGCGCTTTTCGTCCGGTGCGACCATCTGCCCGTCGACGGGTTTGAACCTGGTGCCCAGTGCGGGGCAGCGCATCTTTCGAGTGGCCAAGACGAAATTCGGTGCGTTGAATCCGCCGCCGCGGGTGCGCGGCGGGGTCCCGGTGCTGGAATGGTCGCGCTGGGACACGCTCGGCCGGACGATCTACGGCTGCTCGTCTGCCGCCGGCGCCTTCGTCGAAGTGCTGGAGTACATCCGGCCTGATCCTCCCGCCACGGCGCTGTCGGAGTTGTTCGACGACGTTGGCTCAGAGGACGCCGCGACATTCGCCGAACAGGTCGCCCGGGAGCTGCCCGCCCACGGCGCCATGTTGTATCGCTCCATTCCGCGGGACTGGCGCCAAACCCGCTCCGTGTACGAGTTGGCGCTGCCCGAGGGCGGCTGGTTCGTCGACATCACCGGTGCGGAATCGGTGTCAGTGATCTCCCGAGAGTTGGGGCCGACACTGTTGGTGATCCAAATTGGATGCGTTCACAGCGCCTATTGTCACTGCCTTGCGCGAGTGGTCAGGTGAGTCAGTGGACCAGGGAGGGATTCTCATTGAACGCCTGCCGCGCCGCCACCTGACCACAGGGAGTAACGAATATCCTCCCAACAGTTTGTTGCGATACTGCGGGATCCTCTCTCGCGCTTGACGCAGGCGAAGAAATGACACGGAATTTGAGAACGTTCATTCGGACGTCTCGGCTTCAAAGATTGACCAGCCCAGGGAAAGTCCCTACAAGGTGGAGGCGCCG
>CAYLWH010000253.1:0-2067 GCA_964387245.1 uncultured Mycobacterium sp.
GCGCCGATTGTCGCCAACTCGTCCATGATCGCGTTGACATCCCGGCGCGGCACCAGTGCGCGCACCGCGACCCAGGCCGAGTCGGCCAACGGCGCGATGGTCGGTGATTCCAAGCCGGGCGTGACGGCGGTCGCGCGGTCGAGCACGGTGCGCGGGCAGTCATAGTCGAGCATGAGGTACTGCTGGCCGAACACCACGCCCTGCACGCGGCCGGCCAACTGGTCGCGGGCCGGATCCGGGTCGGTGCCGGCCCGTTCGATCAGCACGGCCTCGGAGTCACACAGCGGTTCGCCGAAGGCGACCAGGTCGTGTAGACCCAGCGTGCGTCCCGACCCGACCACGTCGGCGATGGCGTCGGCAACCCCGAGCTGGACGGAAATCTCCACGGCGCCGTCCAGCCGAATGACTGTTGCATCGATTCCCTTGTCGGCCAAGTCTTTACGAACGAGGTTCGGGTACGCGGTGGCGATCCGCAGGCCCGCCAGGTCGCCGACCGTCCAGTCCCGCCCGGCCGGCGCGGCGTAGCGAAACGACGACGAGCCGAAGCCCAGCGCCAGTCGTTCGGTCACCGGGGCGTCGGATTCACGGGCCAGATCGCGACCGGTGATGCCGAAGTCCAGCTGTCCCGAGCCGACGTAGATGGCAATGTCCTTGGGCCGCAGGAAGAAGAACTCGACGTTGTTGACCGGGTCCAGGACGGTGAGGTCCTTGAGGTCGGTCCGTCGCCGGTAACCGGCCTCGGCCAGGATCTCGGCGGCCGACTCGGACAGTGCGCCCTTGTTCGGGACAGCGACACGCAGCATCTGGCTCACAGTTTCCCGTAGACGTCGTCGAGGCTCAGACCACGCGCGACCATCAGCACCTGGGCCCAGTACAGCAATTGGCCGATCTCGCAGGCCAGCGCGTCGTCGGACTCATGCTCAGCGGCCATCCACACCTCGCCGGCTTCCTCGAGGATCTTCTTTCCGATGGTGTGCACGCCCGCGTCCAGCGCGGCGACAGTGGCGCTGCCGGGCGGCCGGTTGTGCGCACGGTCACCCAACTCGGCGAAAAGTTCATCGAAGGTCTTCACGGGCAGCAATTGTTTCATGACGCCGGGCCGGGCCGGGACAGGGTGAATTGTCATCGCAGACTCGGTTCGATAGGACTCGCCGCATGGATCACCACAGAAGCGCTGGTGGCCTTCGCTCAGTTCGGTGAGCGCCAACCGTGGGTCTCGCCGATTTGCCCGCCCCGAATGTCGCCACCCACAACGGGCAGGAGAAAGCAGCTGCGGTGGTTCGTGTCCACATCGATGTGGTTGCAGCAAATCCACCCATGGCAGACCGGATGCGGGCAGCCTCCATGGCGGTTCAGATTCGTACCTGGATTCACACTCGACGACGGGCGGCGTCAGCGGCTCTGGAGTTTGGCGTAGACCGCGTACAGGTCGGACACGGACAGATCGCGCAGCGAACCGATGTGGAACCGGCGGGCGCTCTCCGGCACCTCGACCTCGTTGGGCACCACCAGCACCGGGCATCCCGCCGTCTCGGCGGCGGTGGTGCCGGTCACCGAGTCCTCGATGGCCAGGCAGTCGGCCGGCGGAAGTCCCAGTAGTTCGGCCGCACGCAGGTAGACGTCCGGTGCGGGTTTGCCCGTGTCCACCTCGTCACCGCAGACAGTGATCGAAAAGTAGTCTCTGCCAATGCTGTTCAGCGCATTCTCGGTCAACGCCCGGCGGGTGTTGGTCACCAGCGCCATCGGCACCTGTGCGGCCTGCAGCGCCTCCAACAGTTCCCGCGCACCGGCGCACCATGGTAGCCCGGTGCCGAACAGTTCACCGACGTAGTCGTGCATCCAGTCGGCCACATCGGCCATCTGCGCCGGATCCGGGTCGAGACCCAGATCGTCGAACACGAGGCGGATCACCCCGTCGGCCGAACCGCCCACGGTGGCATCGCGAATCTCCGGGGCGAGCACCCGATCGTGCCGCGCGTAGAGCTCGTTGATCGCGACGTCCCAGAGCTTTTCGGAGTCGACAAGGGTGCCGTCCATGTCCCACAGCACCGCACGCATGACCTCGAT
>CAYLWH010000254.1:0-2021 GCA_964387245.1 uncultured Mycobacterium sp.
AGACCGACGTCGATCTCGAGGCGGCGCTGCAGTCGGCCCTCGCCAACCTGGAGACTGCGATCGAGGAATCCGCGGCGGTGATCGTCCGCCCGGAGTTTCGGCTGCCGCGCGTTGTCGGCGATGTCACGCTGCTGACGATGCTGTGGCAGAACCTGATCGGCAATGCCATCAAGTTCCGCAGGCCGGGTGCAGCGCCGAGGATCGTCGTGGAATGTCGGCGCTCGCCGGCCAGTGCGGGCGACGAGTTGCTGTTTCGCTTGTCCGACAACGGAATCGGGATCGCCGCGGAGTTCGTCGACAAGGTGTTCGTGATCTTCCAGCGGTTGCACAGCCGCGACGCGTATCCGGGCACCGGTATCGGGTTGGCGCTGTGCAAGAAAATCGTCGAATACCACGGCGGCACCATCTGGACCGACTCGTCCTATACCGCGGGCACGCGATTCGTCTTCACGCTGCCTGCCGCCGCGACCGAAGCCGTCCCCGCCCAGGAAGGAACGCACGGATGAACCCGAGCCGAATCATCGACATCCTGTTGATCGAGGACGATCCCGGCGACGTGCTCATCACGCGGGAAGCCTTCGAGCACAACAAGATAAAGAACACTCTGCACGTGGCGCGCGACGGCGAGCAGGGTATGGACTTCTTGTATCGCCGGGGCGCCTACCGCGACGCGCCTCGCCCTGAGCTGATCCTGTTGGACTTGAACCTGCCGAAGTACGACGGCCGCCAGCTGTTGGAGAAGATCAAGTCCGATCCCGATCTGCGCCACATCCCGGTGGTCGTCCTGACGACGTCGTCGGCGGAGGACGATATCGCGCGCAGCTATCAGCTGCACGCCAATGCCTACGTCACCAAACCGGTCGATCTCGATCAGTTCATGAGCGCGGTTCGCCAGATCGACGAGTTCTTCGTCCAAATCGTCCGGCTGCCCCGGTCGTGACGGCGGCGGCCGGGATGAATTACTTAAGCCCATAAGCCACCCGAGCGTGGCAGGCTCTCCGGTGTGGACTTGCCACGGCCGGACGACCGGCTCCCCCATCTCGCCGACGTGGTGCCGGCAGTGCTGAGTGCGCTCGGGGTTGCCGGCTTCGAGGACCGGATCGGGCTGGCCGGGCCGGTGCGCGCCGCCTGTGTCCTGCTGATCGACGGGTTGGGCGCCGAGCTGCTCGACATGTACGCCCGGGACGCGCCAATGCTGGCCGGGATGCGCGGGCGCGTCGTGCAGGTGGGATTTCCGTCCACTACCGTGGCCGGCCTTGCGGCGGTGGGCACCGGTCGTCGTTCCGGTGTCCACGGGTTCGTCGGGATGTCCTTCCGGCTCCCTCAGGACGGTGCGCCCGAGGTGTTCAACGCGCTGCGATGGAGCTCCCACCCCTGGGGCGGCGACCTCAGAGACAGCGTGCCGCCCGAGCGTGTCCAGCCGCTTACCACCACCTTCGAGCGGGCCGGAGCGGCCGGCGTCGAGGTGGCCGTGCTCTCCGCCGCGCAATTCGCCGGCTCGGGTCTTACCCGGGCCGTGCTGCGCGGAGCGCGCTACGTCGGGGTGCTCTGCCTGGGTGACCTGGCCTCCGGCGTTCGCTCGGCTCTCGCCGGCGGCGGTCTGTGCTACGGGTACCACGGTGACCTCGATCTGTTGGGTCACCTCTACGGGCCGGGGTCCGAACCGTGGCGGATGCAGCTGCGCCAGGTCGACCGGTTGGTGGAATCGCTCGTCGAAGACCTACCCGCGGAGACGCTGTTGGCGGTCGTCGCCGACCATGGAATGGTCAGGGTCGGTCCGGGCGACACCGTGGACATCGACGCCTCCCCCGCGTTGCGTGACGGCGTGCAAGCGATCGGCGGAGAGGCCCGCGCCCGCCATGTCTATGTCGCCGACGGCGCGCTGCAGGCGGTGGTGGCCGCCTGGCGTGACACACTCGCCGACCGCGCGTGGGTGGCCACCCGAGACGATGCGATCGCGGCGGGGTGGTTCGGCGACACCGTCGGCGACGACGTCCGGGCGCGGATCGGCGACGTCGTCG
>CAYLWH010000255.1:0-2015 GCA_964387245.1 uncultured Mycobacterium sp.
AGACCGACGTCGATCTCGAGGCGGCGCTGCAGTCGGCCCTCGCCAACCTGGAGACCGCGATCGAGGAATCGTCGGCGGTGATCGTCCGCCCGGAGTTCCGGCTGCCGCGCGTTGTCGGCGATGCCACGTTGCTGACGATGCTGTGGCAGAACCTGATCGGCAATGCCATCAAATTCCGCAGGGCGGGTGCAGCGCCGAGGATCGTCGTGGAATGTCGGCGCTCGCCGGCCAGTGCGGCCGACGAGTTGCTGTTTCGCTTGTCCGACAACGGGATCGGGATCGCCGAGGAGTTCGTCGACAAGGTGTTCGTGATCTTCCAGCGGTTGCACAGCCGCGACGCCTATCCGGGCACCGGTATCGGGTTGGCGCTGTGCAAGAAAATCGTCGAATACCACGGCGGCACCATCTGGACCGACTCGTCCTATACCGCGGGCACGCGATTCGTCTTCACGCTGCCTGCCGCCGCGACCGAAGCCGTCCCCGCCCAGGAAGGAACGCACGGATGAACCCGAGCCGAATCATCGACATCCTGTTGATCGAGGACGATCCCGGCGACGTGCTCATCACGCGGGAAGCCTTCGAGCACAACAAGATAAAGAACACTCTGCACGTGGCGCGCGACGGCGAGCAGGGTATGGACTTCTTGTATCGCCGGGGCGCCTACCGCGACGCGCCTCGCCCTGAGCTGATCCTGTTGGACTTGAACCTGCCGAAGTACGACGGCCGCCAGCTGTTGGAGAAGATCAAGTCCGATCCCGATCTGCGCCACATCCCGGTGGTCGTCCTGACGACGTCGTCGGCGGAGGACGATATCGCGCGCAGCTATCAGCTGCACGCCAATGCCTACGTCACCAAACCGGTCGATCTCGATCAGTTCATGAGCGCGGTTCGCCAGATCGACGAGTTCTTCGTCCAAATCGTCCGGCTGCCCCGGTCGTGACGGCGGCCGGATGAATACTTAAGCCCATCAGCCACCTGAGCGTGGCAGGCTCTCGGTGTGGACTTGCCACGGCCGGACGACCGGCTCCCCCATCTCGCCGACGTGATGCCGGCAGTGCTGAGCGCGCTCGGGGTTGCCGGCTTCGAGGACCGGATCGGGCTGGCCGGGCCCGTGCGCGCCGCCTGTGTCCTGCTGATCGACGGATTGGGCGCCGAGCTGCTGGACATGTACGCCCGAGACGCACCACTGCTGGCCGGGATGCGCGGGCGCGTCGTGCAGGTGGGATTTCCGTCCACCACCGTGGCCGGCCTTGCGGCGGTGGGCACCGGCCGTCGTTCCGGTGTCCACGGATTCGTCGGGATGTCCTTCCGGCTCCCTCACGACGGTGCGCCCGAGGTGTTCAACGCGCTGCGATGGAGCGCCCACCCCTGGGGCGGCGACCTCAGAGACAGCGTGCCGCCCGAGCGCGTCCAGCCGCTTACCACCACCTTCGAGCGGGCAAGAGCGGCCGGCGTCGAGGTGGCCGTGCTCTCCGCCGCGCAATTCGCCGGCTCCGGTCTTACCCGGGCCGTCCTGCGCGGAGCGCGCTACGTGGGGGTGCTCGGCCTGGGTGACCTGGCTTCCGGCGTTCGCTCGGCTCTCGCCGGCGGCGGTCTGTGCTACGGGTATCACGCCGACCTCGATCTGTTGGGTCACCTCTACGGGCCGGGGTCCGAACCGTGGCGGATGCAGCTGCGCCAGGTCGACCGGCTGGTGGAATCGCTCGTCGAAGACCTACCCCCGGAGACGCTGCTGGCGGTCGTCGCCGACCATGGGATGGTCAGGGTCGGTCCGGACGACACCGTGGACATCGACGCCTCCCCCGCGTTGCGTGACGGGGTGCAAGCGATCGGCGGAGAGGCCCGCGCCCGCCACGTCTATGTTGCCGACGGCGCGCTGCAGGCGGTGGTGGCCGCCTGGCGTGACACACTTGCCGACCGCGCGTGGGTGGCCACCCGAGACGATGCGATCGCGGCGGGTTGGTTCGGCGACACCGTCGGCGACGACGTCCGGGCGCGGATCGGCGACGTCGTCG
>CAYLWH010000256.1:0-2002 GCA_964387245.1 uncultured Mycobacterium sp.
GACGGTCAGGTCGAAGCCCTCGAGCCGGCCGGCCAGCCCCGCGGTGGTCACCGCGGCCACCGGTGTGGAATCGGCGATCATGAACGCGATCCGGGCCGGCGGGTGTCCCGGGTCGATCGGCAGGTACGCCGCCCCGGTCTTGAGCACCGCCAGCATCGCCACGATCGCCTCGGCGGACCGGGTGAACAGCAGCGCCACGCAGCGTCCCGGGCCCGCGCCGTGACCGATCAACAAATGCGCCAACCGGTTGGACGCCTCATCCAAATCCCGATACGACAGGTGGCGGCCCTGGAAGGTCAGCGCCACCGCGTCCGGGGTGTGCGCCACCTGCACACCGAACAGTTCCGGGACCGACACCGGCGCCACCGGCCGGGTCCACACCGCCCGGTTGCCGATCTGATCGAGGCGGGTGTGTTCACCGGGGGTGAGCAGATCGATCGAGGAGAGTTTCTGGGCGGGGTCGGCGGTGATCGCCGCGAGCACCCGCTGCAACCGCCCGGTCAGGGCCTCGATGGTGGCGGGGTCGAACACGTCGGTGCGGAATTCGACCGTTCCCCGGATGCCGGCGGGATCACCGGTGTCGGTGAACTGTTCGGACAGCGAGAACGAGAGGTCGGTGCGGGCGGTGTGGGTGTCGGCGGGCAGGGGGGTGACCTGCAGATCGCCCAGAGCCAGCCCGGCGGCGGGGTCGTTGTCGTGCCCGGCGAAGTTCTGCCATGCCAACATGACTTGGATCAGCGGGTGGTGGGTCATGGACCGAGTGGGGTTGAGCCGCTCGACGAGTACCTCGAACGGCACGTCCTGGTGCTCGAAAGCGGCCAGGCTGCGCCGTCGCACCTGGGCGAGCAGGTCGGCGACGGTGGGATCGCCGGCCAGATCGACCCGCAGCACCAGGGTGTTGACGAAGAACCCGACCAGCTCGTCGAGGGCGGGATCGCGGCGCCCGGCGATCGGGAACCCCACCGCCACATCAGAACTCGCGCTGATCTTGGACAGCAGCACGACCAGGGCGGCCTGGACCACCATGAAACCGGTCGCGTTGTGCTCGCGGGCCACTTCGCGCACCCGCTGCTGCAGATCGGCCGGCCAGTCGATCGGCACGCTCGCGCCGCGCTGGTCGGCCACCGGCGGGTAGGGCCGGTCGGTGGGCAGCGCCAGGCGTTCGGGCAGCCCGGCCAGCGCGTCCTGCCAGTAGGCCAGTTGCGTGGCGATCGGGCTGTCCTGATCGGCCAGATCACCGAACTGGGCGCGCTGCCACAACGTGTAGTCGGCATACTGCACCGGCAACGGCCGCCACTGCGGGTCCCGGCCCGCGCACCGGCCCGTGTAGGCCACACCCAGATCACGCACGAGCGGGCCGATCGACCAGCCGTCGGCGGCGATATGGTGCACCGCGGCCGCCAGCACATGCTCGTCGTCGCCGACCCGGAAAAGCTGCGCCCACAAGGGGATCTCGGCTCTGAGGTCGAAGGTGTGCGCCGCCACCGCGGCGATGGCCGCATCGAGCCGGTCCGCCGGCCACGCCGTGGCATCGGTGACACCCCAACCGAATCCGGCCCGTTCGGCGGCCACCACCTGCTGGAACGGCACACCGTCGGCATCGGGGAACACGGTGCGCAGCGATTCATGGCGGGCCACCACATCGGCCAGCGCCGCGCCGAACGCGTCGGCGTCCAACCGGCCGTGCAGCCGCAACGCCACCGCCATGTTGTACACCGGTGAGGGCCCCTGCAACCGGTCCAGGAACCACAGCCGGCTCTGCGCGAACGACAGCGGGACCACCGCGGGCCGCCCGGCGGCGACCAACGGCTCCCGCCGGCCGGTTTCCGGCGCGCCGATCCGGGGCGCCAACTGCGCGACGGTGGGGGCGTCGAACAGGGCGCGCACCGACAGGTCGACGTCCAGGCCGGTGTTGACCGCCGCGATCAGCCGCATCGCCGACAGCGAGTCGCCGCCGAGGTCGAAGAACGAGTCGTCGATCCCGACCCGATCCAGGCCCAGG
>CAYLWH010000257.1:0-1998 GCA_964387245.1 uncultured Mycobacterium sp.
GACCACACCCCGCTACGCTTGGAACGTGATTGAGGCCACAGCCGTAACGCTCAGGCAGCCCGCCACTCGGCTGGGGCGCTCTTTGAACGCAGGGAAGACATGCGACTAGGAGCTTTCCGTGGGTACCCCGGGTAGCCCCTTCACCCTTTCGGCATTCTGCGAGTCGATTAATTGCCACGGCGCCGCCATCGAAGTCCGTAAGCATGGGCCGGCGACGCTATTGGTGGTGACCGGTGAAGTCGATGCCGCAAACGCCCACCATTTCGATTCGGCCCTGCGGCGCCTCACCGGAGCCGAGCGCCCGGTACTCGTCGATCTCAGCGGTGTCGGGTTCATTGGCGTCCAGGGTCTGCGAGGGCTCCTTCAATTCGACGAACAATGCCGCCGATCGGGCACGGCGTGGGTGCTCGTGGCCGACACCATGGTGCGCCGGGTCCTTCGCATCGCCCGACCCGGGCAAGCCGTCCTCGCGGTCGGTACCGTCCGCGAGGCGGTTCGCGAACTTTCATCGCGGGTGCCCGAACCTGGGTCTTCGTTGTCGACCGAGGGGCGCCATCCCGGCTAGCAGGTGCCGGGCAGCATCCCCGTCGTCCCGGGAAGCCGGTAAGGCTGCCCGGAAGCGGGTGTGGCCGTTCACGGAAGACAGTTCGCTGTGGGGCGCAGTTCTGCACGCATATTGCGCCGCATCATCTCCAAAGCGGCCCTGCCCAGCGCTTCGTCGATGTGGGCGACTCCGTCGGGCGGTACCACTACATCGAATCGACGCAGGTAGCCGTCCAGCGCGCTGTAGAGGATGCATTGTTCGGTGACCTGACCGCACAAGACGATGCGCCGGACATCCAAGACGCCGAGCAGGTAGGCCAGAGGTGTCGCGTAGAAGATGCTGTGCCTGACCTTGGTGAGGAAACGGCAGTTCGGCGGAGGCAGCACCGGCTCGACAAGATCCGGCCGCGCGCCGTTGAGCGCATTGCGGACGATGGCGGTGTGGTCCGCGGTGAAATCGCCGTGGTTGTCGTTGACGTAGATCAGCTCGACGCCCTCGTGGCGGTTCGCTCGGTCGACCAGCTCGGCCACCGGTTCGACAATGCGCTCGACATTTGCGGCAAGTGGCTGGGCGTCAGGATGTTCGTAGGCGTTGAGCATATCGATGACCAGCAGGGCGGTGTCACTCACGAGCAGGGAATACCCCGCCGTGGCCGATCTAGACGGGGACGTCCCGGTCTGGACTGGTTTGGACGGGCCCGGCGCGGGTACGGGGTGATGAGCGGCGGCTCCGCCGTTATCGCTGAAGGAGCATCCCATGGGGCAGTCGAACGACGTAGCCACTCGTTCCAGTCCTTCCAGTCCTTCTTCCAGCACCATTCCTTATCCGGGCCACACTGCCGACATGGATCCCCGTCCCCGGGACGAGATGGCCGACTACATCGGGCGGGGCTTGCTGGTGGGGAAACGAGCACTCATCACCGGTGGCGACTCCGGCATCGGGCGCGCGGTGGCGGTCGCCTTCGCCAAGGAGGGCGCTGACGTTTCCATCGCGTACCTCGACGAGTCCGACGATGCCGCCCATACCTTGTCGCTAATCGAAGCGGCGGGTCGGCGGGGACTGCAGCTGCCGGGTGACCTCGCGGACCCGTCCCACTGCCGGTCGGTGGTGGCGGACACGGCGCAGTCGCTCGGGGGGCTGGACATCCTGGTCAACAATCTCGCATTCCAGTCGGCGGTGAACGACCTGGCCGAACTCAGCAACGAGCAGTGGCGGCGGACGTTCGCGGTCAACATCGACAGCTATTTCTACGTCACCAAAGCGGCGCTGAACCACTTGACCAAGGGCGGGGCGATCATCAACACCGCCTCCATCAACGGCCTGCGGGGCAACAAGACCCTGATCGACTACTCGGCGAGCAAGGGCGCGGTGATCGCATTGACCTATGCGCTCGCCCAGTCGCTCTCCGAGCGCGGGATTCGGGTCAATTGTGTTGCCCCCGGGCCGGTTTGGAC
>CAYLWH010000258.1:0-1994 GCA_964387245.1 uncultured Mycobacterium sp.
AGTCGAATGGCCCCGGCCTCGCACCTCGCTTGAGGCCGGGGTCTAACGAAGTCGACCACGAGGTTCTCTCCTGCGCCGCAGGTGGGGCCGGAACGCACTCAGGCAGCGCACGCGCGATGTTGGTTCGTGATTCAACGAACCGGCGATGAGCACCCAGCGGTGTGGCTGAGCTTCTGCTTTGCGAGCGATGGTGCAGTGCTGGTGGCCGCAGCCTGTGCAGAAGCGCGACAGTTGTGGGGCGACGGCACGTGCATTCTCTACCGCCGCGGAGATTGGCCGACCAACTCGTACTCAGTCGCGGTGATGCTGGACCGGTGCGCTCAGCCGCTCACTGTTGGTCTACATGTCCGTGAGGAATGCGTCGGACGACCCCGGTAGCAGACAGTATTTGTCGGGGATATCCCTTGGACGTTGGGGGAGCCCTTCGCAGGAGTCCTCGTTGTATAGCTGATCACCGTGCCACAGAATGACTTCGGGATCATTGCCCGGATGGGGGAACGAGGCGGACACGCGGTTTTCGACGAGGTCCAAGAGGTAGTAGTACCTCACTGCTTCTTTGAGAGAAGGCCAAGGCGCAGGGTCGATGATTGATTCTCGGGTATCACGGACCAGTCCCCACGTGATGGGCGATGGCGGAGCCTTGTAGACCAGGTACATCGTCGGGCCATCGGTCCAAGCGTGTGACACCACGAAGGTGCCGAAGGCGTCAATCCCTTCGGTGTTCTCTTCGGTGATGTGCGCCAATAGATTTCTCAGCACATCGGCCGCGAATTCGGTGCTGCTGCTTTCGGCTTCAGTTGATGGGCACATTGCCACTCACCCACGGTGGAGCCATCGTCCAGTTCGGCTGCACTTCGACTACGCCGTCGCCTCCTGGCAGGGGATACATGGTGATGACTCCCTTCTGTCCGCCGTCAGGTACGTCTACACGATTCTGGGTGGAGTCGACCACGATCATCATTTCCAGGCTTTCGCCGGTGTCCTCGCAGTCGTATATCGGGCCGAATAGCTGTGAGCAGCGTGCCCGGTCGACTTCTACCTTGTAGATGAGTTCCCCGTCCTTACTGCTTATCGGCCGACTGTGCGATATCAGGTCGTTGAAGACGTTGGGATTGGTTATCCCGTGCTTGTGAAAGATCTTGTCCCACCCGAAACCTCTCTTCCCATCGTAGTAGCCACGGCGGAGAACTACGTGGTTGCCGTCGAGGTCGGTGGCTTCGGCGATGACGTCGTTGACCGGGTATAAGGGGTCCGGTGGTGGGGCGAGCGGGACGTCAAATGCCTGGACGGTTTCGGGTGACTCGGTGAACCCGTGCCCGTTCAATTCCGTTGTAGCAGCGGTGATTTTGGCGGCGATGTCCTTGTCGGCGGTGCCGAGTGCGGCGGCGCGAGTCGCGATGGTGGCCGCGAACTGTCGCACCGCGGCGATGCGCAGTCCGCTGTACTTGCTGGTGTCGGTGACGGAGAGGTCTTCGGCTACGGTGAAGCCCGCTTCGCGGGCCTCCTCAGTGGCATCGATGACCTGGCGTTTGAGGTAGTCCAGTTGATCGGCACCACGGCGCGCGATGGTTGCGGCGTCGTTCAGGGTGTCGGCCAGGCCGCGGACCTTGACCAGATCACCGAAGGCCCGTTCTTGGGCGGCGTCGGCGGCGTCGCCCTCCCATACGGTGCCGCCTGGTGCCAGCATTCCGCGGTGCACGCTGTCGAAGGAGTCCTCCCAATGCTCGGCGGTACTGCTCCAGTCCGTGGCGGCGCGGACCAGGTGCTCGGTGTCCCAGCCCAGAATCTGCGACAGGCTCGGCAGCGCCGTACCAGTGACGGCGGGCATCTATTCGCGCCCCAGGCCGCTATGGGACAGCTGCTGCGCGGAGGTCTCGTCGGTACGTACGTACTGGCTCGCTGATGTGGTGAGCTTGCCTGCCGTGGTTTGGGCTCTGGTCGCTAACACTGTCGCGGTCGCGGCGAGCGCGGCGTATCCGCTGCGCACCGCGACC
>CAYLWH010000259.1:0-1971 GCA_964387245.1 uncultured Mycobacterium sp.
CGCTCGGCGACGTCGACGGTGACGGTCGCATGGACATCGTGTTCGGCGGCTTCGACCTGCACGTCCACGCCATCGACGCCAACTGCCAGACGTTGGCGGGCTTCCCGTACATGGTCGAGGACTCCACATGGTCGTCGCCGGCCCTCTACGACGTCGACGGCGACGGCCGCCTCGAGATCTTCATCGGCTCGGACCAGAGCACTGGAGGAGCATTGGACTTGGCGGGCGGCGAGTTCCGCGCCCTCGACCACCAGAACGGCCGCGTCGTCGAGCTGTGGAAGCGACAGATCTACGACGTCTTCAGCTCAAGTCCCGCCATCGGCGACATCAACGGCGACGGCCGGATGGAGGTCGTCACCGGCGGCGGTGAGTACTACCACCACCCCGACGGCCGAAAGGTGTGGGCGTTCGACCTCCAAACCGGGTTCAACGTGGCGGGTTGGCCACAGGCCACGGGTGGTGCCGTGTTCAGCTCGCCGGCGCTCGGCGACCTGAACGGCGACGGTCGGCCCGAGGTCGTGGTCGGCGGCCGTGACAAGTCGGTCTACGCCTGGCAGGGCGACGGCACGCTCCTGTGGCAGCGGGGCGCGGTGACGAACTGCTGCCAGACCGGCGGACCCATCAACGCATCGCCGATCATCGCCGACCTCGACTCCGACGGCGACCAGGACGTCGCCATCGGCACCGACGTGGCCTTTTTGCTCCTGAACGGCCAGAACGGCAGCGTCCTGGCCGGCGCGCCCGACTTCGGCTTCAGCTTCGAGAACGCCGCCGCGGTGGGCGACTTCGGCCCCGCCGGCCGCAAGCTCATCACCAGCGGCTTCGTCACGCCGCCGTCGCAAAGGGCAGAGGACGGCACCCATCGCATCGCCGCCTACACCCTGTCGAGCACGGTGCCGTCGGCGTGGCCGATGTTCCAGCGCGACGCCCGCCACCTCGGCGCTCCCCTGAGCGGCGGCGACCCCCTGCCCCCGGGGTTCTGCTCCCGGCCGTCCAACCCTGCGGGGAACCCTTCGCCGGCCTCGGGGTCCGGCTACTGGATCCTGGCGCGCAACGGCGGCGTGTACACCAAGGGCTCTGCTCCCTATCGCGGGGGCTTCCTCGACAACGGGATCACCACCCCCGCCGCGGCCATGTCCGGTCGATCCGATGGCGGTGGGTACTGGATCGTCGACGACCGGGGCTGGGTCCACTCCTTCGGCGCCTCGAACCTGGGCGACATGCGCCACCACGTGCTGAACGCTCCGGTGATCGGCATCGAGCCGACGCCGTCGGGCAACGGGTACTGGTTGCTCGGTCGCGACGGCGGGATCTTCACCTTCGGCGACGCCCAGTTCTACGGCTCGACCGGGAACATGCGCCTCAACGCACCGATCATCGCCATGAAGGCCACGCCGTCGGGCAGGGGGTACTGGCTGCTCGCGTCCGACGGCGGCGTGTTCACGTTCGGCGACGCCCAGTTCTACGGGTCGACGGGGAACATGCGCCTCAACGCGCCGGTGATCTCGATGGCGGTCAACCCGGCCGGGCCCGGCTACTGGCTGCTCGGCGCCGACGGCGGCGTGTTCACCTTCGGCGCGTCCTTGGGCTTCCACGGCAGCGTCCCGGGCACCGGGCTCTGCGGCAGTTGGACCGGGGTGCAGATCCGGCCATCGGCCACGGGCGGGGGCTATTGGGTCCTCACCAGCAACGGCGCGGTGTTCGCCTTCGGCGACGCCAAGGACCACGGCTCCCAGTTCCCGCTCGGCGGCGCGGGCGCGGCGATCGATCTGGCGGTCATCCGTTGATCATCGAATGATCCGTCCGGCCTACGCCGGTGACCCCACCCCGTGTGGGTGCGCCGGTATGCTCTGCGGTCGAGCGGGCGGAGCCGCCACCAACCAGAGGTCTGCTTCCCCATGACCAACGGGAGCCGTTCGCGACTCCGCGCCACCGTCATCGCCGTCGTCGTGATGGTCGTCGCGTCGGTCG
>CAYLWH010000260.1:0-1958 GCA_964387245.1 uncultured Mycobacterium sp.
CCGTGCCGCTGCCCGCAGATCCCAGCCCCACGTTGAAGGACTATGCCCATCCCGAACGCCTGGTGACCGCCGACTGGCTCTCGGCCCACCTGGGCACGCCCGGCCTGGCTATCGTCGAGTCCGACGAGGACGTCCTGCTCTACGACGTCGGCCACATTCCCGGCGCGGTGAAGATCGACTGGCACACCGACCTCAACGACCCCGCCGTGCGGGACTACATCACCGGCGACCAGTTCGCCGCCCTGATGAACCGCAAGGGCATCTCCCGCGACGACACCGTCGTCATCTATGGCGACAAGAGCAACTGGTGGGCCGCCTACGCGCTGTGGGTGTTCACCCTGTTCGGCCACCCGGACGTCCGGCTGCTCAACGGCGGGCGCGACCTGTGGCTCTCCGAGGGCCGCGACACCACGTTGGCCGTGCCCACCAAGACCGCCACCGGCTATCCCATCGTCAAACGCGACGACGCGCCGATCCGCGCGTACCGCGACGATGTGCTGGCGGCGCTGGGCAATCACACTCTGATCGACGTGCGGTCCCCGCAGGAGTACACCGGTGAACGCACACATATGCCGGACTACCCCGACGAGGGCGCGTTGCGCGGCGGCCACATCCCGACTGCGGTGTCCGTGCCATGGGCCAAGGCCGCCGACGAGAGCGGCCGGTTCCGACGCCGCGCCGAGTTGGAGGAGATTTACGCCTTCGCCAGGGACGGCGATCCGGTGATCGCGTACTGCCGGATCGGCGAGCGCTCGAGCCACACCTGGTTCGTGCTGACGCATCTGCTCGGGATACCGGGTGTGCGCAACTACGACGGGTCTTGGACCGAGTGGGGCAACACCGTCCGGGTGCCGATCGCCACCGGCGAGCAACCAGGAGAAGCGCCGGGTCCGATTCCATGAGCCTGCCCGCACCATTGGCCGAGGTGGTGTCCGACTTCGCCGAGGTACAGGGCCAGGACAAGCTGCGCCTGCTGCTGGAGTTTGCCAACGAACTCCCGGTACTTCCGGCTGACCTCGAGGAGGCGGCGATGGAGCCGGTGCCAGAGTGCCAGTCACCACTGTTCCTGCACGTCGACGCCGAGGATCCGACCCACGTCCGGCTGTATTTCAGCGCCCCGCCCGAGGCACCGACAACCCGCGGATTCGCCTCGATCCTGGCTGCCGGCCTCGACGGCCAACCCGCAGCGGACATCCTGGCCGTCCCGGACGATTTCTACACCGAACTGGGTCTGGCGGCATTGATCAGCCCGCTGCGGCTGCGCGGGATGTCGGCGATGCTCACGCGGATAAAACGGCGTCTCCGAGAAAACTGAGCAGGTTACCGACCGGTAGGGGCACCGGCTCGGTGGTTCGGAGTCGCGCCGCATAAACTGCCCCCGATACATTCTTAAAGACATTTCTTAAAGACCTGCCATCAGGAGGCACAGTGGCCAACCACGCCAGCGAGAAGATCTCGAAGGTCCTCGTCGCCAATCGCGGTGAGATCGCCGTCCGGGTGATCCGTGCGGCCACGGACGCGGGCTTGCAGAGCGTGGCGGTCTACGCCGAGCCCGACGCCGACGCACCGCACGTGCGGCTCGCCGACGAGGCCTTCGCGCTCGGCGGGCAGACCTCGGCTGAGTCCTACCTGGACTTCGGCAAGATCCTCGACGCGGCGGCGCGTTCCGGCGCCAACGCCATCCACCCCGGCTACGGCTTTCTCTCCGAGAACGCCGATTTCGCGCAGGCGGTCATCGACGCGGGCCTGATCTGGATCGGGCCCAGCCCGCAGTCCATCCGCGACCTCGGCGACAAGGTCACCGCCCGCCACATCGCCGCCAAGGCCAAGGCGCCGCTGGTGCCCGGTACCCCCGACCCGGTCAAGGACGCCGACGAGGTCGTCGCCTTCGCCAACGAGCACGGCGTACCGGTAGCGATCAAGGCCGCCTTCGGCGGCGGCGGCCGCGGAATGAAGGT
>CAYLWH010000261.1:0-1952 GCA_964387245.1 uncultured Mycobacterium sp.
CGTTGATCGCCGCGCGATTCCCGTCGTGACTGATCTCGATGCGGCGGGGCTTGGCCTTCTCGGCAACCGGGATAGTCAGCCGCAAGACGCCGTCGTGGTAGTTGGCCTCGATCCTGTCGGTGTCGAGGTTCTCCCCGAGGAACAACTGTCTGCTGAACACGCCGCGGGGCCTCTCGGCGGTCACCATTTCTCGGCTCTGATCGACATCGGGACGTACGGCGTGAACGGTCAGCACGTTGCGCTCGACGTCGAGGCCCAGTGAATCGCTTTTCACACCAGGCAGATCGAATTCGACAATGAGCTGATCGCCATCCCGCCACGCGTCCATCGGCATGACCGCTGGACGTGCCGCGGTGCCCAGCACCTGCTGGGTCAACCGGTCGAGCTCCCGGAACGGGTCTGAACGCATCAACACCATGATTCACCTCTCCGATAGAGACAGCAGATGATCTATGTCTACCGACATAGCTTTCGTCATACCACGAATGTAGATGATGGGCAAGACAAATTTAACTAATTCTCTTCTCCGTGAAAAGTTCAGATACTGGCGAGTCATCTCGCTTCGGGCTCCCCAGACGCGGCGGCGGCCCAGTTCGGTGCCCGGCAATGTGCTCGTCCTCAACGGTTGAAGGACTCGTGGCGGCCCGGGTCCCGCCTGCATCATCTTTCAATCTATCGACATCGGTAACTTATGCCGTCAAGCATAGTTTTCAGCTATTTGGCATACTATGTTTTCGTGCCTGCCAGTCGTTCATTGTCGTTGAGAGCGGGGGGCGGTTTGGCCCGAGAGTCAGTGCCACGGTCGGCCCGCGGCGTCTACGGCATCTCCGTGGCCTCTGAGTTGTCGGGGATCGCGCCGCAGACCTTGCGGCTCTACGAGCGCTGGGGACTGCTCGCCCCGTCGCGCACCGCCGGCGGTACCCGGCGTTACAGCGATGATGACCTTGAGCGGCTCAGGCGAATCACCGAGCTGGTCGATCAGGGTGTCAACCTGGCCGGCATCGCGCAGATACTGGATCTGCAAATCAGAAACAGCCAGCTGGAATCGGACTACACCAAGCTTCAACTTCTCCACACGAAGCTCGTGGCCGAACACAAGCCTGACCGCAACCCGCAACTCCGCCCTTCACCGACCACGGCAAAGCGGCGGTCTACCGACGTCGATGAAACTGCTGAACCTCCTCTCGACGCCAATTGACCGGTTACGCCCAAGTGCTTGCGTTGTAGGCAACGAATCCCCAGTTGAGCTGGGGGTTCGTTGTTTTCGGTGGTGTTTGTTGTGGCTACGTAATGGTCAGCGGGATCGGGCGTCGATGAGGGTGAAGGCGCGGCGCTGGTCGTTGGTCGGGTCGGGTCGGCGAGCATGGAGATCTCGACGTGGGTGTGGTGGTAGCGGATTTGGTTGCGGGTGAGGGTGCCCAGGTGATCGAGCAGTCCACCGAAGCTGCGCAGATGCCGGCGGCGTCGCGGTTGGTGGCGGCTTTGGTGTCGGCGTGGGTGGAGCGCCGGGCTGGGGCGACGGGGTTGTCGCGGTGGGGTGGGTGTTCGTCGGTGAAGGTCATGGGTGCCCAGGCTTTGCGCAGGTGCCAGATGAGGTTCCCCCGAGATCGTGGAGGGTTTCCTATACCGCTTCCGGCTTGGTCTTGGATTCCCTGATCTCGTAGTTGACGGGCGATAGCCCGTCGGCGGCACTGTGCCGGCGTTGGTGATTGTAGAACGTGTAGCACCAGTCGATAACCAGCGCGTGCGCATGAATAGTAGCACGGAAACGGTTGCGGGACAGCATCTCCCATTCCAACGAGGAGAAGATCGCCTCCGCGGGGGCGTTGTCGAACACGATCCGACCCGAGGTGCGTTCCCGGTACCGTGCCACCGCCAGCGGGTTGATCGGATAGATCGGGCGGCGGGTGGCACGCAACACCGCGACAAGCAACCCACGCGGAGTTTCGATC
>CAYLWH010000262.1:0-1935 GCA_964387245.1 uncultured Mycobacterium sp.
CGACGGACGGCAGAGTCGACGTCGGCTACGTCAACGAGCACCCACCGGAATCCGTCGCCCGGCTCACCGCCGGACGTGAATTAGGTTGGCCCTACTGCAATCCCGATGGAACGCCGCCCGGCCTGGGGTTCATCCGCGACCTGCAGACGAATCCGGACGGAACCGAACTCGATTGTGCGGCCCTGCCTCCCGTCGAGCAGAGTCTCGGCGCTCATTCGGCGCCACTGGGTATGAGCTTCGCAACCCTGCCCGAACCGTTCGGCACGGGCGCACTGATCGGGGTGCACGGCTCGTGGAACCGGACACCGCCGCGTGCACCCGAAGTGGCGTTCTTCGGCTGGCACGACGGCATGCTGGGCGAGCAGCAGACCCTGGTCGGCGGGTTCCAGGGCGACGACGGGTCGCGCTGGGGGCGGCCGGTGGCCGCGGTGGCCGGCCCCGACGGTGCGGTGTATGTCACCGATGACGCCGCCGGTGCCGTCTACCGGTTGGCCCCGCCGGGCCGCTGATCCACAGTTGGCGTTGCACACTGACGAAACGCCACAGCAAAACCGCACGGACAGAACGTGATTCGTCTGAAGCTGGATGACAACCAAACTGTTACCAAAGTTGACTGTGTGGCTGATGTGATTATTCTCTGAGCTACGGTATGTCCTTCCCACTCGCCGAAAGGGTCATCGTGAGGCGCCCAGCCGTCAACCTTCGGCGTTTCGCCGCCGGATGCGCCACCGTTCTGCTGTGCGTGTCGCCGGCGGTACCGACACCCGTCGCGCGGGCCGACGGCCGCGAGAAACTCGCGAACGCCGTAGCCACTACCCGCGGTTCGTATCTGGTGTACAACTTCGGTTCCGGGTTCCCGGCGCCGATGCTCAACGCCGCGGGCCGCTGGTACGAGATGTCCAACGGCGGGCATCTGATGATCATCAGGGCGGCCTCGCAACGGCTCGCTCCGCGCCTGCTGGTGGATTCGCACAGCGGTTACCAGGCCCGCTGCGAACGCACCCCCGGCGCCCGCACCGCAGAAGGCCTCAGGCAGGCCTCCGAGATCTACACGCCGGTGGCGGCCTGGCAGGCGCTGGGCCGGCCGACGATCGCGGTCAACGCCAACTTCTTCGATGTGCGTGGCCAGACCGGCGGATCCTGGAAGACCACCGGGTGCAGTTCGCCCCTGGGCGCCTATGTCGACAGCACCCGGGGCCAGGGCCGGGCCAACAGTGCGGTGACCGGCACCATCGCCTACGCCGGGAAGCAGGCACTGTCCGGGGGCGACGAGAAATGGACCGCGCTCACGACGATGATCCTGCCGGTCGGCGGTCGGCCCTTCGTCGTGGCACCGAAGTCCCCCAACGACTACGACGCCGCCACCCCGGTCATCCAGGGCCTGCTGGATCAGGGCACCCGGTTCGTGGCGGTCAGCGGGCTGGGGCTGTTGGCCCCCGGCGACACCGCTCAGATGAACGACCCAGGTCCGTCGGCCGCCAGGACGGCGATCGCCTACGCCCGGGAAACCGACGATATGTACGTCTTTCAGGGCGGCAACTACACCCCCGATCAGATCCAGGATCTGTTCCGCGCGTTGGGCAGCGACACCGCGGTGTTGCTGGACGGCGGTGGCTCCTCGGCCATCGTGCTGCGCCGCGACACCGGCGGCATGTGGGCCGGTGCGGGCGTTCCCCGGGGCTCCTGCGACACCATGGCGGTGTTGTGCGACGCGCGCGAACGCGCGCTGCCGAGCTGGTTGGCGTTCAACTGACCACGGGTGTGCGTCGCACCGCGCGCCGTCAGACCTTAGGTCGGGTTGGAGTCTGTCATCCGCCCAGGCCGACGCCTCGGCGGATGACAGCCCGAACGCCTACGACCCGCCGTACTCGGGCCGCAGCACCGAACTCAATGCGCTGATCGGAATGTGCGGCTCCACGGTTCCGCCGTCCATGT
>CAYLWH010000263.1:0-1895 GCA_964387245.1 uncultured Mycobacterium sp.
TCAGCCGGGTGCCAAGGGTGTGGCGCCACTGGTGCGGGGTCAGGTGCACCGGGCTGCCGTGTTCGTCACGGATGTTGCAGGCGGACAGCCAGCGCAGCAGCGCCATGCGGTAGGTGGGGCTGCCGATCGGGTGGGTGCCGTCGATGTTCTTCGTTGGGCGCGGGAACAGCCCCGGTGTGCCTGCCGGCCAGCGCTTGGCGGTGCGGTTGCGCTGTTCGGTGATCAGTTCGCGCACCTGTTCATCGATAGGCACCAGCGCGTCGCGTTTCATCTTGTGGTTGAGGTAGCGCAGATACGGGGCGCCTTCGGTGTCGGTGACCACACAGTCGCTGTGGAGTCGCAGTGCGTCGGTGATCCGCAGCCCGCAGCGCATCAGGATGATCGTGATCAACCGGTGGGCGGGGTCGGCGAATCGGCCGAGGTTGTCGGGGTCCTCGAGTTGGGCCATGACCTGTTCGGCCAGCGCCCGCGGCAGCCGCTCTTCGCGTTTCGGGTAGTCCTCGGCGAAGAACGTCGCTTCTGCGGGAAGTGCTGTTTCCCAACGGTGTTGGCGGACAGCGGCGAAGAAGCGATTCAACAGCCCGATGTGGGTACCACGGCGCTGAACATGAAGGGAACCGCCGCGCAGGTCGGCGAGGTAGCGTTCCAGCACGGACCGGTCGATCTGGTCGATGTGCTCGACGCCGATGCCAGCGAGGAACCCGGAGAAGCGGGTGAGCACGACGACCGGCCGGCCGCCGCCGGCTTCCAGGCCCAGCCCGGTCGACAGCCGCCACCGCACCCACCGTTTGGTCAGCGCGCGCAGCCAGGGCTGGCCGATCCCGCCGAAACGCAGCGTGCGGTTGCCGGCGAACCCGAGCCGGCGCATCCGCCAGACATCGCGCGGGTACTCGGCCTCCCAGCCGCCGGCCTCGGCCAGGTCGGCGATCACCCGACAGGCGTAGCCGAGGAACCCGCGGGCACAAGAGTCGTTGGTCGGCAACCGCGTTCTCTCGTGCCAGGCATCTTCGTCGTGGTCGAGCAGCGAGCCAACGTCGGCATCGACGAGTGCCCGCACCGCACGCATGACCACATCGGGGGTGAGCTTGCCCTGGCGGTCGTCGTGGCGGTGTTGCAGCACGTACTGCAGTTCCAGCTTCAGCTGCGGAGCCAGCCGGTCGAGCCGGATCGTCTCGCCAGCCAGCGGAGTCTCGGCGGCGAAGCGGTCGGCGAACTCGTCGACGTCGGGGCGGCCGTTGACCTTCCATGTGGTGGTGTGGGAGTGGCAGAACGGCGAACTCGCCTGCGGCCACAAAGAGCAGTGCGCGATCCGGCAGGTCGCGCCCGCCGCTGGCTGCTTGACCGGCGGCGGATCGGCCAGCCACCCATCGAGGTCGGGACGACCGGCGCGTGCCCATCGCTGCGCGTGCAGGCCGCACATACCGCCACGCGCCGATCCGTAACCGCAGCCCAGCACCCGGCACCGTTGGTTCGGCTGCTGCCGCCGCCACCGCGGATCGGTCGATACGACGAACTGCTCCATGTCCGGGCGCCCCTGGTCGTTCCACCGCTGCAGATGCCCCTGACACAGGCCGCGGCCGCGGGCGGTTCGCCCGCACCCCGCGGCCAGGCATGCCGCTGTGCCGAACACGGGGTCATCGGGCACGAATTCCAGCGCATTGCTGCGGAATTCGCTGCGCACCTCGGCCATCAGCTTGCTCAGCAAGCCCGACGACCCGGCGGGCTTCAGCGACGGCGCGGTCACAGCCGCACCTGCCGGTCGGTGAACCAGCCCGCCCGCTGCATTATCCGGCGGGCGTCCTCGACACTGAGATGCCCATAGGTCGAACTCGTCGTGAAGACCGACGCGTGGCCCAGAAGCGTTGCCACAACATCGATTCCGATACCGTCGCGGA
>CAYLWH010000264.1:0-1837 GCA_964387245.1 uncultured Mycobacterium sp.
AACCGTTCAGCTACCGGTCGGCGCGGGCATTGTTCGCCGGGACGGGCCGGGAGGTGCGGGTGAACCTGGCGGTGCGGCGCACCCCGAGACCGCACGTCAGGATCAAGTATCTGGAGCCGGATTTCATCGACTTGTTCTGCAAGGGGCTGCGCGGGCTGGCGCCCGACGGCACGGCCGACACCGGATTCAGTGGCCGGGAGATGAGCCGAAACGCCGCGGTCGGGGATCTGGCGTTGGCGACCGGATTGCGGCTGGGCGAGTTCACCCACCTGCTGGCGTGGGAGATCCCGGCTCTGCCGCCGGCGCCGACGGCGATCCCGATCCCGTTCCCGGTGCCGGGAGGGATCACCAAGGGCCGCAAGTTCCGCACCACATGGATCTCGTATGAGGCCCTGGCTGGGCTGCACGACTACCTGCAGCTGGACCGCACGGCCGTCACCGATGGATCCAGCTGGCGGCCACCACGACGCTGGGGTGAGCCGCTGCAGGTCAGCGACCCCGACGCCCGCGGCGCCCGGATCAACGGTGTTCGTCGCTCGTGGGAATCGCTGATCCCGGCCGAACGTCGCCGGCTGGTCGCGCCGGACGGCGGGTCGTGTCTGCTGGCGGTGCGCGGTGATGGTGGCCCGTTCACCGCGTGGGCGTCGGTGTTCGAACGCACCGCCGACCGGATCCGGGCCCGGTTCGAGCCGCGGTTTCCGCACGTTTATCCGCACCGGCTGCGACACAGCTTTGCGATGCGAACCCTGGAGTATCTGGTGACCGGCCATTACCGGCAGGCGGCGAAACTGGTGCGCGACACCGACGCTGACGCCGCGCTGGTGTTCTACCTGACCAAGCCGATCCGCTGCTGGTGCTGCGGGACCTGTTGGGCCACTCCACCGTCTTAACCACGGAAAAGTACGTCAAACGCCTTGGATACCACTCGGATCTACCGGCAGGCCTACCAAACCGCTGGTGCCGCAGCCGGACTCGTCGACGATGATGGCGCGCAGCGGGAGGCGGACGCCGAATTCGGCGGCGACGACAAGGCAGGCCTGTAATGCCGACCAGGGTGACCGACGATCCGTTGGGCCTGACGTGCGTGTTCAGCGACGGTCGCCGCGCCCAGTTCGACCTGTCGGACCTGCCCAACCCGCGGTTGGCGCACGACTTGGCGGCCGGTCTGGTGGAGCTGATCCATCCGCACGGTAGCGCTGATTCAGCCAGCACCGTCGATGGCTACGTGGCGGCGCTGCGGGCGATGGTGCGTGCACTCGCCGAGCGGGGTTTCGACGGCGGGGCCGCTGACCTGCACCGCGGCCAGCTGGCGCAGTTCTGGATGGCGGGACCGACTCGGCTGGAAGCGCTCACCCGCGCCCTGGTGGAGGGCTACGCGAGCTCCGGTGGGGTGCTGCACGCCGGGGTGCTGGAGTTGGCGTCCGGTCGGCACTTCAACATTCAGCCCAACCGGCAACCGCTGCCGCCTTATCCGGAGGTCGAGTGGCGGAGACTCACCGAGGTCTGCCGGCAACTGGTCGACGACTCCTATGCCGCGCATCGGCGCGCGCTCGAGGCCGTCCGCCACGGGCATCACCCGGGCGAGGGTGGCTGGACGCGGCAGAACTTCTGCTGGCTGCTGGCGCGGCTCGGCCCGGTCGCCACACCGCGCGTCGTTGCCGAACTGGGCATGACTTACAGCGCTTTTCGCCACCGCGACTACTCGGTCTTCAACCAGGCGTTGCAGGATGTGTTCCCACACCTGGACGTCGTGATCGCCTACCGGCTGCTGTTCGGCGTCTACTCCGGCATCGTTCCCGACGGTATTGCCGACCTGCAGATCGGCGATATCGATTGG
>CAYLWH010000265.1:0-1806 GCA_964387245.1 uncultured Mycobacterium sp.
CCTCGATGCGCACCGGTGCTATCTGATCCTCTCTCGCTGCGTTTTGCAGGTGTAGAAGTAGCCGCAGAAGTCCGTGTACGGCCCGCGCGCGCAGGTTTCCGGATTGGTGATCAACCGCCCGTTGTTGTCGACGTTGCGTGCCGCCGTGCTACCCGGCTTGTGTCCCCAGAATCCTTCCGATTCCGAGTGGATCCGGTACCAGTGATAGTCGTATCCGGGTGCGATCACCAGTGCCACGAGGCGACGGGGCTTCTCGGATTCGGGGAAGCAGACGAAGCGGCGATGGCAGCCGTCGGCAAATGCGGCCTGGGTGACGGCCGGGCATGACAGCGCGGTGTACATCTGGCCGGCGCCTCGACCCGGCTGGGCGAAGGTGTTCGTCTTCCAATTCGACGCGTAGTTGTAGCAGTTGTTCTGCCCGATCACCCCGGAGGCGTTCCAGAAGGCCGGATTGAAGCTGGATCGTTCGATTTTGCATGTCACGTCACCGGTTTGAGCCTGTGGCGGCGGTGCGTCCGGTACCGCCGGAAGGTCTCGGCCCGGCTGGTGCAATAGGCCGAGGAGGTAGTCGACCAGGTCGCGGTCCGCGTCCAGGTCGGCCGCCGGCGCATGTGTCGGGAGGCCCCGGATCAGTCTTTCGGCGATATCGAGGGCATTGGCCTCGTCCTGTGCGCCGCCGCCCCCGACCTTGAAACGGTCGGGCAGGTCGTAGCCGCCTTCGTTGGCGTCGTCGGAAAGCGACTCGATGATCGCGCCCCGGAAACCCAGGCCGTCGAAGCCGGTGGTCGTGTCGGTGATGGCGGCGCGGCGGCGACTGACGTCGCGCAGCAAGTCTCGCTCCTCGGCGCCGTCCAGAACATACGTCGGATTCTCCCGACCCGAAAATGCGTCGACGGTGACTCGTAACATCTGGTCCCCCAATGTGTTTGTGGCTGCCTGGGCGCAATCTCCCCTATCCGCATCCTCGGCCGGCCACAACCGGGCGCCTAGAGTAGCCGGCTACTCTAGTTCGCGGAGAGGCCACCTGGCCCGCGGTGCCGTGTCGGGGCAGGCGCGGCAGGTGTCGCGTTGTTGGCCCATTTTGCTCCGTTGCTGTCAGTGTCCCGATATCGTCTGCCCTCGACAGCCCCGTGGGTCGAGGTGCGGCGCAGTGGTGGCCGGCGAGGTTTCGCGCAGCCGTGCGCGGCGTAAGACCTCGGAGGCGTGCCCGGTCGGCGGTTGGAGCCGAGAGAGGGTGCGACCGAATGAGAGACACACCGGCACAACCACTTTCGGGCCGGCCTTCGCGTCGGGGCCTGTCGGGTCCGGTTTCGCGTGTGCTGTCCCGTCTGTCCGAGCGTGTCGATTCGCGGGTGGGGTGGTCCCGGTTGCCGCGGCCGCTGGGTCTGGCGGTGTTGATCGGGTTGCGTGCGCAGCTGCGCCGGCTCAATCTGCACGACACCGGACGAGGTCGCGCGGACCGGCCGCGGGAGCCCGCAACCGACACCCCGTACGCGCGCACCGTGGACGGCACCGGCAACGACCGCACCGACCCGTTGATGGGTTCGACGGGCAGTCGCTTCGGTCGCAACGTCCCGGTGGATCTGACCTTTCCCGAAGCGCCGCAACAGCTTCTGGAGCCCAGTCCGCGCCTGGTCAGCAGGATGCTGCTGACCCGTGACGAGTTCAAACCGGCGACGACGCTGAATCTGCTGGCCGCAGCCTGGATTCAGTTCGAGGTGCATGACTGGTTTTCCCACCGCACCGTCGATGGGCAGCCGTGGGACATCGCGCTCGACAGCGCCGATCCCTGGCCGCAGCCGCCGA
>CAYLWH010000266.1:0-1805 GCA_964387245.1 uncultured Mycobacterium sp.
CGAGACTACGAACTGGCCTGCGCCGCAGCAGCCGCATAACTGCGAAACTCGAGGTTTATGGCACGGCTGTTTTTGGACCGCATCGACGCCCACACCGCCGACATCGCGCGGCTGTCGACCCGCATCGAGGAATCGATGCAACCTTTCTGCGCGGCCCGGGAACTGCTGGTCAGCATCCCGGGCTTCTCCCGGATCGTGGCTGAGGTGTTCATCGCCGAAACCGGCGGGGACATGACTCAGTTCCCGACCGCTGGACATCTGGCCTCTTGGGCTGGCACCGCTCCGGGATCCAACGAATCCGCCGGGCGGGTGAAGTCGACTAAGCCTCGATCCACCGATCGGCTGGTGATGTGGAGTTGAGTTCGGTTGTGCGCCTTGTTTTCGGGGCATGCCGGGATGTGGGTGTGGTTGATGGTCCGACCTCGGTATCGGTTTGTTCCTGTGGGTCTTTCGTGTCGGGCGGACAGGTCGGATTGTTCGGTTAGGACTCGCGCGGCAATTAAGTAGGTTTTATACTCCGGTTTGGTCACACTTGTGGTATGGCTCTGCCCGATGTGGACTCTGATTTGGTTGCTGCTCGTTTGTCGTTGATTCGCCCGCATCTGGATGAGCGGGCGTGGCGGTTGTTGCTGGGCGCGGAGGCCAAGGTGCTGGGTCGGGGCGGGATCAAGCTTGTCGCGGCCGCTGCTGGGGTGCATCCGGATACCGTGGCCCACGGTGTGCGCGAGTTGGAATGCGGTGAGCCGATTCCCGGGAAGGTGCGCCGGCCGGGTGCGGGTCGCCCGTCTACGGCGGTGACCGACCCTGATCTGGTGGCCGCGCTTGACGCGCTGGTGGATCCCATCTCGCGTGGCGATCCGGTCTCGCCGTTGCGGTGGACGACCAAATCGACGGCCAAGCTGGCCGGCGAGCTGACCGCGATCGGGCATCGGGTGTCGGCGCGCACGGTGGCCAAGCTGCTCAAGGGGGCTGGTTTCAGTCTGCAGGCGAACTCGAAAACCCTTGAGGGTGGCCAGCATCCGGATAGGGATGCGCAGTTCGGTTACCTGAACACCCAAGTGAAGCGGTTCCAGGGGAACGGGGACCCGGTGATCAGTGTGGACACCAAGAAAAAGGAACTGGTCGGCAACTACAAAGCCGCCGGCCGTGAGTGGGAGCCCGCGGGGTCACCGCGCCCGGTCAAGGTGCACGATTTCGCCGACAAGCAGTTGGGCAAGGTGGCCCCGTACGGGGTCTATGACATCGCCGCCAACACCGGCTGGGTCAACGTCGGCACCGACGCCGACACCGGCCAGTTCGCTGTGGAGTCGATCCGCCGTTGGTGGTCCACGATGGGAGCCGCCGCCTATCCCGGATCGGACAAGTTGCTGATCACCGCTGACTCCGGTGGCTCCAACGGATCCCGGCTGCGGCTATGGAAAACCGAACTCGCCGCCTTCGCAGCCGAGGCCGGACTCGACATCACCGTCTGCCACCTGCCGCCCGGCACCTCCAAATGGAATAAGGTGGAGCACCGGCTCTTCTCCGCGATCAGCCGCAACTGGCGCGGACGACCCCTGGAATCACATGAGGTCGTCATCGAAACACTCAGGGCGACAACCACATCCACCGGCCTGACGGTGAACGCGGAGCTCGACACAAGCACCTATGAGCGCGGCATCAAGATCACCGACAAGCAGATCGCCGCCCTCGAAGCCACCCAACTGCACCGACACGACTTCCATGGCGACTGGAATTACACACTCACCGCAGACCGCAACGCGACACGCCCTACAAAACCCACTTAATTACTGTGCGGATCCTTA
>CAYLWH010000267.1:0-1766 GCA_964387245.1 uncultured Mycobacterium sp.
GGAGCACTTCCCGTTCACGTTTCGGATCACCATCGCCGACAACGCCAGCGTCGATGCCACGGCAGTCATGGCCGCACGGCTCGCCGACGAGATAGCCGAATTGCGGATGTGCCGGCTGGAATGCAAGGGCCGGGGGCGTGCGCTGCGAACCGTCTGGGCCGAGTCCGACGCCCCGGTGCTGGCGTACATGGACGTGGACCTGTCGACCCGAGTTGTCGGCATTGCTGCCGCTGGTCGCACCGATCATCTCGGGACACTCCCACGTCGCGATCGGCACGCGACTATCCCGCTGCTCCCGGGTGGTGCGAGGACCCAAACGGGGTCATCTCGCGCTGCTACAACCTGATCCTGCATTCGGCACCGGCGGCGCAGTTCTCCCATGCGCAGTGCGGATTCAAGGCGATCCGCACCGATGTGGCGCGAGTGCTGCTGCCGCACGTGACCGACACGGGATGGTTCTTCGACACCGAACTGCTGGTGCTCGCCGAGCGTGCCGGACTTCGTATCCACGAGGTCCCGGTCGATTGGGTTGACGATCCCGACAGCAGGGTCGACATCGTTTCGGCGGCCGTCGCCGACCTCCGAGGAGTGGCCCGGCTGTTGATAGGCCTTGCCTCCGGTGCCATTCCGGTCGCGGCGATCGCGTCGCAGTTCGGCCCCAGAGGACCCGCGGTCGGCACCGAGGTCGCTGCTGCGGCAGTCGGCGTCGTTCGCGGCGATAGGAATTCTGAGCACTGCGGTCTATGTGGCGCTGTTTCTGGCGCTGCGCACCGGCATGGGCGCACAGGGCGCCAACTTCGCGGCGCTGCTGGCGACGGCGGTCCTCAACACCGCCGCGAACCGGCGCTTCACCTTCGGGATTCGCGGACGTGCCGGAGCGGCCCGACAGCAGTGCGAGGGACTGATGGTCTTCGGCGTCGGCCTGGCACTGACCAGCGGTGCTCTGGCTTTGTCGACGCCGTTCGGCGAACCCTCACGACCCGTCGAGGTCGTCGTCCTGGTGACCGCCAATCTGCTGGCGACCGCCCTTCGCTTCGTGCTCTTGCGGGGCTGGGTCTTCCACCCTCGCCGTACATCGTCCCCGGTGAAGGAATCGAGATCATGACGATCATGGAAGACGTTGCGAGCAATCGCATCTGGGTCGCGACCGACGTAGCGCCCACGCTCCGCAGGCCGGTGCCGAGGTGGCTTCTGGGTCCTCTCGCCGCGCCGCGATGGGAACGCCCGGGTGTGCTGATGCTGCTGGCCGCCAGCGCACTGCTCTATGTGTGGCGGCTCGGTTCGCTCGGTTGGGCCAACGACTACTACGCGGCGGCGGTGCAGGCGGGGACTCAGAGCGCGACGGCGTTGCTATTCGGTTCGCTCGACTCCGGCAACGCCATCACCGTGGACAAGCCACCTGCCGCGATGTGGGTGATGGGCCTGTCGGGTCGGCTGTTCGGGTTCAACTCCTGGAGCATGCTGGTGCCGCAGGCACTCATGGGCGTCGCCGCGGTCTGGCTGCTGTATGCGGCGGTGCGCCGCACAAGCGGCCCGGCGGCGGGGCTGCTGGCCGGGTACGCATTCGCGCTGACTCCGGTCGCCGCCTTGATGTTTCGTTTCAACAACCCCGACGCGTTGTTGGTCGTGCTCCTGGGCGATGCCCGGCAGCGTGCGCAAACGGCTCACTGCTCTGCTTGTCGGACTGTCTGCGATGCTGCTATAGGGCGGCTGGTACGTCGCGCTGGTCAGTCTGTGGCCGGCGGATTCACAGCCGTATATCGGCG
>CAYLWH010000268.1:0-1732 GCA_964387245.1 uncultured Mycobacterium sp.
GACCGACGCGTTCACGGCCGTCGTCGCCGGGTGGGATGAAACCCTGCGCTGCGAGCTGACCACCGTGGCGGGCAGTCGGTGCCGGCGCACGGCGTCCTGGCATGTCAGCTCGCATGGCTGCGAGCAGCACCTGATGTGCGGCAACCACCTGCGGCACTGGCTGCGCCGCGTCGAGGCCGCCCTACAGGCCGGCGGCCGCGTCAAGTGCCAGGTGTGCGGGCAGTGGTTCACCACCGTGCAGGCCGCTACCACGGCGGTGCGGCTGTGAGCGCCAGCACCGTCAGCCGGGCCAGAATCGCCAGACGCCAAGCCAAATCACTGGGCCTGCGGCTCATCGCGCGCGGCAACATCTACGAGCTGCGCGACCAGCACGGCGAGACGTTGGTCACCGGCGGCCTGAGCGCCGTCGAGAACTACCTGTGCGAGCGCTACATCGCACGGGCACCCGGACCGGCGGCGGCGCGCATCCCGGCCGCGTGGGCGCCGCTCATCACGGAATACTGCCTGTCCCTGGCCGCCGGCGGGCAGACCGCGCCCACGGTGCGGCTACGCCGGCTGACCCTGGCACACATCGCCCGCGGCCTGGGCGCCCCGCCCGCCGACATCACCGCCGAGCAACTCGTCGCGTGGTTCGGCCGTCAAACCCACTGGCAGCCCTCAACACGACGCAACTACCGCTCCGCGGCGCGCGGATTCCTCTCCTGGGCCTACCGCCGCGGACACGTCCCCCGCTACCTCGGCGACGAACTACCCCCGGTGCGTGACTCGGTACCGCTGCCCCGGCCGGTGCCCGACCACATCTGGCGCGACGCACTGGCCAAAGCCGACCCGCGGGTCACGGTCATGCTGCGCCTGGCCGCCGAAGCCGGCCTACGGCGCGCCGAAGTCGCCCAGATTCACACCCGCGACCTCATCGACGACACCGCCGGCGCGTCGCTGTTGGTCCACGGCAAGGGCGGCAAAACCCGCATCGTCCCACTCAACGACTCACTGGCCGCACTGGTGCGGGCCGGGGCACGCGGACACACCCCGTCGATGCCCGCAAAAGGCTGGCTGTTCCCGGCAGTCGTCAAGGGCGTGGGCGAACACATCAGCCCGGGCCATGTCGGGCAGCTCGTCAAACGGGTACTGCCCGAGGGCTACAGCATGCACAAGCTGCGGCACCGCTTCGCCACCCGCGCCTACCGCGGTACCCGCAACCTCCGTGCCGTGCAAACCCTTCTCGGCCACGCCAGCATCGCGACGACCGAGCGATACACCGCCGTAGACGACGACGAAATCCGGGCGACGATGCTGTCCGCAATCCTGGCCTGACAATCGAGCCCGACGCGACGGGCGTTGGGGGTCCAGATTTGAAATCCCACCCTTTCGCATTCCCTACGATTTGAAATCGCAAAGTCCGGCGGCGAACTGCCAAACATCGAAAAAGTGCTGACGAGACTCAGGGGGGTCGGAGAAATCCAACTGATTGGAAAATTCCGAGAGCCAAGACTTGGCGGTCTTATCGGTGATGCCGATATCGCCTGCGATGGGCTTTCTGCTCGGGCGAGATATCCCCTCGCCAACGACCTTGTCGGTCGATGATTTTTCCGGTCGAAGTTCTGTAGAACTTTGACCGAGGTTGGTTACCGCCGCACCGCGACGGTTAACCTAACCTTGATTCGAGCCTGCTCTTGCTTGGGCCCTCTCCAGTTCCTCCAGCCGGCGCTCGACGGCTATACCAGCTCCGATG
>CAYLWH010000269.1:0-1723 GCA_964387245.1 uncultured Mycobacterium sp.
CCGCCCGCTGGCCGCCAGGGCCGGAACCGATGACGACGAGGTCATATTCCTGCATATTACCGAACATGTCTGGATGTGTACGGGACGTGTGCGTGTCATGGCACTTTGTGGGCCGAGTCGAGGCTTAACCAAACATGTCCTCGAGGACGTGTACTGTCTGCTGATTCAACACGGAGGAAGGTGGCAGAGAACTTGAGTGGTCGGCCAGTTTTGGACGGCTTGCGGGTCCAGAAGGTCGTTTTCAGCACTGGTCAAATGGCGTTCACCATCGTCGAGCCGGATGGGCATGTGCACGAGGCGGCCGATCGCTATCTGAAGACGTTCACCGTCGGTACAGCCAGGACTTATGCGTACATGCTGGTCGATCACCTGCGATGGCTCAGAAGGGAAGGCCTGACTATTGAAACCGTCAGCGCTGCTCACCTTTCGCGCTATATGGCTGCGCTCGGAGCTAAGTTTCGTGGGCCCTACGGCACCCCGTGGCGGGCCGGCAAGAAGCCGTACTCGCAGAGCGCCCTTGTTACGGCTGCGTCTTGTCTCAAGGGCTTCTATGTGCATCTCGGGTCGCGTGGAACTCGTCGCGACCTCGCGACGGAACTGAACCAAACGCGACTGCCAACAAAGTTGGACAGGCGAAGAAAATTCCTGGGGCATACCGTCACCGGCGTAAGTGGAAATCCGCTTTCACCATCCCGAAGTGTCCGCCGTCATCCGAAGCTTCCCCCTCAACACGCTCGTGAAACCCTGGTTGCCGCAGCGCTGACTGCCCGCGATCGCATGGCGATCACCTGGCTTGCTGATGGCGGGTTTCGAGTGGGGGAGCTTTGCGGCCTTCACTTGGTGGATCTACATCTCCGCGCGAATGCTGTTTGCGGTCAATGCAAATCCAGACATGTCCATATCTGCCACAGGGAACTCAACCCCAATGGGAGTCGTGTCAAGACCAAGGTTGATTGGACTCTCAGTGATGGGGTCGTAATCGGTGGGGCAATTCGCAGAGTCAGCCCCGCGATGGTCCACTCGTACTTCGAATACATGACGACCGAATACCCGCCGAACGCGGACCACGGCATGCTCTTCGTGCAGTTGCACGGCGCACAAAGTGGCGGACCATGGGCCGCCTCCGCGCTTCGCGGAATGCTTGCGCGGACGAGTCATCGAGCTGGTATCGGCCTCGTTAAGCCGCACGCTTTCCGGCATCAATTCGCTACAGACGTTCTGAGTGCAGCTGGGGGTAACGCGCTTATCGCACGAGATGCGGGCGGCTGGGCTTCGGCCTCAACGGTTGAGGAAATCTATGGCCACGTCGATGTCGACGACCCAGTTTTTTCTAGCGCCTTGGAGCGCGTATGGCGGGAGAATGAACGTTGAAGATACTGGCGATTCTTGCCGAAGACTACGGAAGTCGTGTCCACCAGGACAGACTGGAATTGCTCTTAGCTCTCATCGCGTCCCCTACTTTTGACCCGCTATTCCGAGACGAGGTTATCTTCATTCCGCCCGATCACTATGTTTTTCCTTGGGCGTGCAACGTCCCAAATTGTGAGCGGCCGCGGTCTGATAGCACCGATAGGCTCTGCTCCAATCATCACGAGGACTGGTTGGTCGCGGCGGCTGCGAAGCAGTCCATGCTCGATTTCCTAGCTGGCGCGGAACCACTATCCACGGCGTATGGAGCGAACTCGAAGTACTGCCGTATCTGTAAAGATCGGGCTGCCTTTCA
>CAYLWH010000270.1:0-1706 GCA_964387245.1 uncultured Mycobacterium sp.
CCGGGACCTACGTCGTGCTGACCAACCGTCCCGGCGGAGCTGATCCGGTCATCCGTCAGGTGCTCACCGTCGATCCGGAACTGACCTACACCCTGGCGCTTTTCTCGGCGGGCGAATCCGGCCAGGTGGCGGCGCAACTCACGCCGGACGGTGCGCCGACCAGCTTCCCGCCCGAGTCCGCGGTGCGGATGTTCGACGCTGCCGCCGCTACGGGACCCGTCTACGTGGCGCTGGTGGCACCCGGCATGGTCGAGCCGATCGTGCTGGCTAACCAAGCTGGATACGGGCTTGTCACGGGATACGCGCCGCTGCCCGCGGGCCGTTACGAAGCGGTGGTGGCAACGAACGGCAGGGAATGGCGCCAGCCCGTGGAGTTCCCGGTCGGGGAGCCGACGAGCCTGCTCCTCACCGACACGCCCGACGGTCCACGGGTGCGCACGCTGCGAGATGTTGCCGGTGCTCCCACCGCGCTGGATCCCCCGACGTCGACAATGTCCGCGCGGGGTGGTGCGGCCGGCAAGCCGGCCGCGCAAACGCTCGCGATCCAGCGATCGGACCGCAGGCGGATCGCGGCCATGCTATGCCTTTCCATCATCGTCGGCGCGGCGGCCTTGATGACGCGTGCGGGAGCGAGGGACCCGAGATTCCGAACAAGGTGAGGGTCATGCCGGCGCTCGCGCTGGCCGTTGGGCTGATCGTGGGCGCCGGCTGGTGGATCGCCGAAGCCGTCGATCCTCGACTCGATGCGGGCGACATCGCCCGCATGCGAGAAGACACGGCGCGCGTCGCCGGCCGGGAGTTCCTGGACGAGTACGTCGAACCCGACGGCCGGGTCGTGCGCCGTGACGAGGGTTCAGATGTCGTCAGCGAGGGACAGGCCTACGGGATGCTCATCGCCGTGGCCGTCGGCGACGAGGCCCGGTTCCGTTCGATATGGGATTGGACGAAGACGCATCTGCGCCGGCCCGACGGCCTCCTTGCCTGGCGTTGGGCCGAGAATGCGGTCACCGACGGCAACAGCGCGGCGGATGCCGATCTGGATGCGGCACGGTCATTGGTGTTGGCCGCCCGCCGCTTCGACGCGCCGGAGCTGTTCGAGGAGGGCAGACGACTCGGCGAGGCGATCCTGGAGCACGAGACCGTCAACGTCGGTACTGCGATCGCGTCGACCGCCGATGTGGATCCTCCCGGTACGTGGGTGGCGGGTTCGGGGCGCGTCCTGGTCGGCGGAAACTGGGCCACGACAACGCCGTACATCATCAATCCCGGGTACTTCAGTCCTCGCGCTGAACGCGACCTCTTCGAGGCCTCGGCCGACCGGCGGTGGATGGACATCACCCGCACCCACCGGATCGTGGGCTGGCAGCTCGTCGGGCCCGGGATGCTGCCGCCGGACTGGGCGGCTGTCAGCGGAGCAGGCCGTGCGGTGCCTACCGGACCGATCAACGGAGGAGCGCCGATACGCTTCGGTCTCGACGCCGCGCGGCTCCCGGTCCGGTTCGCGGAATCCTGTGACCGCGCCGACCGCGCTCTGGCAGCCACGATGCGCCCCATCCTCACCGCACCGGGCCACGTTCCCGCCATGCGGAACCTCGACGGTTCGGCTGCCGGCAGTTGGCAGCATCCGGTCGCACTGGTGGCCGCCGCAGCAACCGAACTGGGTGCCGGAAATCCCGACGGCTCCGTTGAGCGCCTTGACGCGGCGG
>CAYLWH010000271.1:0-1675 GCA_964387245.1 uncultured Mycobacterium sp.
AGCAGCCGTTCCTGGTCGGTCTTGGACGGGGTGATCTGCAGCAGCGGGATCAGCTCGCTGGTGGTCGGCAGCCGATATTGGATCAGGCTGTGGTGGGACAGTTCGGTCAGTTCCTCGATCCGGATCCCGGTGTGCCGCAGCACTTCTACCATCGCCCAGGTCCAGAACGCGCGGTGTTCTTCGAAGCTGACGTCACGTCGTTGCCCGTTGTCGGGGTGTTCGGCCCAGATCCGTCCGGTGGTCGGGGTCTTCATCATCGAGCGGCGCAGAGTCACCCCGCCTGCGGTGAACACCGCACCCGGTGCGGCGCTGCGCGCGGCGTGCAGCACCGCGGCGGTAATGTCGCGTTCGCTCTGCACCCAGGCGGTCAGGGTCGGCAGCACCGGCAGCCGTTCCCGGGTTCGTTGGTCCATCCGGGACTTGCGCTGCGATCGGTCTTTCTTGTGGGAGACGTCGCTGGCGCTGACCGGGCAACGCACCGCCCACGGTGCCCAACGTGCCGGGTCGTCGTCGGCCCATTCGGCGATGTCGAGGTAGAACGCCCGCACCGCGGTCAGCACGCTGCGCCCGTCCAATCGGGCCGACACTTGCGTCTGTTCCCCGCCGTCACCGGTGACGGTCGTCCTGGTTTTGGTCATCACCCGTTGCTTCCAGGCGGCGGCAACCTCGCGGGTCAGCTTCAGCGAGTCGATGCCGGGGTGATGGGCCTCCAGGTCGGCCCAGAACAGCTTGCCGAGCAGATACGCCAAACGTTGCAGCGTCGAGAAGTCCACCGAGGGCTGACGCTCGCGCAGGTAGTCGACCAGCACGTCGCGCATCGGCCGACACCGGATTCGGTAGCGGTCGATCAGCTGCTCGCAGCTGGGCTGCCCGCGGCCGGAGAACACCTGGATCGCCGCGGGAGCGTCCTCGCCCCAGCCGCCGCGAGCATGCAGCAGCTGGTAGAACAGCGGGCTGCGGGCGTGCATGTCGCGTTGCTCGCACGCCGCGGCAATGGTGAGCAGCTCCAGACAGTCGCCGACCCGCACGTCGCCGACGGTCCCTCCCTTTGCGGCCATGACCACCGCAATCCGCGTCAACGCCTGCTGGCCGACCTGCAATCCCACCTCACCCGCGACACACATCCTGTTGAGTTCAGCGAAAGCGGCGGCGTCGCGGGTGCGGGCCATCTCGACGGCAAGGTTGCGGCGGACCTGCGGTGAGGTCAGCATCCAGCCCAGACTCGGTCGGATCACATCGGCGCAGATCAGCACCAGCAGACCAGGACTCAGGTGCGATGGCCGCTTTCCGCTGTTCACCGCGGCCGCTGCGCAGGGACCCGGTGCGGCGCCCACCAGGGTCCGCCAGTCTCGCTGATCCTCGGCCCCGCTGGAGCGCCACCGACCCTGCCACGTATCACCGGGCTGAGCCTGCAGCCAACTCACCACGGACAACACAGCCAACCGCCGCTTCTGTTGACTGCCCGCATGATCCAATCCGAACGGCGGCGTCAGCAGCCTGCTCAGAACCTCCGATCGACCGGCCTCGGTCGCCGGCCACGACAACCTCGGCGACCGCGGCGGGAACCGGGACAGCATCTGCGCCCCGGTAACGCCTGGCACCGGTGCTGCCGTTATCGGGCCAGCCGTCTGCTGCTGCAGCAGGGTCTGCAGGCTTTCGGCAGGGTTCACACGAC
>CAYLWH010000272.1:0-1673 GCA_964387245.1 uncultured Mycobacterium sp.
CCGGTCTTCCTGATCAGCCTCAAGGCGGGCGGGTTCGGGCTGAACCTCACCGAGGCCGACTACTGCTTCCTTCTCGACCCGTGGTGGAACCCGGCCGTCGAGTCGCAGGCCGTCGACCGCACGCACCGGATCGGGCAGACCCGCACGGTCATGGTCTACCGGCTGATCTCGCGCGACACCATCGAGGACAAGGTGCTTGCCCTCAACGCGCGCAAGGCGAAGCTGTTTTCCAGCGTGATCGACAACGGCAACGCGTTCAGTTCCGCTGTCACCGCCGACGACATCCGCGAGCTGATCTCGTAGCGGGGGCCAGTTCCTACTGCCATGCCGCGGCATTCGTCGGTCGTGTCCATCGCGACTCTGAAGAACACCTCCCGCGGCGCAGGTTGACGGTCGCGACTCGGTAAACGAACGCCGGGTGTAGCAGGCGACTCAGCGGGTCGAGGAGGCCGTTGACCTTCAAGAACTGTCCGGCGACCACGGCGTCGGACTCACAGGCGGTCAGCACCCAATCCGTGTAGGCGTTGGCGACGCGCACGGACAGGGGTCGCGGACCCTCTATCTCGGGCAGCGCCAGGTCACCGCCGGCCGCAAGCTGCCAGGCGACTGCGATCGGCTTCGCGGCCGCCCTGAAGAATCGCCGGGGCCAAGTGACGGTCACCGCGCCGCAGGCAGCCGCGCAATGCCCAAAGCCTCCAGCGCACGACTCGCTCGCAACTGCCGTCAGCGTTCGGGCATTCGGCGCCGCTTCCGACACTCTCGAGTGCCTCGCCGTACTCGCCGTCGGCGCCGGCAGTCACCGTGAAGCAGCCCGGCTGTTCGGGGCCGCCGACGTCTACGCCAAACTCGGACTCACCTCCCGCGTGCAACTCGCGCAGGAAGTCGCGCGGCACGGCTGAGGCTGCACTTGGCATTCGTTCGGTCCACCCCCTCACGTTGGAAGCACTCGCATCGGACAGCGGTCCATGAGTTGTCCGTTCTCATCAAGGCTGGGCATTTCTCATTGAATCTGGGACAACGCGATCATTTGACAGCCCGTCAGTAGTGGTAGCGGGCCTTTAGGATCTTGACTTCGTGGTCGTCCGCTCGGTACACAAGCCGATGTTCATCGTCGATTCGCCGGGACCAATACCCGGACAGTTCCCCCCTGAGCGGTTCTGGTTTTCCAATCCCTTTGAACGGGTCGCGCTGGATCTCTCCTATGAGTCTGGTGATCCGCCGGGCCGTCTTGAGGTCGGAGGCTAGCCAATACAGAAAGTCCTCCCAAGCATCCGGATCAAAGTCGATGCCTCTCACTCCTCGCCGCCGGCCATCTCCTGGAGTTCGTCGATCGACTTGCTGTACCCAGCCAGTGCGGTGCGGCTGGTCTTGTCCCGGGCGACAGCCTCCATGAGTCGGCGTGCATTCTCAGGCGAACGCAGTAGGTAGACAGTCTCTTGCCACGAGTCGTAGTCGTCGGCCGACATGAGCACCGCATCTCCGGCTTTCGATGTGATGCGTACAGGTTCATGGTCGGTGTTGACTTGTTCAAGGAGCGGGAAAAGTCGTCGTCGGGCTTCACTGGCACTGATTGGCATGAGCTTGAACCCTTTTCCGTACGGATATGCCGTACCGTCATCGTACGGTAATACCGTACGAGTGACTTGGCGCAGATTCACTGAAGCTCCAGATTC
>CAYLWH010000273.1:0-1645 GCA_964387245.1 uncultured Mycobacterium sp.
CCGACAGTGCGAGCACCACAACCGTGACGACGACCACCACCACCACGACCACGGAGGCGCCGAGGCGTGACGCCGGCGCCGAGGCGCAGTTGATGCGGTCACTCCCGCCCGGTTTCTCGCCGGGCTCATGCAATGCGGTCGATCCGGCACCCGGCACCGTCGCAATGTTCAACTGCGACAACAACTCCGACCCCGGTGGGCCGACATCGGCGAGCTTCTCGCTGGGCGGAGACAGGGCCGCGCTCGATGCGGCGCTCACCGCAGCGGTGCCACCGGGTGCCGTGGTGATATGCCCCGGGAACATCCAGTCGCCGGGACCCTGGCGCCACAACGCCACTCCTTCGCAGGTCAGTGGCACGCTGGTGTGCGGTATGCAGGGTGATGTGCCGATCGTGGCATGGACCGACGTCGAGCGGTTACAGGTCGGCGTCGTCCGGTCCGATCCGCCCGGACCGCCGCTCGACCAGCTTTACCAATGGTGGTCCACCCACTCCTGATGTTCAGGACGCGGGAGTGCCCGCGCGTCCCGGTCCATGGGGCACCGGGACGGCAGGGGTGCCCTCGCCGACCGGGGTGCCGGCGCTGCCAGCCGCCGGCGCCGGGGGCATTGCGGGCGCGGCGGGGGTACCTTCGCCGACCGGGGTGCCGGCGCTGCCGGCTGCGGGCGCCGGCGCCGGCGGAGTGCCTGCGGGCAGTGGGGTCCCTTGGCTTCCCGCCGCGGGAGCGGGTGTCGCGGGGGTGCCCTCGGTGATCGGCGTGCCCGTGCTGCCGGTCGCCGCGGGTTCGGGTGCGGTCTGCGCGGGGGAGCGCTCGGCGGGAGGCGTCCACTGGCCCCCCGATCCGGTGGTGGCGGGCGGCGCCGGCTTCCACACCAGCAGGTCATGCTCACCGTCGTTGTAGACGACGCTCTCGGGCGCCGTGCCCGTGACGTCGAAGTAGACCTTGCCCGTCGTCTTCTCACCCTGGGCGAGCGGCGCCGGGTTGACGCCCTGCTCGGTTGCGACACCCCACAGGACCCGGTAGTTCTCGCCGTCTGCGGCGCGGGCATTGAGGTACGAGACCATCGGCTGCACCGAACCCTGAATCGCCTCGTTGGTCGCGGTCGCCTCCCACAGCGTGCCGCGCGGCGCATAGGAGATCACATCCGAGCTGGGCTGGAGTCCGGTGACCGTCCAGCTCTGAACGACGCCGTCGGCGTCGATTTTGGCCTGCTGCCCGATGGTCGTCGTGGTCGCCGCGGTAGCGTCGTCGGCAACTGCCAGGGGTGCGCCCATAAGGCCGATGGTTACGGCCGCCGAAGCGGCAACGACGGTGGTCTTGATCGTGCGGGTCTGCATGGTTGTTTCGCTCCCCCTGTGTCGTCCGGCCGGCGGCATGCCGCGATCTCTGCATGAGAAGCTAGCAGCTTGCCGGCACTTCCTGGCCGAGCAGGGGCGGTCTCAGGCGGGTACGAACTCGATGCCGCCAAGCGCCACGGCGCCCTCCCGGTTTGATCCTCGGTTGAACGCCGCTGGCACAGGCGTCCTTGCCGACCTCGGAGACATCAAATTGTAAGTCGAGCAAATCATTAGTTTCAGGATTCGGAATCCGGTGGACGGCCGCCAGCTAACTGTCGTACTGACCGGTTCGGCACTCGGCAGCATGG
>CAYLWH010000274.1:0-1636 GCA_964387245.1 uncultured Mycobacterium sp.
CCAAATAGATTGACGACGTTCGTATCTGCTACCGGGGCAACAGGTTCCGGCAGGGTATTGCCGCCGCCTTCGTCCTCGGCGATGTAGTCGCCGTACACGTCCAGCGTCAGCGTGTACGTGCTGTGCCCCAACCATTTCGACACCTGCATGAAGTGCACGCCCGCCGACAGCTGTAGGACGGCGAACGTATGACGGTTATATGGAATTCCACATAAGCGGTATTAGGCGGACGGCGGGGTTATGCGCCCTGACGGTGGGTTTCCGCTGGTGGCGGCCGTGCGGGTAGTGTCGCCGTCCGCATAATCCTTGGCGGTTCCCCGTTACCTGCCCAGCGAGTCGAGCCAGCCGTCGGGGGCGGGGTCGGGCTGGCTCGCGGCGTCTCTGGCTGCTTGCCGAGTCGGCGAAGGATCACCTCAGCTGTTCGTTCCGCTACCGGATGCAGGGGTGATCGTGATGGGAAAGACAGATGTCGGGGAGGCGGTCAGCCGTGTGTTGGCGGTGTTGCGCGATGCTGGCAGGTCCGAGGAAACGTTCCGGCGACAGCGGGCTGTGTTGGACCGTTTCGCCGACTTCTTGACGGGCCGCGGGTCGGACGCGGCGAGCGACCAGGCGTGCATCGAGTTCATCGCGAACCAGACCGGGGTCAGGTTGCGGTCGTTGCGGGAATCGGTCAAGAACGAGGATGTTCGGGCGGTTCGACGGCCGGTGGTGTTGATGGCGGACGCGCTGGCCGGTCGGCGGGTCGACGTTGACCGGCCGGTGATTGCCGCAAAGGACCACTGTCCTAACCGTTTTCGTCCGCTGCGGGATGACTACCTCGTCGCGTGCCGCGGCCGGGGCAACGCCGAGGCAACCGTGATCACCAAGGACAAGGCGGCCAGCGAGTTTCTGGCCTACCTGGACGAGGTAGACGCCGGTGATCTCGTGGTGCTCGGGGTGCGCGACGTGTCGGGGTTCTTGCTCAGGCAACGCCACCTGCGGCGCAAGACGGTCGCCGTCATGAGATCGTGTCTGGCCGACTTCCTGGAGTTCCTGTCCGCCGCGGGCAAGGCGCCGCCGGGTCTGGCGGATCGGCTGCCGCCGCACCGGCACGTGCGTCACGAATCCGAGCCGCACCTGTGGACCGCCGATGAGATCCGCATGCTGCTGGCCGCGATCGACCGTCAGTCCGCCACCGGCAAACGCGACTACGCGATGATCCTGACGACCGCGCGACTCGGGCTGCGGATCTCGGACCTGCGTCACATGGAGCTGGCCGATCTGGACTGGCGGGCCAAGCAGATCACGATCGTTCAGCACAAGACGGGCCGGCCGCTTTCCCTGCCGCTGTTGGACGACGTCGGTTGGGCGATCATCGATTACGTGCGGGGCGGTCGTCCCGAGACGGACTGCCGCAAGGTGTTCGTCAAGCACCGCCACCCGTTCGACACGTTCGGGTGCGCTTCGTCGGTCGCCGCCCGGCTGCCCCGAAACGCGGCCCGCGCCGGGATCGTCTTCCCCCCGGCCAGGTGCGCGGGATGCATTCCCTGCGCAGCGCGCGCTGGCCGTGGCCATGATCGGCGGCGGCACGCCGATGCCGGTGGTATCGGCCGTGTTGGGGCACGCCGGCAGCGACACCACCCAGGCCTACTACCTG
>CAYLWH010000275.1:0-1622 GCA_964387245.1 uncultured Mycobacterium sp.
ATGAGGTTGCGCAGGTTGAGCCCGGCGGTGCGGCGGGTGAGCCAGGCGTGGTTCTTGGCGGTGCCGCGGTAGCGCAGTTTGAGGCGGCGACCGCCGCGGCTGGCGATCTGGGAGACGACGCGTTCCACGTTGGGCCGGAACTTGCGGTACTTCTCCCGCAATCCGGGGTCGGCGGCCCACTCGGCGCGTGCCGCACGCAGCTCTCTATCCCGTTCGTGCAGAACGATTTTACGGCCGGTCTTGGAGGTGGTGCATCGTTCACGTAGCGGGCATTGGCGGCACAGTGCGCCGAAGCTGGCCACCCGGGTCCGGTTGATCGGGCGGGTGTGACCGGCCGGGCAGCCCACGGTGGCGGCGCCTTCGTCGACGGTGAAGTCGTCCACGGTGAACCCGTTCTCGACCGCAGATTGCAGCGGCTTGGGTTTGATCACCGCCGCATGCCCGGCCTGCCCGATTGCGTATCGGAAATCGCCTGTGCCGTAAGCGGAATCGCCGTACCACTCGCATGCGCCGCCCGCGTTCGACTCGCCGTCGTTGTTGCCTGCGGTGTCGGCGGCCAGGAACTGCTCGGCCACCGCGGCATCGGAGTTCTCGGTCCCGGCGGCCTTGGTCAACGCCTCGTCGGTGATGATCCCCGTCTCGGGTTCGGCGGCCACATGCGCCCGGTACCCGTCGCGGCGCGCCTCGGGCGACTTGCGGGTATGCCGGGCGTCGGGATCGACCTGCGATATCACCCGGTCCGGGGCGACGCGGCGCGCGATGCGCCACCGCCCATCGGTGCCATCAGAACCCTCCGCCGGTTCCACATCCTGGCCGGCGACCAACGCCAGCATCGCCAACGCCGCGGCCACCTGCTCGTCGCACTCGTCCTGATCGACCTCGGCGAGCGCCTCCAGCAGCGTGTTCGCGTCGTTGACCAGCGCCGAAACCAGCACATCCTTGGCGCCGGGCTCGTCCCAGTCGATCACCGGCTTACCCGGGCGACTGTAGTCATGCCCGGTGCACACCACCGTGATCGCCTCCGCACCGCCGGGCACGATCCGCCCGACCCGCCGGATCGCCGACACCAGCTGGGTGACGGTGTCCTGGGTGGCGACCGCGTCGGCCAAAATCGTGGAATCCACCGCTCGTTTGCGCCGACCCCGCAGGATCCCGGTCTCGGCGACCACCGCCCGCACCGCCTCGTTGATCCGATGCGGCCGCTCCGATTTCGCCAACCGCTTACGCCAGTACACCAGTGTGGTCGGGTCGAACCCGTTGTGGTCCAACGACATCCCGGTCGCAACCTTCCACCGCAAATCGCAGCAGGCTGCCTGGGCGGTCTCGCGGTCCGACAGATCGTGCAGCGTCTGCAACACCATGATCGAGGCCATCACCGACGCCGCGATCGACGGCCGCCCCTTCCCGGACGGGAACAAGTCCTCGAACTCGGTGTCAGGAAACAGATCCTGACGATGAGCAGCCAAGAACGCGAACATACTGCCCTCGGCCACCAGATGACCGACCAGCGCCTCGGCGTCCAACAGCTCACGATCCGCCCGCTCAACACCCTGCACAAACCTATTATCCCAGCTCAGGGCATACTTTCCCGGAGGCGCGCCGATTATTCAGCGCCCTCCTAG
>CAYLWH010000276.1:0-1582 GCA_964387245.1 uncultured Mycobacterium sp.
GTCGAACCAGCGGTGACGGCGATCTTGGCCAGAGTGCACCACTGGCGTGCGGCTTCGTGGTCGCTGAATCCAAGGGTCAGGGCGGTGCGATGGAAAGTGTCCGCGAAGTCCGGATGCACTGCGGCGGCGTGGAAACCCCACTCGCTGCGGCAAGCCCGGACGTAGCCGGCCGAAGCCCGGCGTGCTGTGGCCAGGAGCAGGAACGCCACCAGTCCCCGGATCCCGACACCGATCGCGAGTTGCGTTGGAAGAGAGGATTGTTGCCATCCACTCAGATCCGTGAAGACACGGGTAAAGGCTTCCACGGTTGCCCGCCTCTGCGTCTGTGCGGCTGGGGAGTCGCCGCGGGCGGTGAATCGTGTGATCGCCGTCAGTTCGTCCAGCGACACAGAGTCAGCGACCCGACGTGCACCCGCAGGTGTCTGCACGGTGGCTACGGCCGGGGTGCTCACGCGTGGCTGCCGGAGTCCGTGGCGGCCAGGGATTGGTCCAGGGCGGTGATCGCCTGGTGGTATTGGTCAGCGAGCCAGGTGTTGGAAAGATGCAGGTAAATACGGGTGGATTCGATGTTGCGGTGCCCGGCCTGAGCTTGGACCGCCTCCAAAGCCATGCCCGCTTCGCGGAGCCGGGTCAGGCAGGTGTGGCGCAGCATGTGGCAGGTCAGATGGCCGATTCGGGCACGGCCACGGGCGCCGCGGATGATCTCGTCGACGCCGGCCGCCGACAGTGGCTGCCCACGGCGGGGTCCTTTGAGGACAACGAACACGCTCGCGGTGGCCGTGTCGGCAGGGCGTTCGGTGTCGAGGTAGGCGGCCAGGGCGGTGAAGAACCCGGGCGCGATCGGGACGATGCGGTGTTGTCCTCCTTTGCCTTCGGTGATCGTCACCCTCCGGTCGGCGAGGTCGACGTCGCCAAGGCGCAGGCCAAGGACCTCGCAGCGGCGCAGTCCGCCGAGCAGCATCGCCAGGATCATGGCACGGTCGCGGTGGGTGCGCAGGGCACCGAGAAGATTGGTGGCGCCGTTGGCGTCCAGGATTCTGGGCAGTGTGCGCGGTGTCCGGATCAACGGGGCGGATCTGGTCCGGTGCCGCTGATCGGCGGGTTTGCGGATGCTCAGCCCGGTGGGCACCGGGTTGGCGGCGATCAGGTTACGGGCACTCAGATAGCCGTATAGCCCAGAGAGAGGCCAGGCGGCGGCGGATGGTGCGTGCACAGAGCCCCTTCTCTCCGTCGTCGAGGCGCACGACGTTGCCTGCGTGGGCGGGACGCCTTTGGGCGGCGATGAATTCGAGAACATCGTCAGTGGTGACCTTGAGCGGGTCCTTCTCGACAACGGTGAAGAAGACTTTCAGGTCGTATCCCGCAGCGAGGACCGAGTTGGGGCGACACCGGGCCGAGACGAACCGCAGGTAGTCGTCGAGCAGGTCGTGACCGAGCCGGACCTCGACACCGGTCTCGCCCAAAGACCGGCGGACAAGTTGTGGGATGAATCGGGGCATGCCGGCCTTCCCTTTCCCTGGCCCGCTCTCCGGCGGAATGTCGGAGAATCACCGGGCACGAGTTCACCTGCATATCCTTGCGC
>CAYLWH010000277.1:0-1565 GCA_964387245.1 uncultured Mycobacterium sp.
TCCGCGCGCCGACCTGGCAGCCATCCGCGCCTACGTCGAGAACTCACTCGGCCACCTGATCGAGTGAGTCGTCACCCAGGGAACGTGCCCGTCCCAACCACCTCCAGGCTTGTCATTCCGAGCTTGCGAGGAAGCTTCTTGTTCGACACACGTAGGGGAGGACCAGCGGCGCACCTTGATTCGACGCATTCAGGTTGGAACCTGCGCCGCGTGTGTCCTCCCGTGCTCGCAATACGCAAGAATTGACACCGGCGGCAGACAGATTCCTCGCTACGCTCGGAATGACAAGGTTTGGGCCGAGACAAACTCAGCAACCCTACAGACCTCACGTTGCCGAGAAAGGACACCAGTGAGCACCACCAGCGGCAGGATCGGACGCGACAACCTCATCGCAATGGTCGCCTCCGGCGAGATCGACACCGTCATCACCGCCACCTGCGACATGCAGGGCCGTCTGATCGGCAAGCGTGTGACTGGCACCCATTTCGTGGAGCATTGCCTGGAGCACGGCACCCACTTCTGCACCTACCTGCTCGGCACCGACATGGAACTGACCACCCCGGACGGCTTCCGGGACATGAACTGGGAGTCCGGCTACGGCGACTACCTCGCCATCCCTGACTGGTCCACCGCCCGCGTCATCCCCTGGCTCGAACGCACGTCACTGGTGCTCTGCGATGCCTGGGACGAGGCGACAGACGCACCGGTGGAGGTCGCCCCGCGCCGCATCCTCCAGCACCAGGTCGAGCGGTTGGCGGATCTTGGGTTCACGCCGCAAATGGCAACCGAACTCGAGTTCTACGTATTTCGCGAGAACTACGAACAGGCGCACGCCGGTGGCTACGCCAGCCTCACCCCGATCGGCTGGTTCAACGAGGATTACCAACTGCTGCAGGCGACCCGGGCGGAGCCACTCTACCGCCGGTTCCGCAACGAGATGACGGCAGCCGGAATCCCGATCGAGTTCTCCAAGGGTGAAGCTGCCCCCGGCCAGCACGAGGTCAACATCCACTACGACCAGGCGGTGGAGTCCGCCGACCGCGCCGTCCTGTTCAAGCACGGCGCGAAGGAGATCGCCGACCAGGAGGGAAAGGCGATCACCTTCATGGCCAAGATCGACCCCGCCTCCACCGGATCGAGCGGGCATATCCATGTCAGTCTCTGGCAGGGCGACGCCAGCGCCTTCCCCGCCAACCCCGGTTCGCGCGAGATGTCGGACACGATGCGCTGGTTCCTCGGCGGTCTGCTGGCCACCTCGCGGGAACTCACGCTCTTCATCGCCCCGAGTGTGAACTCGTACAAGCGGTACGCCACCGCCTCGTGGGCGCCGGTCAACATCGTCTGGGGGCGGGACAACCGCACCTGTGGCATCCGCGTCGTTGGCTCGGGCAACGCGCTCCGGATCGAGAACCGCCTGCCCGGCGCCGACAGCAACCCCTACCTCGCGTTCGCTGCCCTGCTGGCTGCCGGTCGGCACGGCATCGAGCACCGGATCGAACCGCCGGAGGAGTTCCGGGGCAACGCCTACACCGCCACCGGGCACTCCCGCGCTCCCCGCTCCCTGA
>CAYLWH010000278.1:0-1539 GCA_964387245.1 uncultured Mycobacterium sp.
GTCGCAACCTCCGGACCGGGCTGATTTCGATGGCGTCGACGGTCAGGGCACGGCGGGCGATGCGCCAACCCTCATCGGTGCGGCGGTACTTGTCGTCGTAACGCACGTGCCAGACCGCGTCGGTGATCCGCTCGGGCGTCGCCGTCCAGTGGTGCGCGACGCAGACGACTCTGCCGGCGGCGACACCGCGCACGCCGGGCGCGCCCACGCCGGTATAGACCTCCCCGACAATGGCGTGTTCGGTCCGGGTGACCTCTTCGAGCGCCGAGAGCGCGTCGAGCACCGCTTCTCGGCCGATATGCGGGTGTACCGGCTCAAGAGTGTCCGGCGGCCTGGGCAATACGAATTGCGCTGTGCTGGTGAACAACCCGGCGGCATCGGCGAACGCGCGATCGTCGACACAAGCGGCGTAGCGATGTACGAGGTCCGACAGGGCCAGCCGGTCACCCGGCGACAGGATGGATAGCCGCCCCGTCATCGGGCCAGCCCCAGCCGGTCCGCGCACGCGGACAGCACATCCTCGGCCTGTCCGATGTCGGCCAGTGCCGGCATTGCGAGGACCGCACGGTGAGCGCCCTGCGCCTGCAGCCTGTCGGCCCGTCCGGAGTCGATCCGCGTCACGGCGTGCCCCAGGGAGATTTCGATGGCACCGGGATCGCGGCCGGTGCGCTCGGCCTCCTCGCGCATCACCGTCAGCAGGCCGGCAAGTTCCTCGCCGCCGACGCCGAGCGGCTGGAACCCGTCGCCGTACCGACCCGCCCGACGTGCCGCGGCTTCGCTGTGGCCGCCGATGTGTATCGGAAAGCGTTCTTCGCGTACGGGTTTCGGTCTGCACACCACGTCGTCCAGGTCGAAGAACTCGCCGTGGTGTGTGACACCGTCGCGGTCTGGCCCCCACAATGCGCGCAGCACCGCGAGCTGTTCGTCGGCGCGGCGCCCCCGGATTCCGAACGGGGCACCGCAGGCCTCGATCTCCTCGCGCAACCACCCCACGCCCACGGATAGCCGCAACCTGCCGCCCGAGAGCCGGTCGACGGTGGCGACCCGCTTGGCCAGCACCACCGGATGGTGGTTGGGCAGCACCAGGACTCCGGTTGCCAACCCCAGGGTGGTGGTGTGTCCCGCCAGAAAGGCCAACAGGTCCAGAGGATCGGGGACCGGGCAGTCCGCGGGAAGTTCGACGCGTCCCGACGGGTCGTAGGGATAGACGCTTCCGTATCGAGTGGCCAGCACCGTGTGTTCGACCGCGACCAGGGATTCGAATCCGCAGGACTCGGCGTGCCGGGCGAACCGAGCCATGAACGCGGGATCCGCGGTCACACCCGCCGCAACCGGGGCGACGACGGCGAACCTCATGGCATCCGAAGCTAACACCAGCCGCGCTGGCGCGCTGTCACGTCGACGTAGCTGCTCGCATCACATCGCTGAGCGCCGCGGCGCCGGGATCGGCGAATACCTCCTCCAGGAGCATCGGCCTGCCCTGGGGATCGCTGAGCGGGACTCTCCAGTTCGGATACTCGTCGGTGGTGCCCGGCTGAT
>CAYLWH010000279.1:0-1539 GCA_964387245.1 uncultured Mycobacterium sp.
GTCGCAACCTCCGGACCGGGCTGATTTCGATGGCGTCGACGGTCAGGGCACGGCGCGCGATGCGCCAGCCCTCGCGGGTGCGGCAGTACTCGTCGTCGTAGCGCACGTGCCAGACCGCGTCGGTGATCCGCTCGGGCGTCGCCGTCCAATGGTGCGCGATGCAGACGACTCTGCCCGCCGCGACACCGCGCTCGCCGGCGGCGCTCACGCCCGTGTAGACCTCCCCGACGATGGCGTGTTCGGTCCGGGTGACCTGTTCGAGCGCCGACAGCGCGTCGAGCACGGCTTGGCGGCCGATATGACGGTGTACCGGCTCAAGTGTGTCCGGCGGCTTGGGCAGAACCAATTGCGCTGTGCTGGTGAATAACCCGGCCGCATCGGCGAACGCGCGATCGCCGACACAGGCGGCGTAGCGGTGCACCAGCCCGGAAAGGTCCAGCCGGTCATCCGGTGACAGGGCGGAAGGCCGGGCCGTCATCGGGCCAGTCCCAGCCGGTCCGCGCACGCCGACAGCACATCCTCGGCCTGCCCGATGTCGGCCAGTGCCGGCATTGCCAGGATCACGCGGTGAGCGCCCTGTGCCTGCAGCCTGTCGGCCCGGCCGGAGTCGATCCGCGTCACGGCGTGCCCCAGCGAAATTTCGATGGCCCCGGGATCGCGGCCGGCGCGCTCGGCCTCCTCCCGCATCGCCCCCAGCAGGCGGGCGAGTTCGTCGCCGGCGACGCCGAGCGGCTGGAAGCCGTCTCCGTATCGTCCCGCCCGGCGTGCAGCGGCCTCGCTGTGGCCACCGATGTGTATCGGAAAGCGTTCTTCGCGTACGGGTTTGGGTCTGCACACCACGTCGTCCAGGTCGAAGAACTCGCCGTGGTGCGTGACGCCGTCGCAGTCTGGCCCCCACAGTGCGCGCAACACCGCGAGCTGCTCGTCGGCGCGGCGTCCCCGGACTCCGAACGGGGCACCGCAGGCCTCGACCTCCTCGCGCAGCCACCCCACGCCCACGCAGAGCCGCAGCCTCCCGCCCGAGAGCCGGTCGACGGTGGCGACCCGCTTGGCCAGCACCACCGGATGGTGGTTGGGCAGCACCAGGACTCCGGTTGCCAATCCCAGGGTGGTGGTCTGTCCCGCCAGGAAGGCCAACAGGTCCAGGGGATCGGGGACCGGGCAATCCGCGGGCAGTTCGACGCGCCCCGACGGGTCGTAGGGGTAGACGCTGTCGTATCGGGCGGCCAGCACCGTGTGTTCGACGGCGACCAGGGATTCGAATCCGCAGTCCTCGGCATGCCGGGCGAACCGAACCATGAACGCGGGATCCGCGGTCACGCCCGCCGCGACGGGGGCGACGACGGCGAACCTCATGGCATCCGAAGCTAACACCAGCCGGGCCGGCCCGCTGTCACGTCGACGTGGCTGCTCGCATCACGTCGCTGAGCGCCGCGGCGCCGGGGTCGGCGAATACCTCCTCCAGGAGCATCGGCCTGCCCTGCGGATCGCTGAGCGGGACTCTCCAGTTCGGATACTCGTCGGTGGTGCCCGGCTGAT
>CAYLWH010000280.1:0-1531 GCA_964387245.1 uncultured Mycobacterium sp.
TGGGACGCACCGAGGATGCCGAGCGCGTTCTCGACGACGCCCGGGAACACTCCGGACCGCAGGTGGCGCTGCACGATCCTCAGCTGGGGATCGCCAAGGCGTGGTTGGCGGCAGCCCGGGGAGGCGATCGGACCGCGGTCGACCTGGCCCGATCCGCCGCCGCGACAGCACACCGGGCACATCAATTGGCCGCCGAGGCCGAAGCACTGCACCACGCCGCCCGGTTCGGTGACCGCAGCGTGGCGAGCCGGCTCGCGGGTCTGGTCAAGCAGGTCGACGGAGTGCTGGTGCAGCTCTACGGCCGGCACGCGGCCGCGGTCGCCGCGGCCGATCCCGAGGCGCTCGACGCTGTCGGCGCCGATTTCGAGCAGGCCGGTCTCCTGCTATCCGCCGCGGACTCCGCAGCCGCGGCGGCGCCTCTGCACGAACGCGCGGGCAAGGGCCGGCGCAGCGCCGAATCTGCGACGCGGGCGTTGCAGCTCGCGGCACGATGCGGCGGGGCGATCACCCCTGCGCTGCGCGCGGCGGCTCACCCGCTGCCGCTGAGCCCGCGGGAACGCGAGATTGCCGCGTTCATCGGCGAAGGCATGTCGAACCGGGAGATCGCGGAGAAACTTACGGTCTCGATACGCACGGTCGAGGGTCACATCTACCGTGCCTGCATCAAGCTCGATGCCGCCAGCCGCGAAGAACTCGCCGTCATCGTCCGCAGGGACCTCTCGCGGTAGCGCCGGTGGGCACGTCAGGGCGCCCGTGGATCGTGTTGCGGCAAGACCGCGACGCCGGGCATCATGCTGGAATGCCCCGCCGCCGACGCAGAATCGTGGCCGCATTGACCGCACTGGCGGTACTGGTTATGACCTGCGTGATGCTGGCCCGGCCCGTGCCCGGCGGTGTCGGAGACATCGCGCTGACGACGGACGAGCACCCGTTCTTCCCGAGCCGGGTCGTGGTGATCGGCGACTCGCTGACCGCCGGGGCGTTCGAGGGGGGTATGGGACCCTTCGGGTGGCCGGAGCTCACGTGGCACAACCTGAGATCCACCGGTATCCAGGTCGCACCCGAGGTCTCGGGCCGCGGTGGTTCGGGGTATGCCCATCGCGGCCTCGACGGCACCGTCTACCCCGAAGAGGCGGCGCGGTTGGTCTGGCCCGACGATTCGGTGGTGGTGTTTTTCGGAAGTCGCAACGACGTCCCGGAACCGATCGGCGCGATCGGCGCGCAGGCCAACCGGGCGTTCGGGGAAACCCGGCACACCGCCCCGCGCGCGGTATTGCTGGTGATCGGTCCGGTGTGGTTCGACGTGCACCCGCCCGCTGAAATCCTGGCGATCCGCGACACCCTTCGCAATGAAACCATGCTTGCGGGCGGGATATTCGTCGACCCGATCGAGGAAGGCTGGTTCGTCGGACGTCCTGAACTGATCGGCGCCGACGGCCGGCACCCCAACAACGCCGGCCATCAATACCTGGCTGAGCAGATCGCGCCCCGGATCAGGGGCGCCCTCACGGCGGTCCCGTAAGGCGTGACC